>JBGTGB010000271.1:0-32957 GCA_041746975.1 Haliea sp. | reverse complement strand
GGCAATGGCTGAGCGGCCAAATTCTGGCAGCGCTGGGGGAGGGTGCCGCCAGCGCGATCCTGCGCGCTCTGGTAGTGGCCGACCGCAGCGGGCTTGACCACGCCATGTGGACCCTGTTTCGCCAGTACGGGATCAGCCACCTGCTGGTGATCTCTGGCTTGCATGTGGGCATGGTGGCCGCCTGCGGCTTTCTGCTCGGCAGCCTGCTGGCGCGGGGTCTGGCGCTGGCGGGTATCTACCGCGGCAATGGGCTAGCCGGGCCTCTCTGTGCGCTGCTGCTGGCCACAGGGTATACCGCCCTTGCTGATTTCAGCCTTGCCACCACGAGGGCCTGGCTGATGCTGTTCTGCTTACTGCTGGCGGTCCTGTGCGGCCGCCCGGGGCTGTCCTGGAATAATCTCCTGCTGGCCGCAGCGCTGCTGCTGGCGATAAACCCGCTGGCAGCTCTCGGGGCGGGTTTCTGGCTCTCCTTCGGCTCGGTAGCCTGCCTGCTCTGGCTGGCTCTGTGGCGGCCTCGGGCGGGCCCTGGAGGACGTTGGCTGGGCACGCACGTCTACATGTGCCTGGCCATGCTGCCGCTGTCGGGGTGGTGGTTCGGCGGCGCCAGCCAGGTGGCAGCCCTGGCCAACGCAATGCTGGTGCCGCTGATGGGGCTGGTGGTAGTACCGCTGGCCCTGCTGGGAGTGCTGGTAGCTGGGTTCAGCAGTAGTCTTGCGGGCCATGTCTGGGCCCTGGCGGCCTGGCCACTGCAGCAGTTCCTGCCCCTGGGAGAGTCCTGGGCGCAAAATCACCCGTCCTGGTTGTATACCGCGCTGACCCCGACACTCCCGGCCATAGCGCTGGCGCTGGTCGCCCTGGTACTGGCGGTGATGCCTCTGCGCGGGGTATCGAAATTATTGCTGCTGCCGCCTATGCTGTTGCCCTTGCTGCTCCCTCTACAGGGCCATCGCACAGCCCATGCCGATGCGCTGCAGGTACTGGCGCTGGATGTGGGGCAAGGCACCGCGGTGCTGGTCTATGATCGCAGCCATGCCCTGCTCTATGACACCGGAGGCGGCACCCCCGGTGGGCCCGATCTGGCGGATTCAGTCATTCTGCCCCTGCTCCGCAGCCGCGGCATTAACCACCTGGACACCCTGGTGGTCAGCCATGGCGACCACGATCACAGCGGCGGCCTGAGCACCCTGCGCGCACGACTACCCCTGGGGGCGTTGCTGGTCGGCGCCGACATGGCGGCAGAACCGGGGGCCACGGTGTGTCGGGCAGGCACAGCCTGGCGCTGGTCCGGCGGCACTCGCTTCCAGGTTCTGGCACCGGCAGCGGGGGAGACGACCGGCCGCAATGACGGCTCCTGCGTTCTCCGTCTGGAGGCTCACGGTCACAGCCTGCTGCTACCCGGTGACATCGGTGCCGATCGCGAGCGGGACCTGGTGCGCTATTGGCGCGGGAACCTGGCCAGCGACTGGGCGCTGGCACCACACCACGGCAGCAATACCTCTTCCTCCAGCGCCTGGCTAAAGCAAGTGGAGCCGGCTCTGGTGATATACACCCATGGCCGCGCCAACCAATATGGCCACCCAGCTGCGAGGGTCAGGGAGCGCCACGCGCAGCTTGGTATCGCTACCTACAGCCCTGCGCTGGAGGGAGCACTGGAGTGGACCCTGCGCCCCGGGCGAGCGCCGCAGCTACTGGCTCACCGCAGCCGCTACCCCCGCTACTGGGAACAATAGCGGGCCTGTGGGTATAATGCGCTCTGGACCTGGTTATGGATGCATACTGTGCTGGAACTGGTAACCGCGGGCGGTTGGCTGATGGTGCTGATCCTGCTCTGCTCCATCGTGGCCATGGCAATCTGTATTGAGCGGCTTTACACCCTAAACCCGAAGAAAATCTCTCCCCCGCATTTATTGGCGACAGTGTGGAAGCAGCTCAAGGCAGGGGAGCTGGATAGCAACCGCTTGCGCAACCTGCGCCAGTCCTCGCCTTTGGGGAGAATCCTGGCCGCCGGGCTCAGCAATGCCAGTCACGGCCGCGATGTCATGAAAGAAAGCATTCAGGACGCCGCCAGCCACGTGGTGCATGAACTTGAGCGTTATCTCAACACCCTGGGCACCATTGCCGCCATCGCACCCTTGCTCGGCCTGCTGGGCACCGTGGTCGGCATGATCAAGGTTTTTGCCCAGATCATGGCCCAGGGTACCGGCAACGCCAGCGCTCTCGCCGGCGGCATTTCCGAGGCCCTGATCACGACGGCAGCGGGCCTGGCGGTGGCCATTCCGGCGCTGGTCATGCACCGCTATTTTACCGGCCGCATTGACGCCATCGTGGTGGGGCTGGAGCAGGAGACCATCAAGCTTATGGATGCCCTGCACAATGAAGAACGCAGGGACGAGCGGGCTTGAAGTTCCGCCGCCAGCGCGCGGGCGAGGTCGGCGTCAACCTGACCCCGCTGATCGATGTGGTGTTCCTGCTGCTGATTTTCTTTATGGTGTCGACGACTTTTACCCGCGAAACCCAGCTCTCCCTGGACCTGCCTGAAGCCACCGGCGCAGCGCGGGACACCCCGGAACATCAGGTGGAGATCCTGGTGGACGAGCAGGGCCGCTATCGGGTCAACGGCCAGCCTCTGGTCGACAACCGTGTGCGCACGATCCAGTCGGCGATCTACAAAATCTCCGCAGGCGATACCACCCTGCCACTGATCATCGCGGCGGACGCCCAGGCATCCCACCAGGATGTGGTCCGCGCCATGGATGCAGCGGGGCAAATGGGTTTCGTGCACCTGAGCATCAGTACCCGGCAACCGGCAGAGGCCCCTGCCGGTGGCTGAGGAACGCGCCCGCGGCAGTGACTGGCATCTGTACCGGCGCTTGCTGCGCTATGTGCTGCCCTACTGGTATCTGTTCGCCCTGAGTATTCTCGGCTATGTGCTCTACTCAATGGGCAACGTACTGCTGGCGGACCTGATGCAGTTCCTGCTGGATTCCCTCAATGGCTCCGCCGAGGCCGACAAGGGGCTGGTGGCGGGCGCCACCTACGCCCTGCTGGACTCCAGTGACATGACGGCCCTGGAGTTTGCCCGGATCGGCGTGCCGGTGGCGATGGTAGTGCTTGCTTTCACCCGCGCCATGGGTTACTTCGCCGGCAGCTATTTCATGAACCATGTTGCCCGCAACCTGGTACACGAACTGCGCCGGGAGCTGTTCAACAAGATGCTGCTGGCACCCAGCAGCTACTATGACAGCCACAGCCAGGGCGTACTGATCTCCAAGATCACTTTCAATGTAGAGCAGGTTACCGGCGCCGCCACCAAGGCACTGAAGGTCGTGGTGGGGGAGGGCCTCACCGTCATCGGCCTGCTCGGCTACCTGTTTTACCTGAACTGGCGCCTGAGCCTGATTTTCATGCTGGTCGCACCCTGTATCGCCCTGGTGGTGTCAGTGGTCGGCAAGCACTTCCGGCGCTACAGCCGGCGTATCCAGGATTCCATGGGCGATGTCACCCAGGTATCCAATGAGAGCATCGGCGGCTACAAGGAAGTGCGCCTGTTCGGTGGTCAGCAGCAGCAGGGTGACCGCTTTGAAGTCGCCAGCGCCTACAATCGCAACCAGAGCCTGAAACTGGCCCTGGTCGATGCCCTGAGTACGCCCGTGATTCAAACAATGCTGGCGGTGGCGCTCGGTGCCATGGTGTGGTTCGCCTTGAGCCCCGACATCCTGAGCGGCTTCACCGCCGGCTCCCTGGTCGCATTCCTGACGGCGGCGGGTCTGCTGGGCAAGCCCATCCGCCAGGTCAGCAGCGTCCAGAGCGTCATCCAGCGCGGCCTTGCGGCGGCCGAGGATATCTTCGCCCAGCTGGACCTGGAGGACGAACCCGATACCGGTACCCATACGGTGCGGCGAGCACGCGGCGACATTGCCTTCGAGCAGCTCAGCTTTACCTACCCGGGCACCGACGAGGGGGTTTTGCGGGACATCAATTTCAGCATCCAGGCCGGCGAAGCCGTGGCCCTGGTCGGTCGCTCGGGCAGCGGCAAAAGCACTCTGATCAAGTTGCTGGCGCGGTTCTACCCCGTGCAAGAGGGCCGCATCACCCTGGATGGAGTGCCGATTTCCGACTACCGGCTGGGTAACCTGCGGCGCCAGCTGGCGATGGTGTCCCAGCATGTCACCCTGTTCAATGACACCGTGTTCAATAACATTGCCTTTGGCGACCTCGCCGGTGCCAGCCGCGAGGCGGTGATTGCTGCCTGCGAATCCGCCCATGCCATGGAATTCATCGACAAGCTGCCGGCGGGGCTGGACACCATCCTCGGCGACGATGGTTCCGGTATCAGCGGCGGCCAGCGGCAACGGCTGGCGATAGCACGGGCAATTCTCAAGGATGCGCCGGTGCTGATTCTTGATGAAGCCACCTCGTCACTGGACAATGAATCCGAGCACCGCATCCAGCGCGCATTGGAGACCATCATGCAGAACCGCACCTCCATCGTGATCGCCCACCGCCTGTCCACGGTAGAGCGCGCCGACCGCATTGTGGTGCTGGATGCAGGGCGGGTTATCGCCAGCGGCAGCCACGCCGAGCTGCTGGCCGAGGACGGGCTCTATGCCCAACTGTACCACCAGGAATTCAGTGACTGACCGCACCAGGGAGCCGATGCTGGTCCGGGCCTGGTACGCGGGAGCCGCCTGGCTGTGGCTGCTGCGCCCGCTGGAGCTGCTCTACCGCTTGCTGATGACCATCCGCCGCTGGTCCTATCGCGCCGGCATCCGCACCGTGTACCGAGCGCCGGTGCCCGTGGTGGTCGTGGGCAACATTACCGTCGGCGGTACCGGCAAGACCCCGGTAGTCATCGCCCTGGTCGAAGCGCTGCAGGCGAGAGGCCTGCACCCGGGCGTTGTCAGCCGCGGCTACGGCGCTGCAAGCGGTGCTACCTTTCCCCATCGGGTGAGCGCGGAGAGCAGCGCTGCCGACTGCGGTGACGAACCGCTGCTGATTTATCAGCGTACCGGCGTGCCCTGTGTAGTTGCTCCCGACCGGCCTGCGGCAGCGCGTGCCCTGTTGGCAGCGGAGAATATTGACCTGTTGCTCTGCGATGACGGCCTGCAGCACTACGCGCTGGAGCGCGACTTCGAGATCGCATTGCTGGACGCGCGGCGTCTCCTCGGAAACGGCTTCTGCCTGCCCGCGGGACCCTTGCGAGAGCCGGCCGGGCGCCTGCGCACTGTGGACTGGGTGCTGCAGCGTGGCAGCAGCGACCCGGTTTCTGGCACGAGCTATGCAAGCGATGGCCTGCTGCCGCTGCTGCCCGATACGGAGGCGCGAGCCCCTGCTCCCGGGGATGCCGTCCACGCCATCGCCGGAATCGGCCAGCCCGCGCAGTTTTTCGCGAGCCTCGAAGCCATGGGCTTTCGGGTCACAGGCCACAGCTTTGCCGACCATCACGCCTTCGTTGCCGGCGACTTCGCCGGCTTCGGTAGCCAGGCGATTATCATGACCGAGAAAGACGCGGTAAAATGCCGGGTATTCGCGAGCCAGGGCGACCCGAAGCCGAACCTGTGGTACTTGAAGATCAGTGCCCGACTACCCGCAGCCCTGGTGGATCGCGTTGCCTCCCTGGCCCAGCACAGTCACTAACCCGGAACCAGTATGTCGTTTTCTGTGGTCATTCCCGCCCGCTATGCCTCCACCCGCCTGCCGGGCAAGCCCCTGCTGGAGGTTGGCGGCCGGCCGATGATCGAGCGGGTCTGGCAGCAGGCCCGGCGCAGTAACGCCGAGCGGGTGCTGGTTGCCACCGATGATGCGCGCATAGGCACCGCGGCAGAACAGTTCGGTGCCGAGGTCTGCATGACGGACCCCGCGCACCCCTCCGGCACCGACCGCCTGCAGGAAGTGGCGCGCCTGCTGGAACTTGCAGACGACGCTATTCTCGTCAACGTCCAGGGCGATGAACCGCTGATCCCCCCGGCGGTAATCAACCAGGTTGCAGCCAACCTGGCTGCGAATCCTGACTGTGGCGTGGCAACGCTGTGCGTGCCTGTTCGCGACAGCGCCGAGCTGCACAACCCCAATGCCGTCAAGGTGGTATACGACGCCCGGGGCAGGGCGTTGTACTTCAGCCGCGCCGCCATCCCCTGGCCCCGGGACAGCTTCGCCGCGGATCCGAAGGCCATGCCCGAGGGCGATCACTGGTTCCGTCATATCGGTATCTATGCCTATCGGGTGCGGTTTCTGCACCGTTACGTGACCTGGGCACCGGCACCCATGGAACGGCTGGAGCAGCTGGAGCAACTGCGCGCGCTGTACCACGGCGTCGCCGTCCATGTAGCGCCCGCCGCCGCGGCCGTGCCCGCCGGAGTAGACACGGCCGCTGACCTCGCCGCCGTCAACGCCCTGCTGGCAGAGGGTCGTCATGACTGACGGCGTTGTCGGCGTGTTGTTCGTCTGCCTCGGGAATATCTGCCGCTCCCCCACTGCGGAGGCAGTTTTCCGGCAGCGGGTGCAGGAGCGCGGACTGGCGGAGCGCATCCGGGTGGACTCCTGTGGCACTGCCAGGTGGCATGTGGGCAAGTCGCCGGACCCTCGCAGTATCGCCGCGGCGCGGGAGCGCGGCTACGATCTCAGCCCGCTGCGGGCCCGGCAGCTGCGCTGGGAAGATTATTTTGAATTTGACTACCTGCTGGCCATGGACGAGAGCAACCTGGAAATCCTGCGCCGGGAGGCCCCGCTGGACTATGCAGGGCACATCGGATTGCTGCTGGACTTCGCGCCGGAGGCTGCCGAACGCGAAGTTCCGGACCCGTACTACGGCGATGGTGGTGGTTTTGTTCGGGTGCTGGAACTGGTGGAGGCTGCCAGCGAAGGGCTGCTGGCGGAGATTGCGCGCCGTGAGCAGAGCTGAAACCGCGCCGCAGCCGCGCAATACCCTGCGGCTGAAGGCTACCCCGAGCGCACTGCGCAGCGTCACCAGCGTAGACGAGCTGAAGCAGGCCCTGCACTGGGCCCGCAGCCACAAGCTCCAGGTGGTGCCACTGGGGGAGGGCAGCAACGTCGTGTTATTGCCGCGTATAGACGCCCTGGTGCTGCAGATCCAGCTAACCGGCCGTGAGCTTCTGCAGCAGAACGGGGAGGAGGTGCTGCTGCGGATAGCGGCGGGAGAAAACTGGCACAAGCTGGTGGCCTGGACTCTGGCCCAGGGCTACTACGGGCTGGAAAACCTGGCTCTGATCCCCGGCACGGTGGGCGCTGCGCCGGTGCAGAATATCGGCGCCTACGGCCGCGAGCTGGCGCCCTTTGTCACAGCTGTGCACGCCCTGCGCTGCGCAGATGCGAGCCCGCTGCTCCTGAGCCAGGCGGATTGCCGTTTCGGCTACCGCGACAGCGTACTCAAGCAGGAGCTGCGCGACCAGGTGGTAATCACGCATGTTGACCTGAGGCTGCCGCTGCGGGCGGTCCCGGAGACCGGCTACCCGGGACTGCGCGAGGCCCTGGAGGGGCGGGAGGAGGCAGACGCACCGACGCCGCAAGCGGTATTTGACGCGGTAGTGGCCCTGCGCCGGGCAAAACTGCCGGATCCGGCGCGGGAACCGAATGTCGGCAGCTTTTTCAAGAACCCGATAGTGCCTCGGGCACAGGCCGAGGCGCTGCACGAAGAATACCCCGGCTTGCCCTTGTTTCCCGCCGGGGCGGGGCACCGCAAGTTAGCCGCCGCCTGGCTGATTGAGCGTGCGGGCTGGAAGGGCGAGCGCCGCGGAGCGGTCGGTGTGCATCCGGGCCATGCCCTGGTACTGGTGAACTACGGCGCCAACGATGGCGGCGAACTGCTGCGCCTGGCGGCGGATATCCAGGTATCCGTACAGGCACAGTTCGGCGTGACGCTCGAGCTGGAGCCGCGGGTCTACGGGGAAACTGCGTGACCGGCTTCGACTCAGAGAGCTTTCTCAAACAGTTGACAACGCGTCCGGGCGTCTATCAGATGTACGACGCCGAGGGGAAACTGCTCTATGTTGGCAAGGCGCGCAACCTGCGAGCAAGGGTCACCAGCTATTTCCGCGCCAGCGGGCTAACCACCAAAACCATGGCCCTGGTGGCGAAGATCGCCGACATCCAGGTGACCGTTACCTCCACCGAGGTGGACGCGCTGCTGCTGGAACATAACCTGATCAAGAGCCACCGGCCACCCTACAACATCCTGCTGCGGGACGATAAATCCTACCCCTACATTTTCCTTTCCACCGAGGATGAGTTCCCGCGCCTGAGCCTGCACCGGGGCGCGAAGCGACGCAAGGGTACCTACTTTGGCCCCTATCCCAGCGCGTCGGCGGTGCGCGAGTCCCTGCATTTTCTACAGAAAGTGTTCCGGGTGCGCCAGTGCGAAGACAGCTTTTTCCGCAATCGCTCCCGCCCCTGTCTGCAGCACCAGATCGACCGCTGTACCGGTCCCTGTGTCGGGCTGGTCTCGACTGAGGATTATGCGGAGCAGGTGCAGCACACGGCGCTGTTCCTCGGCGGCAAGTCCCAGGAACTGATGGTGCGGCTGGCAGACGACATGGAGCAGGCCGCGGCGACCCTGGAGTTTGAACGGGCGGCGGTCTATCGCGACCAGTTAAGCCAGCTGCAGCATGTTCAGGCCAGCCAGGGGATCGAGGGTGCCAGTGGAGAGCTGGACGTACTCGCCGCCACCGTCGAGGGTGGCCGCGCCTGCGTCCAGGTGTTGTTTGTGCGCAACGCCCAGGTGCTGGGCAGCAAGACCTACTATCCACCCTTGAAGCTGGACGAGAGTGCGGGAGAAGTGCTGGCGGCTTTCCTGCCGCAGTTCTACCTCGCCGCACTGCGGCCCATTCCTGGGGAAATTATCGTCAACGAACTGCCGGAAGGTAGTGACAGCCTGGCCCAGGCATTAACGGCGCAGGCCGGCCGCAAGGTTGCGGTTCGCTCGCGGGTGCGGGATGCCAGGGCGCGTTGGCTGCAGCTGGCACAGCAGACCTCGGAGACCAACCTGCGCTCGCACCTGGCAGGCCGGCAGTCCAGTCTGGAACGCCTGCGGGCGCTGCAGGCGCTGCTCGGCTTGCACCAGCTGCCCGAGCGCATGGAGTGCTTTGATATCAGCCACAGCTCCGGCGAGGCCACCGTCGCCTCCTGCGTGGTCTTCGACCAGAATGGTCCACGCAAGTCCGACTACCGCCGCTTTAACATCGAGGGCGTCACCGCCGGCGACGATTACGCGGCGATGCAGCAGGCCCTGGAGCGGCGCTATAAGCGCCTGCAGGCCGGGGAGGGCAGCCTGCCGGACATCCTCTTCATCGACGGTGGCAAGGGTCAGGTCGCCCAGGCCATGGCTGTGTTGGCAGAGCTGCAGCTCGCGGGGATCGAGGTGGTCGGCGTCGCCAAGGGCGTTACCCGCAAGGCCGGCTTCGAGACCCTGGTACGCGGCCAGGGCGGCGCCGAGCAGCAGCTGCGCGGGGACAACCCGGCCCTGCACCTGATCCAGAGCATTCGTGACGAAGCGCACCGCTTCGCCATTACTGGCCACCGTGCCCGCCGCGACAAGGCGCGCACCCAGTCCAGTCTGGAAGACATTCCCGGCGTGGGAGCAAAGCGGCGGCGGGAACTGCTGCGTCATTTCGGCAGCGCCGCCGGAGTCAGCAACGCCAATGTCGCCGAGCTGAAAAAAATCAGCGGGATCAGTGCAACGCTGGCGCAACAGATATACGATCACCTGCATGGCAGTGGCCCCCAGGAAGAGTAGGCCCCGATTTGAGCATAAACATCCCCAACGCGCTGACGATCATGCGCATCCTCTTGATTCCAGTTCTGGTGGTCGCGTTCTACCTGCCATTCCAGCATCACCTGCTGGTCGCTGCGGGCATATTTACCGTGGCCGCAGTCACCGACTGGCTGGACGGCTATCTGGCCCGGCGCCTGGGGCAGATGACCAAGTTTGGCGCCTTCCTCGACCCGGTGGCAGACAAGCTGATGGTGGCGGTAGCCCTGGTGTTGCTGGTGGAGCGCCATGACACTCTCTTCCTGACACTCGCCGCCTGCGTGATCATCGGCCGCGAGATTGTGGTCTCGGCCCTCCGCGAGTGGATGGCCGCACTGGGCCAGCGCACGTCGGTGGCTGTATCCTACATCGGCAAGGTCAAGACCGCGTTCCAGATGATCGCTATCGTCGGTCTGCTGGCCATCGACCCGGTCCGTGACCAGAGCTGGCTCCTGGCCCTGTGCTACCTGATGCTCTACGCTGCCGCCGTGCTGACCCTCTGGTCCATGATCATCTACCTGCGTGCAGCCGCGGAGGTCATGAAAACCCAGGACGCCGACCGTTCTCCTTGACAGCGGCCCCACAACTCATAGAATAGGCGCCCTCACGCAGCCAGCGCTGCTGGGCAAGCGAGAATCGCGGGAATAGCTCAGTTGGTAGAGCGCAACCTTGCCAAGGTTGAGGTCGCCGGTTCGAACCCGGTTTCCCGCTCCAAATCGGTCTTCACGACAGTTTCCAAAGGCTCGGTGGCAGAGTGGTTATGCAGCGGATTGCAAATCCGTCAACGCCGGTTCGATTCCGACCCGAGCCTCCATTATTTCTAAAATCCCGAGTTTTAGAAATCTCGCAATAACTCCAGACCCATACAATCTCCGCCCACTTCTTCAAGATGTAATTAATACCGACCCCAATTGAGACTTCAGCATCAGCACTGAATCAAAAAAAGGATCTTCGTCGAATGGGCTATTTTGCATCGCTGTTGAGAAGAATGACGCGTCGGGACTCTCCGAAAGCAGACTGGAGAACTGATACCGATAATCCGCTCTACATATTAGATGAACAGGCTTTTCCCGCCCAGCCGCATTCACTACCGCTACCCAATGAAATATTGAGGGAGGCATCCAGTATCGGGGATTTGGGGTCATTCTATGCTATCGGCGAAGCGTGGGGTCATTTGGTTTCAAAATTTCTTCCGGAGAACCCAGCCGTACTCGATCTTGGCTGTGGCTGCGGGAAGCTTGCGCGTTTTCTGTATATCAATCCCAAGGTCAAATACACAGGGATAGACATATATGCACCGGCCATTAAATGGTGTCAGCGAGCGTTTTCAAGTGCTTCTGATCGTTTTCAGTTCATACATTCTGATGGCCAGTCGGACGTATATAACCCAACCGGGAAGATTGCATCTACGGAACACGGGCTGCCACTTCCAGATGAAGCAATCGATATGACGGTATGTGCGTCACTGTTCACACATTTATACGAGGATGCTGCAAAGCACTATCTGTCGGAAATATTCCGGGTTACGAAACCTGGCGGGCAAGCGATTATTTCCATTCACGTTGAGCCTGAGGTCGGCAAGCTTTTTAGCGGAGACGAGGGTCGTATCGATATCGCGCCCGAGTACTTTGAGCAACTATGTAAGGCCGCTCAAATGCCGGTTGAAGAAAGGATAGGTGTCGTTTACGGCCAGACGGTTTTCCGACTTATGAAACACTAGGCAGAGATCAAGGCACCCCCTGCCACTGACTGTCGCTATACAGCTCCAGCGGCCGGTATGTCGCCTTATACGCCATTTTTTCGCAATCGCGGATCCAGTAGCCCAGGTACAGGTAGTCCAGCCCCAACTCACGCGCTTTCTCGATCTGCCAGAGTATCGCATAGCTGCCCAGACTGCGGCGTTCCTCGGCCGGCTCAAAAAACGTATAAATCGCTGACAGGCCGTCGATCAGGACATCCACTACCGCAATTGCCACCAGCCGCTCGCCGGCAAAAAAACGGTAGTAGCGAGTGCAATCCCAGGCGTTGTTGAGAAAGGAATGGTATTGCTCCCGGTCCGGCGGGAACATGTCGCCATCGGCATGGCGCTGTTCGATATAACGGTAGTAGAGGTCGTAGGCCCGCTCGTCGCGGATGTCATCGCTGCGTACTACCCTGAGGTCATCATTGCGCGCCCAGGTCCGGCGCTGGGTACGGTTGGGGGCAAACTGGTTGACCGGAATACGCGCGGGGACGCAGGCATTGCAACGGCCGCAGTGGGGCCGGTAAATATGGTTGCCACTGCGGCGGAAGCCCATGTGCGACAAACGGCTGTAGAGCAATTGGTCCACGTCCTGCCTTGGGTCAATAAACAGGGTCGTGGCTTCCTGGTCTTTCAGGTAGCTGCAGGTATGGGGGTAGGTGGTGTACACCTTGAGGTCCCGCAGGGATGAGGTCACTGTAGCAGGTCTCCGCAGTGGGCAGGCAGGGCCCAGATCGCCGGATCAAAAAACTCATCTACAGTGTGGGCAAGCTCCGCTTCAAAGTCCAGTCTGCTGATGTTGCGCGCCCCCATTGCGTTCATGTGAGCACTTTCGACCTGGCAGTCGATCAGCCGGAACCCGCTTCGGCGCAGCATCTGCACCAGGGCAACCAGAGCCACTCGGGAGGCGCTGGGTACCAGGGAAAACATGGACTCACCGAAGAACACCCGTCCGATAGCCACGCCGTACAGCCCCCCCACCAGCTGGCCGTCCTCAGCCAGTACTTCAATGGAGTGGGCGATGCCGCGCCGATGCAGGGCCTGGTAGGCCAGCAGCATGTCCTCACCGATCCAGGTACCCTCGCTGCCCCTCCGGGGGCCGGCACAGGCGGCAATTACCGCGGCAAAGCGGCGGTCCACCGCCAAACCGAGAGTATTGCTGCGCAAGGTCCTGCGCAGCGAACGGGAGATATGCAGCTCATCCAGATAGAGGACTGAACGGGGATCCGGGGTCCACCACAGCACCGGCTGTGGCTCTTCGTACCAGGGAAATATGCCGTGCCGATAGGCCGCAAGCAGTCGCTCGGGCGAGAGCCCACCGCCGGCCGCCAACAGCCCGTTGGGGTGGTCCAGGGCCATGGCTGTGGGCGGGAAATCCTGCCCCGGAGCCAGGCGGATGATCCCTGCCACGGGTCAGCTCAGGTTATCGAGATACTTTTCCGCATCCAGCGCCGCCATGCAGCCGAAGCCGGCCGAGGTGATGGCCTGGCGATAGATATGATCGCCCACGTCTCCAGCCGCAAACACGCCGGCCACGCTGGTTGCGGTGGCATTGCCCTCAGTTCCGCTGTGGATGGTTATATAGCCATCTTTCATGGTCAGCTGGCCCTGAAACATGTCGGTGTTGGGCTTGTGGCCGATGGCGATAAATACACCGGAGAGGTCGATCTCGGTAGCCTCGCCACCGGCAGTGGACTTGACCCGCATGCCGTTGACGCCGGTCGCATCTCCCAGAACCTCATCCAGCGTGTGATTCCACATAATCCGCACCTTGCCTTCCTGCTCGCGCTTGAACAGGCGATCCTGCAGTACCTTTTCCGCCCGCAGGCTGTCGCGGCGATGCACCAGTACCACTTCAGAAGCGATATTGGCCAAATACAGCGCTTCCTCTACCGCAGTGTTGCCACCGCCAATCACAGCGACCTTCTGGTTGCGATAGAAAAACCCGTCGCAGGTGGCGCAGGCGCTCACACCCCTGCCCATAAAGGCCTCCTCGCTGGGCAGGCCCAGGTATTGCGCGGAGGCGCCGGTGGCAATGATCAGGGCATCGCAGCTATAGCGGCTGCTGCCAGTGAGCTGGAAGGGGCGCACTGAGAGGTCAACCGCGTCGATGTGGTCGAACACCACCGTAGTTTCGAAGCGCTCCACATGGGCCTGCATCTGCTGCATCAGCTCTGGACCCTGCAGCTCCGCATGGCCGCCGGGCCAGTTTTCCACTTCGGTAGTGGTGGTGAGCTGCCCCCCCTGCTGCATCCCCGTGATCACCACCGGCTTCAGGTTGGCCCGGGCGGCATACACGGCAGCCGTGTAGCCCGCAGGGCCCGAGCCGAGGATAATCAGGGGGTGGTGCTGGACATCGCTCATAGTGGTCATTTCCCGGTTGCTGGTGTTAAATGGGCGCTCGTGCCGGCCAGACAGGCCGCGGCTCCAGAGACTCAAATGGGGGCACGCTATGGTAATGTAAAGTCCGCTTGTCGGCAAAGCCGAGCCTATTTCTAAATATCCTTTATAAGCTTTTGAATATAATCATAAAATAGGTCACAATTGCCGAAGTAATCTGCGCCGGAACGGCATTTCGCCAGCGCGCACAAGGGATAGCAAGGCGTGCCAGAAAAAACCCGCAACGATTCCGTACTGGGCCCGCGGCTGCGTGAAGGGGCGTTTATCGCCGTCACTGCCGTCTGCCTGTACCTGTTGCTGGCACTGACGACCTACAGCCCCCAGGACCCGGGTTGGTCAGCCACTGGAATTGGCAACCGGATTGCCAATGCTGGCGGCCCTACAGGCGCCTGGGTGGCCGACGTGGCGTTCTCCCTGGTCGGGTACGCCGCCTATCTGTTCCCCCTGCTGCTGGCCTACCGCGCCTTTATCATCTTGCGTGAGCGCCACAGCAACAAAGCCTTTGACTGGGTCACCTTCAGTATCCGGGCGCTGGGGCTGGTGCTGGTAATGATTGCTGGTACCGCGCTGGCCGCCATGAACGATACCGGGGGCTCGGGCTTGCCGCAGGGCGCAGGTGGGATCCTTGGCCAGGCCATCGGCGATGCCTTTACCACTGCCTTCAGCGCCATCGGCAGCCGCCTGATCCTGCTCGCCGTTTTCCTGTTCGGCATGACCATATTCACCGATCTTAGCTGGGTGAAATTGAGTGAGCGCCTCGGCCGCTGGAGCCTGGGGCTTTCCGGGCGCCTGCGGCGCTGGAGCATCGCCACCTTCGACCGGATTCGGGACCGTCGCGAGCGGGAGAAAGCGCTGGAAGCGCGCAAGGCAGTTATCGACGAGCATGTGGAGCGCAGCAAGCAGCGCATGCCGCCAAAAATCAAACCCTTCACGCCCAAGGTAGACAAGAGCGAGCGGGTTGAAAAGGAAAAACAGCAGGTGCTGTTCGATGCCCCGGTGACCGGTGAGCTTCCGCCCCTGGGCCTCCTGGATGCCCAGATCAAGGACCCGAACAAGGGATTCTCCGAAGAGGCCCTCTCGGGCATGTCACGGCTGCTGGAACTGAAGCTGGCGGATTTCAGCATCAGCGCCGAGGTGGTCGCAGTCTATCCCGGCCCGGTGATTACCCGCTTCGAGATCCAACCCGCCGCCGGGGTGAAGGTGTCACGTATTTCCAACCTGGCCAAGGACCTCGCGCGCTCGCTGGCGGTGATCAGCGTACGGGTGGTCGAGGTCATCCCCGGCAAGTCGGTAGTCGGTATCGAAATCCCCAACGAAGACCGGGAGATCGTGAACTTCAGGGAGGTGCTTTCATCCCGCGCTTTCGACCACTCCAAGTCACCCCTGACCCTGGCCCTGGGCCACGATATCTCCGGTGAGCCCGTGGTAGCGGATCTGGCAAAAATGCCGCACCTGCTGGTGGCGGGAACCACCGGCTCCGGCAAATCCGTGGGCGTCAACGCCATGCTGCTGAGCCTGCTGTACAAATCCACCCCGGCGGAAGTGCGGCTGATGATGGTGGATCCAAAGATGCTGGAACTGTCGGTGTACGACGGCATCCCGCACCTGCTGACCCCGGTTATCACCGACATGAAGGACGCCGCCAACGGCCTGCGCTGGTGCGTCGCGGAAATGGAGCGCCGCTATAAGCTGATGGCACACCTAGGCGTACGCAACCTGGCGGGGTACAACCGCAAGATTGCGGACGCCAGCAAGGAAGGCAAGCCGCTTGTCGATCCGGCCTGGAAGCCGGATCCCCTGTTTGCGATGGCGGACGAGGAACAGCTGCCGCCGCCACTCGAGCACCTGCCGGCGATTGTGGTGGTGATCGACGAGTTCGCCGACATGATGATGATTGTCGGCAAGAAAGTGGAGGAGCTGATTGCGCGCATCGCGCAGAAAGCGCGGGCGGCCGGGATCCACCTTATTCTCGCTACCCAGCGTCCTTCGGTGGACGTGATCACTGGCCTGATCAAGGCCAATATCCCCACCCGCATCGCCTTCCAGGTGTCCTCGAAAATCGACTCACGCACCATCCTCGACCAGGGCGGGGCGGAACAGCTGTTGGGTCACGGTGACATGCTTTACCTGCCGCCAGGTTCAGGCTTGCCGACCCGGGTCCATGGCGCCTTCTGTTCGGACGAGGAAGTGCACCGGGTAGTCGCCGACTGGAAACGACGCGGGCAGCCGAAGTATATCGACGGCCTGCTTGACGAGGGCAGCCTGACACCGGTCACCGCCGGGGAACTCCAGGCCAGCAATGGTGACGAAGATCCAGAGAGCGATAATCTCTACGACGAGGCGGTGCATTACGTGACCCAGAGCCGGCGCGCCTCCATCTCCTCGGTACAGCGCAAGCTGCGCATCGGCTACAACCGCGCGGCGCGCCTGATCGAGGCCATGGAGCAGGCCGGTGTGGTCAGCGAGATGAGCAGCAACGGCCAGCGCGAAGTGCTGGCGCCGTCTCCACCGGAGTGAGTGCCTCAACCATCATCAACGACCCTGCACACAGGAATACCGCCGTGTCCCATACCCTGATCCATTTCTGCTTCCGCGCCAGTGGGCTGCCCGCCATGGTGTTCGGCCTGATGCTGCTCGCACCCGCGCTGCGGGCCGAGCCGGTCGACGACCTGCTGCAGGCTCTGCAGGGTATCCAGAGTTTGCAGGGCGAGTTCCAGCAGCGTCAGTATGCCCGCGACGGCAGCGTGACGGCCGCATCCGAGGGCAGCTTTCGCCTGCTGCGACCCGGCTACTTTGCCTGGGAGATCAGCAGTCCGGACAGTCAGCTGATAGTTGCCAATCCCCAGTATCTGTGGCATCACGATCGCGACCTGGAAACCGTGACCCGTCGCCCCCTGGCCGGCAGCGAGGCCATGACCCCGCTGCAGGTGCTGGGCGGTGACGGCGAGGCCCTGCGTCGGGATTATGCTGTGAGCCGCGACGACCAGGGCCGGTTCGTGCTGCAGCCGCACAGTCCGGATGCCGGTTTCCTGCAGCTGATGCTGAACCTGGCTGGCGCCGAGATTCTCGGCATGGAAGTAGTGGATAACCTTCAACAGCAGGTAGTGATCGAATTCAGTGACCTCGATACCTCAAGCCCCCTGGGGCCCAAGGATTTTGCCTTCAGCCCGCCTCCAGGTGCGGACCTGCTTTACCACACCGAGTAAGTGTGGCCACTGACCTGTTCAGCGCTGCGCCAGACCCGGGTTATCAGCCGCTGGCAGCGCGCTTGCGGCCCGCCTCCCTGGACGAATTCGCCGGTCAGTCGCACCTGCTGGGTCCGGGCAAGCCCTTGCGTCAGGCCATAGAGCGGCGCCAGCTTCACTCGATGATTTTCTGGGGTCCGCCCGGTGTCGGCAAGACGACACTCGCGCGAATCGTGGCTGCCGGCGCCAACGCCGAGTTCCTGCAGCTGTCGGCGGTGCTGTCCGGGGTCAAGGAGATTCGCGAGGCCATCGCCCAGGCCAGGCAGCACCGGGTGTCAGGGCGCAACACGGTGCTGTTTGTGGACGAGGTGCACCGCTTCAACAAATCCCAGCAGGACGCCTTTCTGCCCCATGTGGAAGATGGAACAGTCATTTTTATCGGCGCCACCACGGAAAACCCGTCCTTCGAGCTGAACAACGCGCTGCTATCCCGTTCCCGGGTCTACAAGCTGCGCTCGCTGGAGGACGAAGACCTGCTGGGAGTGTTGCAGCGCGGATTACGCGTGCTTGAACCTGCAGTGACTGCCAGCAGTGACTGTCTGCGGCAGATTGCCACCCAGGCTGACGGCGACGCCCGCCGCGCCCTGAATCTGCTGGAACTGGCGGCGGACCTGGCAGAGGAGGGCGCTGACGGCCTCGAGATCACCGCCGCGACCCTGGCTGAAGTACTGCAGGCCTCCCTGCGCCGCTTCGACAAGGGCGGCGACCTGTTCTACGACCAGATCAGCGCTCTGCACAAGGCGGTGCGCGGCTCCTCCCCGGACGCGGCCCTGTATTGGCTGTGCCGGATGCTCGACGGCGGCTGCGATCCTCTGTACCTGGCCCGCAGGGTAGTACGCATGGCCAGCGAAGATATTGGCAATGCCGACCCGCGGGCGCTGGCCCTATGCCTGGATGCCTGGCAGGTGCAGGAACGCCTGGGCAGTCCGGAGGGGGAGCTGGCGATCGCCCAGGCCGTGGCCTACCTGGCCTGTGCGCCCAAGAGCAACGCAGTCTACAGCGCGTTCAAGGCCGCGATGGCGGACGTCGCCGGCCAGGGCAGCGACGAAGTCCCCTTGCATCTACGCAACGCGCCCACCGCGCTGATGAAAGCCGAGGGTCACGGCGACGACTATCGCTATGCCCACGACGAGGAAGACGGCTACGCGGCGGGAGAGAACTACTTCCCTGAGGCCCTGCGTGACCGACGCTATTACACCCCGGTGGATCGCGGCCTGGAACAGAAGATTCGCGCCAGGCTGGACTACCTGCGCCAGCGCGACCGGGACAGTCCGCGCCAGCGCTATCCCTGATCTGCTGCCTTTACGCAGCAAAATCAGTACAATGCGCTCCTTCTGCGCGGGCGCCACGGCAAGCCTATGAAATACATTTTGTTCGTTGCCCTGGGTGGCGCCGCCGGCTCGGTGTCGCGCTATCTCCTGGCGCAGTGGACCCAGGCCCAGTGGCAGGGTGGTTTTCCGGTAGGCACGCTGCTGGTCAACTTCGCGGGCTCTTTCGGTATTGGGGTAACCTTCGTGTTGTTGGAGCGGCAGGTTTTGCACCCGGACTGGCGTGGCATATTGATGGTGGGATTTCTCGGTGCGTTTACCACCTTTTCTACCTTCTCCCTCGAGGCTATGACCTTGTGGGAGACAGGGCATACCGGCCAGGCACTGGCCTATATGCTGGCCAGTGTGCTGCTTTGCGTAGCCGGCGCCGGTGCCGCCGTTGGTTTGACCCGCGGGCTGCTGTAAGCAGGTAAATCGGACGACAGGAAAGACACAATGTTGGATATCAAGACAGTGCGCCAGGACCCAAGGGCTGTTGCCACGCAGTTGGCGCGCCGTGGCTTCGAGTTCGATGTGGCCGCGTTCCAGGCGCTGGACGCGCGCCGCAAGCAGGCGGACATGGACAGCCAGGCCCTGCTGGCGGAGCGCAAGAGCGCGTCGAAAAAGATCGGCCAGCTGGTCGGGGAGGGCATGAGCGTCGTTGATGCCAAGGCCCGGGTGAACGAGACCCTGGAAAAAATCGCCGCCCAACTCGACGACCTCACCGACCAGGCCAGGCGCGTGCAGGCCGAGCTCGAGGAGCTGTTGTCCGGTGTTCCCAATTTGCTGGCAGCGGACGTCCCCGACGGCACTAAGGAAGAGGAGAACGTGGAACTGGCGCGCTGGGGCCAGCCGCGCAGCTTCGACTTTCCGGTGCAGGATCACGTGGCGCTGGGTGAAGCCCTGCAGCAGCTGGATACTGAAACCGGGGGCAAGATCACCGGCTCGCGTTTCACCGTAATGTACGGCCCCCTGGCTCGGCTGCACCGGGCCCTGATCCAGTTCATGCTAAACCTGCACACCGGCGAGCACGGTTATCGGGAGATCAACGTACCCTACATCGTCAACCGGGAGTCCCTGCACGGCACCGGCCAGCTCCCCAAGTTTGCGGAGGACCTGTTCAAGCTGGAAGGGGAACAGGACTACTACCTGATCCCGACAGCGGAAGTGCCGGTGACCAACGTTGCTCGCGACCGTATTTTTGCGGATGCGGAGCTGGGTGAACACGGCCTTCGCTTTGCCTGCCACAGCCCCTGTTTCCGCAGCGAGGCGGGCAGCTATGGCCGCGATACCCGCGGCATGATACGGCAACACCAGTTCGAGAAAGTTGAACTTGTGCAGCTGGTGCGGCCGCAGCAGTCAGCCGCCGCCCTGGAGGCCCTGACCGGCCACGCCGAACGGGTATTGCAATTGCTGGAGCTGCCCTACCGCAAGATGGCCCTCTGCGCGGGGGACACCGGCTTTGCCGCCCACCGCACCTATGACCTTGAGGTGTGGCTGCCGGCACAGGAAACCTACCGCGAAATTTCCTCCTGCAGCAATTTCGGCGACTTCCAGGCCCGCCGCATGCAGGCCCGTTGGCGCAACCCCGAGACCGGCAAACCGGAACTGCTGCACACCATCAATGGCTCGGGCCTGGCTGTGGGTCGGACCCTGGTGGCCATACTGGAGAACTACCAGCAGGCGGACGGCTCGGTGCCAGTGCCCGCGGTATTGGCACCCTACATGGGCGGCCTGGCCGCGCTGTAACATGGAAACCTTGCCGCTGTTCCTCAAGCTCAAGGGCGCCCCGGTGCTGCTGGTGGGCGGCGGCGAGATCGGCACCCGCAAGGCTCGATTACTGGCGGCGGCGGGGGCAGCGATCACGGTCGTAGCGCCGGCGGTCAGCGCCGAGCTGATAGACCTGCTGGGCCTGTCCGACGAGATTTCGCAGGGAGAATTTGGGCACCGCTGGATCCAGGGGCCCTATAGCGGGCCGGAGCAGCTGCAGGGTGCGCGTCTCGTGGTGGTCGCCACCCCCAACCGGACACTCAACGCGATGATCTCCGCCGATGCCAAGGCTGCAGGTATTCTGGTCAACGTCGTGGACTCGCCAGAGCTGTGCAGTTTTATCTTCCCCGCGATCGTGGATCGCTCGCCTCTGGTCATCGCCATCGGCAGCAACGGCGGCAGCCCGGTGCTGGCGCGGCAGGTGCGCCGCCGCATAGAAGCCATGGTCCCGGCTGCCTACGGTACTCTGGCGCAGTTTGCCCGCAGCCTGCGCTCGACGGTGGCGCAGGCACTGCCCGATATAGAGAATCGGCGGCGGTTCTGGGAGCAGGTTATTGATGGCCCCATTGCCAGCAAGGTACTCAACGGCAGGGAAGGGGAGGCCAGAGCTTCGCTGGAGCAACTGCTGGCGTTGCAGCAGCGCAACCCGAAGAGTCTGAACCAGGGCGAGGTCTACCTGATCGGCGCCGGGCCCGGGGACCCGGACCTGATGACCTTCAAGGCCCTGCGCCTGCTGCAGGCGGCAGACGTGGTGCTGTATGACCGCCTGGTAAACCCGGCGATTATCGACCTGGCCCGGCGGGATGCCGAACGTATCTATGTCGGCAAGAAGCGCTCAGAACACAGCGTGCCTCAGCCGCAGATCAACCAGCAGCTGCTGGACCTGGCGCGGCAGGGCAGGCGGGTGGCTCGGCTGAAGGGCGGGGATCCATTTATTTTCGGCCGCGGCGGCGAGGAGATCGAACTGCTGGCGCGGCACCACGTTCCCTTTCAGGTCGTGCCGGGCATAACCGCTGCCAGCGGCGCAGCCTGCTACGCAGGAATTCCGCTCACGCACCGCAATCACGCCCAGTCCGTGCGCTTCGTCGCGGGTCACCTCAAGGACAACCGGCTGCAGCACCGCTGGGCTGAGTTCCAGTCGCCCGGAGAGACCCTGGTGTTCTACATGGGATTGGCGGGCCTAGAGGAAATTTGCAGTCAGCTGATGGCCCACGGCCGCGACCCGGATACCCCGGTAGCAGTGATAGAACGAGCAACGCTGCCGGAGCAAAGGATTCTCATAGGCAGTCTGGGGACTATCGCTGGCGTCGTGGCGGAATCGAGGCCCTCGGCCCACACCCTCATTATTGTCGGCGACGTCGTGCGTTTGCAGGGGGAGCTGAACTGGTTCGCGTAAGTTGGTCAGCGCTCAGGTTTTACGCCAGACCAGCAAGCGATTGTTCGCCGGCATTGCGTGGTCGGCATCGAGCACAAACTCCGAAAGCGCCCCCAGGTCCAGCAGGTCCTCGATGTCCTTGATCCCCATGTGCGGCGCGCGACTGCGAAGGTGTTCATCAAACGCCCGATTGCTGTCGCTGGTGAAACTACCAGCGTAGTTGAACGGACCGTAGAGACAGAACGGCGCACCAACAGGTAGCACAGTTCCGATCCCCAGGAACATGGCTTGCACCTCCGGCCAGCCCATGATGTGCGCCGTGTTGGCCGAGAAAGCGGCGTCGGCGGTCGCAAGCGGCCAGGTACTTGCCGCGACATCCAACGCCAGCGGCGGCAGGACATTGGCCAGGGCGGCCTCTTGCAGCCGCTCCTTGCAACCGTCCAGAGCCGAGGGGTGATCAGTGGGTTGCCACTGCAGGTGCGGCAGCTGCGCCGCGAAGAATTCAGCATGCTGCCCTGTACCGCTACCAATCTCCAGCACCAGTCCTGGTTCTGCGAAAACCTCCCGGAGACAGTCGAGTATGGGTTGCTTGTTGTTCTCACATGCCTGGGAATGAGACTTCATCGATCACCTGTGGCAGGGTTTGTGGGAGAGCTAAAAGCGACAACAGGTTAGCACAGTACGCGCCCGATTCCTCCGCCGGGCCTATCTGGGCCGGAGGAGCAACAGGCCCAGCGCCATGCCCACTGCGGCTCCCGCGGCGTCCGCGACCGCATCCCAGGCATCAGGGCTGCGCCCGGGGATACTTCCCTGCAGCCATTCCGTGCCAACACCGAAGACGAGCATACCCAAAAACAGTGGCAGCACCTGGAAGCTCCTGGTCAACCAGCCGAGCACCACCAAACAGCCGCAGACTGCGAACATCCCGGCATGAACCAGTTTATCAAGGTGGGCAAAGCCAGCAGCCTGGGCACTGCCGCGCCACGGCGACCAGCTAGCTAGCAGATCCAGGTATTCCCCCGGGAGTAGCAATGCAACCAGAGTAAAGGACAACGTGACAAACCCAATGATCCGGTACCGAAAGCGTGACAAGGGTTCGCTTCTCTACAGCGGAGGCCGGTCGTGCCGGGGAAATCCAGGCATATCATCTGACAAGACAGGGAAGATGGATTGGCGGGCTGGCATGAGCTCGTCCGCGTAGTTGCGGTAGACAGCCGCCCGCAGCGCGCCTGCTGTGCTGAAGCCAGTTGCCGCCGCCAGTTCATCGAGAACCGTCCGCACCCGGCTGGTGGGCACACCATGATCCGCCGCTATTTTGTGCAGGGAATTGCCACTGATGAAATCCTCGAACAGTTGCAAGGACTGCAGTGTCCAGCGCGCCCCCAGAGAATCGGTGATGTTACCGTGCTCATCGGCATGCACCAGGCTGCGGTTGAACGGGTCCTCGATGTTGGCAAGATAGACAATGTAGCCAATCTCGAGCTTCACCACATTGAGAACACCGCGGAACATGCGCCCCCCGGGCGTCAGCAACCAGACCCAGGAAGTGGCATTGCCGTACAGCTGGGCGGCATCTTCCAGCAGGCCGCCCACGGGGTCTTTTTGCAGGGGTTTTGCCCGGCGCCAGCTCGGAGGCAGGACGGCGGCCATATCCTCGCGCTGGGCCAATTCAGACAGGGTTTTGCCCAGCGCCTGATCCAGGGTCACACCATTCGGGCGCAGAGCAGCCGGAGACATGGATACAACGCACAGATCTTCATCCAGCCGCGTGACCGGCATCAGATCCCCCAGCCCCTCTACCCAGTCCATTGTCTCACCTGCACTGTTGTTAGTGCCTAGTCTTCTTTTTCGGTCCGCGGGTTGTGTTGGGCGAAACGCTGCTGACGCAGGAGGAGGGCGTCGACCAGAACATTGCCGGCCTCCGTGAGCAGCACGTCCGGGCGCTTGTCGTCGGACTCAGCAGCATCCTCATCAAACTCCTCTCCCTCTTCCAGCATATCATCTTCCAGATTGGCGAGTAGTTCTTGACCGAGCGCGGCGCGGCGTCTGTTTTCGATGGCCAGCGCCTTGCGTTCCTGCTCTTCACGCATGGCTACACGCGTCTGCTCATTGAGCGGCAGGGTCTTGATGGCACGAGCTTCCTCTGCCAGGCCGACCTGCTCCTCGAGGAATACGAACTCGGGGTTCTCACCGCTACGGGTGCGAAAAAGCCGGGTAATCTCGGGGATTACCGATGCCAAATCATCGTAGCGGCGATGCCGCACGGGGTTGATCTGGTCCCAGCTAAGGGCATGGTCCAGAGCGCTCTCGCCGATCTCCTCAGGATCAAACAGGGATGGGAACAGCACATCCGGGACAACGCCACGATGCTGTGTGCTGTCGCCGGAAATACGGTAGAACTTGGATTCGGTGAGCTTTAGCTGACCCTCGGTCAGAGGCACCATGGTCTGTACAGTGCCCTTGCCGAAGGAGCGGTCCCCGACAATGATACCGCGCTGATAATCCTGGATGGCGCCCGCAAAGATTTCCGAGGCAGAGGCGCTCAGCCGGTTGATCAACACGACCAGCGGGCCATCGTAGAAGGGGGTGCGCGCCCGCTTGCCGTCGCGCCAGACGCGGCGCGAGGAATGGCGGATCTGCACTGTTGGTCCGTACTCGATGAACAGCCCGGTCAGCTCATTGGCCTCCTGCAGGGAGCCGCCACCGTTGTGGCGCAGATCCATGACAATCCCGTCCACTCCTTCTGCCTGCAACTCGTCGAGCAGCTTGCGCACATCACGAGTGGTACTTCTATAATCGTCGTCACCACGGCGCATGGCGTCAAAGTCAATGTAGAACGCGGGAATATCGATGACCCCGATCTTCATCACCTCATCGCCCGCGGGAACCTCGAGAATCTCCTTTTGCGCCGACTGCTCCTCAAGCTTCACCTGATTGCGGACGATGGTAATTTCCCTGCGGATATCAGTGGCCGGTGATTTGGCAGGAATAACCTGCAGGCGCACGGTGGAGCCCTTGGGGCCGCGGATCAACTCCACAACCTCGTCCAGGCGCCAGCCGATCACATCCTCGAACTCACCGCTCTCGCCCTGGGCAACCGCGGTAATCCGGTCCGATGGGCGCAACTCGCCCTGTTTGTCCGCCGGGCCCGCCGCCACCAGACGCGCCACCTTGGTGTATTCGTCCTCAATCTGCAGGACTGCACCAATGCCCTCCAGGGACAGGCTCATGTTGATATTGAAATTTTCCGAGCGCCGCGGCGAGAGATAGTTGGTATGCGGATCGTAGAGTTCCGTCAGGGCGTTGGCATAGATCTGGAATACGTCCTGATGGTTGTACTGCTTGACCCGCTTCAACTGGTTGCTATATCGCTTGGCCAGGGTCGGTACAATTTCTTCCGGCTCTTTTTCCGCCAGGCGCAGGCTCAGCACCTGGTTCTTGAGATGTCGACGCCAGCGGTCGTCGAGCTCGGCATCATTTGCCGCCCAGGGGCGGGACTTGCCGTCGAGCAGGTATTCCTCGTCGGTGGTGAAATCCATCGCTGCAACCGTCGCTTCAAGGTTATCCACGATGACCGACAGCCTGGCCTCAAGGCGCTTCTGGAAGCGATTGAAGATGGCGAATCCCGCCTGCAGGTTGCCCGCGTGCAACTCTTCGTCCATGGTGCGCCGATAGCGCTCGAATTCCGCGAGGTCGGTGGCGGTGAAAAACATCCTGCCGCCATCGAGGCTGTCGATGTAATTGTCGAGGTGCATGGACGACAGATGGTCGTCGTACCTGAGCTTGGCGTAGTGGCGTTGTTCCAGCTGCTCAATCAGCTCGACTACGGTTTCCCTCTGGCTGTCAGTGTAGGTAATGTAGCTGAAGGCGGGCAGAGAGACGGTGGCCAGCACCAGCGCACCGATCAGGGCGGCGAGGGTGGAGGGCAGCCAGCCCCGGCTGTTGGCTCGGCGTACAATGGCTGTGGTCAATGAAATTACCTCCGCTAGTAACACCCGTTAGTGTAACGCGCTGTCGTCTCTGGTCCAAGAAGTGATCGCAACGACGGCTCAACCCGGTCAGACTCCCCTGGCCGGAATACGTTCCCGCCCGCGTGGCTCAGGCTCAGGGGGCAGGGTTAGTGTAATATGCTTTGTTACAGGTCGGAGAGCCACGTTTGACGCCATGATACCCGTAGCACTCACCAACTCACTGATTTTCTGGGGCGCCATTTTGGCGCTCCTGTGCGTCGTGGCGAGTGGGCTGTCGCGTCGATTGGGTGCCCCGGTGCTGCTGATATTCCTTGTGCTGGGCATGCTGGCCGGGGAGGAGGGCGTGGGTGGCATTCGCTTCAACAACTTCAGTCAGGCCTTCCTGTTCGGCAGTCTGGCGCTGGCCATTATCATTTTTGACGGTGGTCAGGGAGCGCGCAAGGACACTTTCCGGGTCAGTCTGGGCCCGGCCCTGTCCCTGGCCACCGTAGGTGTAGTCGTCACCGCGGGTATCACCGGTCTCGCCGCGAAACTGGTGCTGGACCTGCCCTGGCTCGAAGCGATGCTGATCGGCGCTATCGTCGGTTCGACTGACGCGGCGGCGGTGTTTGGCCTGCTGCGCTCGGCTGGCCTGCAGTTGAAGGAGCGTACCAGCGCCACGCTGGAAATCGAGTCTGGCAGCAATGATCCAATGGCGATATTCATGACCATCACCCTGGTGGAGCTGCTGGTGCTGCGCAGTGCCAATCCCGGCCTTGAGATTCTAGGTGTGTTCGCCGAGCAAATGGGCCTGGGGCTCGCAATCGGTTTTGCGGGGGGCTACCTGCTGGTGCTGCTCCTCAAGCGCCTGGTACTGCCGGTATCCATGTACCCGCTGTTGGCGCTGGCGGGGGGCATGAGCGTCTTCGGCATTACCAACCTGTGGGACGGAAGTGGTTTTCTGGCCATCTACCTGGTGGGAATCCTGGTGGGTAATGCCTCCCTGCCTCATGCCAAGGACATCCGGCGTTTTCATGACGGCATCGCCTGGCTGGCGCAGATTGGCATGTTTCTGATGCTGGGCCTCTTGGTCACCCCCAGCAGCCTGATACCCCTGGCGCTGCCGGCGCTGGGCGTTGCGCTCGCCCTGATCCTGGTGGCGCGTCCGGTGGCGGTGCTGCTGGCTCTGCTGCCATTTCACTTCCCCTGGCGGGAGCAGGTGTTTATCAGCTGGTGTGGCCTGCGCGGCGCCGTGCCCATCATCCTGGCGCTATTTCCCTCTCTGGCCGGGCTCGAGCTCGCGGATACGTTCTTCGAGCTGGCCTTTTTCGTGGTCCTCGTGTCCCTGGTTGTGCAGGGCTGGACCATCGCGCCCATTGCTCGCTGGCTGGCGATAGAGGTGCCCCCGGTGCTGGAGGAACCGGAACACCTGGTACTGAAAATTCCCGATGACCAGGAGAAGGAACTGCTGGTGTATCGGGCCGTTACCGGCAGCCCCGCCATCGGCATGCAGGTCGTCCGTCTGCCGCTGTCGGGCGGCGCCCAACTGGTGGGGCTGGTGCGCCACGGGGTGCTGCTGCCCGATTGGCAGCAACAGCCGATACAGGAAGAGGACCACATCATGGTCCTGGGAACGGACGGCGGCACGCCGGCGCTGGCGCGCCAGTTTACCCCGGCGGCCAGCCGCAGCGATCGCGAGCGCGAAGTAGCAGATTTCTTTGGCAGCTTTGTTCTCAAGCCCGATGCGCGCCTGGCAGACCTGTCGCAGATGTACGGTTTCGAGGTCCCGGAACCACTGCGGGCCTTGACCGTAGCCGAATTCATCAACCGCCAGTTTCACCAGAAACCGGTCGTTGGGGACAGGGTCGAACTCGGGCACGTGCAGTTTGTGGTCAAGAAGCTGGAGGGCGAGCGTATCGCCAGCGTTGGCCTGAAACTAGGCTGATATGCAACTTGTTGCAAGAGGGGAAAACCCTGATCAGTCAGCCAGAGTCGGATCGCGGACAAACAACATGTCCATGACAATCTCGGGTCGCCAGGCCTTGAGCTCGGCAGAGCTGCGATGACGAATAGTATCGAGATCAGCAATCGACTGAATGTGAAACGCGTCACTCACCACCACGTGAACCAGCAGGTAAGTGTTCCTACCTCGTTTGGTCACGCGTACTTCCACCATCTCCCTGGGAACATCTGACAGCGTCACCAGCAGCCGCTGCTCAATATCGTTGACCAGCGTCTCTGGTGGCGCCATCCACAGAATCTCGCGCATGCTGTCGCGGAGAATACCCAGCGGAATCGGCAGGGCAACGGCGACAATGCCAATCAACAGCAGAGGATCGACTACCGGTGCATAGTGCGCCCAGGGTGACCCGTCGAGCCACCAGGCAAGCAAAAAACCAAAAAATACCGCAGCACTGAGCAGGCCGTCGACCAGCCAGGTCCGGGATTCGACTGCCACGAGGTCCGAGCGCGTCTGGCGTCCGGCTCGGGCCATCAGCCAGGCCACCAACAGACAACCGACCGTTGCAGCTGCGCCATAGATAGTAGCCAGACCATATTCCGCCGGGTTGCCGCCTGCCATCAGCCGTTTGATCGCCTCAATACAGGCCCAGGTGCAGGCCACGAGGATGAACAGGGCCTTGAACAGATTCAGCGCCGGTTCCATGGAGGTGTAGCCGAAATGGAAGCGGTCATCATCCGGGCGTTCGGCCAGACGCGAGACCTTGAGGGTCAGCAAGGCGACACAGAATGCGATAAGCGAATAGATACCGTCGAACAGGATCGCGTCCGAGCGCGTAAGCAGTGCAAAGGTCAGCGCCAGAACAATGAAACCAACGGAACCAATCAGTGCCCAGCGCAGGGCACGCTGCTCGCTGTGAATGTGCAATTTGTGGCTCATTGCGGCAATCCGCGCTCCTGGAGATGAGGAGGGTGGCCCGCATCATGACCGCGAGTGGGGCGACCGGCAAGTGGCCTGTGCATAACTGTGTGTCCAAATCGTATATTTAACATAATATATATTATGCGCATATGTGGATTCTTTGCCAGCGCGCGGTTTCGTGTACAAGACCGTGAGATTAGCTATGATGGGAGCTGCATCTACCTCCCTCTCAAGACCAAGCCCAAGGACAACGTATGAAGATCGGCATCCTGTCACGCAACCGCAGGCTCTATTCCACCCGTCGACTGATGGAAGCGGCGACCACGCGGGGGCACGACGTAAAGGTGATCGATGTGCTCAAGTGCTACATGAATATCACCGCGAACGACCCCACGGTGACCTACCAGCACTCGGCGGAACGGGTGGAGGCCCTGGACTTTGAAGCGGTTATCCCAAGAATTGGAGCCAGCATCACCTCCTACGGCTGTGCGGTTTTGCGTCAGTTTGAAGTGGGCCAGGTCTATTCACTGAATGAATCCATTGCCATCACCCGCTCCCGGGACAAGCTGCGCGCCCACCAGCTGCTGGCCCGGCGCGGTATCGGGCAGCCGGTCACCAGTTATGCCCACTCGGCCCGGGCCACGGACAAATTGATTGAATCCGTCGGCGGGGCGCCGCTGATTCTCAAGCTGACCCAAAGTACCCACGGCAATGGCGTGCTGCTGGCCGAGACCAAGAAAGCCGCAGAGGCCCTGATCAATGCCTTCCGCGGCATTGGTTCCGACTTCCTGGTGCAGGAATTCATCAAGGAAGCCGGCGGCTCTGATATCCGCTGCTTCGTGGTTGGCGACAAGGTAATCGCCGCCATGCAGCGCAAGGCAACCAAAGGCGAGTACCGTTCAAATCTGCACCGGGGCGGCACTGCCGAGGTCATCAAGTTGCAACCCCAGGAAAGGGCGCTGGCCGTCAAGGCGGCTCGGGTCATGGGCCTGGACCTGGCTGGGGTAGATATCCTGCGCTCTAACCACGGGCCGCTGGTTATCGAGGTGAACTCATCCCCTGGCCTTGAGGGCATCGAGAAGGCCACCGGCATCGACATTGCCAGCAAGATCATCGAGTACATCGAGAAGGACTGCCAGACCGGGCCCAACAAACCCACCGGTAAAGGTTGAAACAGCGGGTCTCGCTCAGGGCTCCTGGCCGCTGCCGGGTTGATACTTGGGCAGGCGCAGGTCAAACAGGATCGCCGCGCCGCGCAGAAGAAATGCAGCCGCCACAGCCAGCGGCAGTGCTATCCCCTGCCCCCAGTCCTGGGCGTTAAACAGCACATAGCTGATCGCCCCCAGCGCTGCCGCGGTCACGTAAATGTCTGGCTCCAGCAGTACCGGAGGCCGACCCAGCAAACCGTCCCGGAGCAACGAGCCGAAGGTTGCCGTCATCATGCCCATGCCGATGGCCACCAGCAGCGGCGCATCCCAGGCGAGGGCTTTCTGCGTGCCCAGGACACTGAACAGCGCCAGGCCCAGAGCGTCGGCCCATAGCAGGACGCTGCGCAGGGACTCGAATAAATGCGCCAGAAACCAGGTGGCGACGCTGGCGCCTATACACACCCACAGGTAGGCAGTGTTGCCGATCCAGAAGACCTCTCCGGTCTGCAGCAACAGGTCGCGCAAAGTACCACCACCGATGCCGGTGATGGTCCCAAACAGCACGAAACCCAGGATATCAAGACGCTTTTCTGCCGCCGCCAGAGCGCCGCTGATAGCGAATACCGCTACCCCCAACAAATCCAGGGTGTAGATGATCGTGATGGTGCTCATCCGGAACCCGTCTAGGTGTGCGGTCCTTGATTGTGCTGCCAGATCTTCAGCAGCCCGCGCTCAATGGCGCCCTCGGCGGCCATGCCCAGCTTTTCCTGCCAGGCTTTTTTCTGCACGTATTTGACTTCAAACACGTCCCGTTCCCGCAGTTGCTCCTGTACGAAGGCGTCACTGGTCTGGAGGGCGTCAATCAACCCGATCTCAAGGGCGTCACGGCCGTACCAGATCTCGCCGGTGGCTACCTTGTCTATGTCCAGCGTGGGCCTGTTCTCCGCCACAAATGCCTTGAACAGCCCGTGGGTTATTTCCAGGTCCTCAATGAATTTTTGTCGTCCCTTCTCGGTATTCTCGCCAAACAGGGTCAGGGTGCGCTTGTACTCGCCGGCCGTGAGCAGTTCGAAATCGATGTCATGTTTTTTCAGCAGGCGGTGGAAGTTGGGTAGCTGGGCCAGCACCCCGATTGAACCCAGCACGGCAAATGGCGCGGCGATGATATTCTGGGCAACGCAGGCCATCATGTAGCCGCCACTGGCCGCCACCTTGTCGACTGCTACGGTCAGGCGGGCACCGGCGTCAGTTATGCGCTTGAGCTGGCTGGCGGCCAGGCCGTAGCCATGTACCAGGCCGCCGGGGCTTTCCAGCCGCAACAGGATTTCGTCACCCTCCTCCAGCTGCGGCAACACCGCGGAGATTTCCTCCCGCAGCTGATCTGTTGCGCTCGCCCGGATATCGCCGTCAAAGTCGAAAATAAACAATCGCTTGCGCTCATCTTCTGGTTTTTTTTCACGCTTCTTGAGGCGTTTTTTCAGCGCCTTGGCCGCCGCCTTATCGGCCTTCTGCCGAGCCTTGAGCTCGGCCTTGTGAACCTCGGGATCAGCCACGGCCGCGCGCAGTGCGTCACCGACCTCCTGGTAGCGGTCGTTGAGCTTGCAGATCTCGATATGACCCCTGCGCTCAGTCTTGTGGCGATGACTGAGGGCGACGATACCGGCTACCACCAGCAGAACGGCGGCGACAATAGTGACGGCCCGAGCCAGAAACAGCCCATATTCGTAAAGGTATTCCAAGGAGTTACTCCCGTGTAAGTTCGCTGATGTAGTGGCGGATCAGTTGCCCCGCGATGGAAGTCGGGGGCGGCACCTGGGGCAGTTCGCGGTAGTGATACCAGCCCGCATCGGCAATCTCGTCGGGCTGGCAAACAATAGTACCTCCAGCATACTCTGCAAAGAAGCCCAGCATCAATTGGCTGGGGAACGGCCAGGATTGGGAGGCGAAATAGCGCAGCTTGCACACCTCCACCCCGACTTCCTCCCGCACCTCCCGATGCAGGGTATCCTCGGCGCTTTCGCCGGCTTCGATAAACCCCGCCAGGGTACTGTACATGTTGCCCGGGAAGTTCGCATTGCGGGCCAACAACAGCTCCTCGCCGCGGGTTATCAGAGCAATGACACAGGGATTGATACGCGGATAGTTGACCGTGTTGCAGGGCTCACAGCGCATGGCGCGCTCTACCAGATCGACCTGCATGGCGCTGCCGCAGCGTCCACAGAACTGGTGATCGCGTTCCCAGGCCAGCAGCTGGGACGCGCGTCCGGCCAGGGCAAAAAGACCATCATCGACCCGGCCCAGCAACTGGTAAAGGTTGCCGCGGGCGAAGCGCATGGGATCCGGTTCGATACCGCCATCAATCTCCACCGCGTAGCAGGGGCGCCCGTGCCAGTAGCCGAGGAACTGTTCGCGCATTACCAGCCAGCCCATCGCCTGCAACTCCGCCCGCTGCAGCAGTGGATCGCGAGCGCTCATGTCAGTCACTACCTGGCCGCGCTGAAACACCAGGTGCAGGGCGTCCTCCACAGCACTGGGCGGCCGGTTATCGGGCTGAAAACTCATGTCTGGACCACCTCCCGCCATAACACCCTGCCGCCGCTGGCGGCGGCAATCGCCTCCAACTGTGCTTCATGGGCCGCGAGATCTTCGGCGCTGGCCCTGGGCACTGCCAGCGTCGGGCGCTCTGCGGGCAGGCGCCTGATACCCTCGCTGCGGCCGCTGCCGTCGCCCTCCCCTGGCCCGTGGTCAGCCAACTGGAATGCGGTCTGGCCGCCGGTCATCGCCAGGTACACATCCGCGAGAATCTCGGCATCCAGCAAGGCGCCGTGCAGGTCACGCTGAGAATTGTCCACGGTGTAGCGGTTACAGAGCGCGTCCAGATTATTACGCTGCCCCGGGTGCCGTGCCCTGGCCATGACCAGCGTGTCGGTGACCGAGCACAGGGTATCGAGCCCGGGATGCCCCTCATCCAGGCGCTTCAGTTCCGCGTCCAGGAAGCCTAAGTCGAACGGTGCGTTGTGGATTACCAGCTCAGCGCCGTGCACAAACTCGAGAAACTCCGCAGCCACCTGCGCAAACATGGGCTTGTCCGCGAGAAACTCGGAGGTGATGCCGTGAACTTCTATAGCCCCCTGATCGATGTCCCGCTGCGGGTTGATATAGCGGTGAAAGTGGTCGCCAGTCAGGCGCCGATTCACCAGCTCGACGCAGCCAATTTCAATGATCCGGTGGCCCTGGTTCACCTCCAGGCCGGTGGTTTCCGTGTCCAGTACAATCAATCTCACATGCGTTCCTCGTCGCTCCTGTGCGTCACGCGGCGTGGTCACTTCGCCGCGGCGTCGGCGCGGGATTCGGCACCGCCAGGCCGATCAGGCGGC
>JBGTGB010000270.1:0-4628 GCA_041746975.1 Haliea sp. | reverse complement strand
TGTGGTCGGCCTTGCGGGCCAGGTAAATCTCACCCAGGATGGTGACGCAGCGATACAGGATCTCTATCGCCTGGGCGGTTTTCTCAATCTTTCCGGCTATGTACGGGATAGTCTGGTCGGTCAGCAGGCCGGAGTTGTCAGTGCGATCTACTATCGACACTTCAGGTCCATGCCTTTTCTGTCCTGGTATCTTGGTGGGTCCCTGGAGCACGGCGGGGTCTGGCAGGAAACGGACGACCTGTTCGACGATGGTTTGACGGCAGCAAGCCTATTTCTGGGTGCAGATACGCCGATTGGGCCCGTGTACCTTGGATACGGCCATGCCCAAGGTGGATCGAACACCCTCTTTTTCTATCTCGGTCGTCCGCCTTTCAATTGATCCATGCAGCGCTCGGTTAGTGGCGACCTATATAGAACATGGACGCGACAGCGACACTGGCAGTCTCTTCGTAACTGCCAACTGGGACTAAAGTCTCATTGTGCCAATTCCTTCCTGACCCTACAGTTTTTTAAGCAATATTTTTATAGTTGAGAAGCGTTGTTGCACTATTCGAGGATACAGGACATGAGAAAGAACAATCTGTTTGACTCCCTTTGCTTTGCGTTCACGCTGGCGATCGTCACTGGCTTCAGCGAGTCACCGACAGCCGATGCAGCCGAACCAAAGAATGCAGCTCCCCAACTAACGCAGCCGAAATATTCCGCGAAAGTACCAGAGAACATTACAACCCCCGACACGGTCGAAACACGCATCGGTACGCTGAGATTCCTCGATGGCGTGCCCGATGAAGAGACCGTGCAGCGCGTTTACGACCAGGTCGATTTCGGTCGCGGCGTCGAGGCCTTTCTCTCCGGTATCCCAGCGGCATCCGTATACGGCCTGTGCGAAGGAATGAGCCAGGCAGGGGTCACGCGCAATGAAGTCATCGGTATCACCGAAGACCTGATGGACGCACGCTCGCTGTTTCTGACACCAAATTCTACGACGGTGTATGTCATGATGTGCCTCGATCTCAAATCGGAGCCCATGATCGTCCAGGTGCCGCCGAACGTGCTGGGGCCGGCAGATGACGACTACTTCCACTTCATCACCGATGTCGGGCTTACCGGGCCCGACGGGGGCAAGGGCGGCAGGTATCTCTTCGTGGCACCGGAATATGCAGGGACCTTGCCGGAGGATGGTGTTTTCCTCGTCAAATCGCCGACTAACAGTGTGCTTATCTTCTACCGCGCCTTCGTGAAGGATGGCAATATCGCGGGCGCCGTAGAGAATGTAAAGGCAAATGCGCGCATTTATCCGCTCTCGGCGGCTTCCAACCCGCCACGGCAAAAGTTCGTCAATACGTCGGGCGTCCAGTTCAACACGGTCCACGCCAATGACTTCCATTTCTACGAGGAACTCAATGCCGTGGTACAGAACGAGCCCGCAGATTTCGTCGACCCCGAAATAGTGGGGCTGTTTGCGGCCATTGGTATCAAGAAGGGCCAGCCGTTCGAGCCCGATGCGCGCATGAAGAGAATTCTCACAGATGCGGTGGCGGTGGGCAATGCGGCAGCGCGGGCGATAATTTTCGCGCCTCGCGACCCGCGCGTACCGTTCTATCCGGACCGCCAATGGGGCACAGGCTTCGTCGGGGGCAGCTACCAGTTCCTCGACAACGGCGAGCGCATGCTCGACGCGCGTACGCGATTCCATTACTACGCTACCGGGATAACCCCCGCCATGGCAGCTGCCGTGCCTGGAACAGGCTCTGCGTACGCGATTGCGGCCCGCGATTCCAAGGGCCGCTATTTAGACGGAGGCAAGACCTATAAGATTACGCTTCCCGCACCGATTCCTGCGGCGAATTTCTGGTCGTTTACGGTTTACGACAACCAGACGAGATCAATGCTGGAGACGGACCAGAAGCTTGCCGGCATCGACAGTACCCTGCAGGACCTTAAACCGAACAAGGATAGCTCCGTAACCGTGTGGTTCGCGCCGACAGCGCCGCAAGGCCACGAGAACACCGGGGTTCAGACGCTGCCGGGCAAGGGCTGGAACGTCGCGCTGCGCCTCTACGGTCCGCTGCAGCCCTGGTTCAACAAGTCCTGGAAGCCGGGCGATTTCGAGCTTGTCGAGTGAGTTCGGTAGTGGTTCCCGGTCAGCTTCCAAGCGGAGATGGAGGAGTAGTACGTCAATGCCAGAAGACTCTCCGCGGGCGACTGCAGCCCCTCCGGTGGCTATGCCTGGCGCTCCTACCCTCCCTTGCCGTCAGTAATGAGCCGCCGCGGCTTATCCTCCAGATTACAGTTGACGCCCTGCGTGGTGACCTGCCAGGGCGGTACCTACACAATATGGGCAACGGCGGATTTCGATTCCTGTTTGACGAAGGGCTGCACTATAGCAATGCCAACTACACGCATGCCAATACAGAGACCATTGTGGGTCACAGCTCCCTTGCCACCGGCACCACGCCGGCCCTGCACGGCATGATAGGTAATGTCTGGCATGACAGGAAGTTACAGCGATTGGTTTACAATGTCGAAGACGATCGCTATCGACTGCTCGGTGACGCCGCAGGTGTCGATCAAAATACAGAGATCGATCCCACTCAGAGGGTGGCCCGCTCGGACGGGCGCTCACCGCGCGCCCTGTTGACGTCTACTTTCAGCGACGAGCTCGCCTACGCCTATAACGGTAACTCCAAAATATTTGCCGTTTCCGTGAAGGACCGGGGCGCCATTCCCATGGCGGGACAGACAGGAAAAGCTTTCTGGTTTTCCAAGTCGACGGGCGACTTTGTCACCAGCAATTACTACTATGACCAGTATCCACAGTGGGTGATCGACTGGAGCGATGCAAACCATCCTGCGGCCTACAGCGGCAAATCATGGACTCTGCGGCGGCCACTACAAGACTACATGTTCGGCGCTGACGACGATCAGCCTTGGGAAGAGGATATCGCGGGCTTCGGACGCACTTTCCCCCACGCCTGGGGCACTGTTGACGACCCGTATTTCAACACCAAACTTACTCTCAGCCCAGCAGGTGACCAGCTCACCCTCGATTTTGCCAAAGCCCTGCTGGTGAACGAGCAGCTCGGGCAAGACGCGATACCTGATTACCTGTCCATCAGTTTCTCCTCCACCGATTACGTGCTGCACCTGTTTGGCCCCTCAAGCCTGGAGGCGGAAGATGTGCTCCTGCAGCTGGATCGCACTCTGGCCGATCTCTTCAGCTATATCGATAAAACAGTGGGCCTGCAACACACGCTGATCGTGCTGTCGGCTGATCACGGAGCGCCAGATGCGCCTCCCTATCTCAATAAACAGGGCGATAAAAACGCTCACTACCTTGATATCAATGACTGCATGCAGGGCGTTGAGTCTCGCCTGGATACCGAGAAATTCAAGGGCGTGCAGGGTCTCGTCGGTGAATATGCTCACCCCTATATCTACCTGGACCAGGCGGTACTGAAACAGGCAGGGCTGGACAGCGCAGCGGTGAGCGAGGCGGTGGCGACTCTGGTGAAAGAATGCCCTGGGGTCAGCACGGCGATTACGGCGCAGGACACGCGATACGCCACGGAGCACAGTTCCTTGATGGAGAGTCGGGTATGGCACAATTACAATGCGCAGCGCTCTGGCGATGTCTATATAGTGCTGGACAGCAATGTGTATGTGAACGAGTATGATGGTCTCGTGGTTGCCTCCAACCACGGCTCGCCCTGGAACTACGACACCTTTGTCCCGATACTTTTTGTCGGTAGCGGTATCGAGACGGCCAGGGTGAACAGACCGGTTACACCCTATGACATTGCACCGACACTGTCTGCTCGTGTGGGTATCAAGGCGCCCTCGGGCAGTGTCGGGAAACGACTGCCGGAAGTATTGGAATAGCAGAGCAGCGGCAGGACCGCCGCAGGATTGAGCGGTCTGCGCATTGCCGTTCTGCCCACCGTCGCCCCGGAAGCTTCGGTGGCCGCCGCAGGAATCCGCGGCGCGGTAGTTGACCGGGCTGAAGTCGCTGCACGTGTCGTAGAGCTCCCAGCCGGAGTCGTCGTCCAGCACGCGGCGGCGTGCGATTGAAACAGGTTATTTCATTGAACAGACGGTTGGTGCCGCTCTTTTCGAACGGAAAAAATCGGTTTCCAATCGTCTTTTATGCTCACGACCGTCCAGCCTCTCGTCTTCGCTTCATCAAGGCCTTCGCCCCGTGCCGGTCTGCGTGGCCATAACCATCTCCAGCAGCGCATTAAATGGTCCAGCTCCTTGCGGCCATCGGCGATGCCGTCGCTAATCGCCTGTTTCCTTTCGGGAGACAGCGCTTCAACGTCGATCTTTTTATCAGCGCCGACTCCGATTTTCTTAAAGCGTGCCATGAGTTCCTTTTCAGACTCGACGGTGGGGCAGAATTGCAGAATGAAATTGAGCTGATTGAGGACTTCGTGCGCTTCACATTTCCAGCCCGGCCCGGCCACGAGAATCACGCCCTCGTCGTTGCCGGTAGTACGGCTGCCAACGAAATCAAAGTTATGCGTGTAGCTATCCATGAACTGTAACGAGAAGTAGCGGTCTTTATTAATGCGCGGCACGGTGATGACCAAAGGCTCGGCCCGCAGATCCATTCCGATGAAGGTGTAGGG
>JBGTGB010000269.1:0-8390 GCA_041746975.1 Haliea sp. | reverse complement strand
GCCGTCGGCAAGGGCCAGCTCGCCGAGCACGCTGAAGCGGCGCCCGACGCCGGCGAAACTGGCCAGCCCGCGCTGGATGGCGGCGTCGTCCAGGCCCTCGTCACAGGCGACGGCTACCGTCGCGGTGGCATTGAGGACATTGTGCTCGCCAGGCATGTTCAGCTGGATGTCCAGCGGCGCCATGCCACCCGGGCGCTGCACGGTGAAGGCGGTAGTCAGGCCCTGCTTGCGGACATCGGTGATCCGATAGTCGGCCTCCGGGGCGAAACCATAGGTCAGGAACTGGCGCGACAGGTCCGGCATCAGGCCGGCGACCACCGGATCGTCTACACAAAGCACCGCCAGCCCGTAGAACGGCAGGTTGTGCAGGAACTCGAGGAAGGTGCTGCGCAGGGCGGCAAAGTCACCGCCATAGGTTTCCATGTGATCCGCTTCGATGTTGGTCACTACCGTGACCATCGGCTGCAGATGCAGGAAGGAGGCATCGCTCTCATCGGCCTCCGCTACCAGGAAACGGCTGGCGCCAAGCTGGGCGTTGCTGCCGGCGGAATTGACCAGGCCACCGATTACAAAGGTCGGGTCCAGGCCGGCCTCGGCAAATACCGCGGCAATGAGGCTGGTGGTGGTGGTCTTGCCGTGGGTGCCCGCCACCGCAATGCCGTGACGGTAACGCATCAGTTCCGCGAGCATTTCGGCGCGAGGTACTACGGGAATCCGGGCTGCGCGGGCCGCCACTACTTCCGGATTGTCCGCGCGCACCGCGCTGGAGCTCACCACGACGTCGGCGGCCTGCAGATTGTCGGCGGAGTGACCGATAAAAACGCCAATGCCCTTCTGCTGCAGGCGCTCCGTGACCGAGCTCGCGCGCAGGTCCGACCCAGACACCGCGTAGCCCAGATTGACCAGCACCTCAGCGATACCGCTCATGCCGGCACCGCCGACACCGATCATGTGAATGCGGCGGATGCGGCGCATTTCCGGCACTGTGTAGGGGCTCTTTTTAGTCATGGCGCAGCAGCTCCTCGCAGAGATCCGCAAGCAGCACGGTGGCCTTGGGCAGGGCCGCCGCCGAGGCAGCGTGGGCCATCGCCGCCAGCCGCTTCGGGCTGGCGATGTAGCCCGCCAGGGTAGCCGCAAGATCACTGGCCTGCAGATCGGCCTGGCGCAATAGCAAGGCGGCGCCGCGGTCAGAGAGTGCGCGGGCGTTGGCGGTCTGGTGGTCATCGATGGCATGCGGCAGGGGGATCAGCAGCGACGGCCGGCCCATGATCGCAAGCTCAGAGACTGTCAGCGCACCGGCGCGGCAAACGACGATATCCGCCCACACATACGCGGCCGCCATATCCTCGATATAGGCGCTCACCCGCACGTCCTGTTCAAGCATGGGCCCGTATTCCTGCTGCAGGCTGTCGAGGTGGGCCACGCCAGACTGGTGCCAGACGCTGACCGCGCCCTCGCCCACCCGCTTGCGCAACTGCCGCAATGCCTCGGGCAGAATCTGGTTGATGGCCTGGGCCCCGAGGCTGCCACCCAGTACCAGCACCTGCAGCGGCCGCTGGCCGTAGTAGTCCCACTGCTGCTCCGCGGCGGCGTCCAGCAGTGATTGCCGCACCGGATTACCCAGCACCTTGAGCGGCAGGTCGTCGCGGAAAGCTCCGGGGAACCCGCAGACGACGATGCGTGCCAGCGGTGCCAGCAGGCGGTTGGTGGTACCGGCAACGGCATTCTGTTCGTGAATCAGCAGCGGTTTGCGCAACATCCAGGCTGCCAGACCGGCAGGACCGGCAACATAGCCACCCATACCCACCACGCAGGCCGGGGACAGGCGCCACACCAGACGCAGGGCCTGCAGCGACGACCACAGCAGCAGCCACAGGCCCAGTGCGGTTTGCAGCAGGTTCTTGCCGCGGACACCGCGCACGGCGAGCGTGTGCAGTTCGAAACCGGCGCCGGGCACCACACGCGCCTCAAGACCGCGGGCTGTTCCCACCCAGGCGATACGGTAACCGCGCTGACGCATTTCTTCCGCCAGCGCCAGCGCCGGGTACACATGCCCGCCGGTGCCACCCGCCATGATCAACACCAGAGGCGCCAGGGCAGTCATGCGTCGGCTCCCGCAGCGCGCCGCTTGCGCACTGCAACCGTGGGTAGTTCACGCTCCACCCGCAGCACCAGGGCCAGCATGCAGCAGCAGACGATCAGGCTGGTGCCGCCGTAGCTGACAAAGGGCAGGGTCAGACCCTTGGTGGGCAAGAGACCGGAGCTGACGCCCATATTCACAAAGGCCTGGCCGGAGAACACCAGGGCCACGCCGTAACAGAGATAGGCACCAAAATCCTCGCCCACGACCTGGGCCCGACGCGCCACCCACAGGATGCGTCCTATCAAGGCGGTGAACAGGCCGATCACCAGCAGAGCACCGACGAATCCGGTTTCCTCGGCCCAGATGGAGAACACAAAGTCGGTATGGGCTTCCGGCAGGTAGAACAGCTTTTGCACGCTGTTGCCAAGACCTACCCCAAACCATTCGCCACGGCCGAAAGCAATCAGCGACTGGATCAGCTGGAAGCCACTGCCGTAGGGGTCGGCCCAGGGATCGGTGTAAGCCGTCAGGCGCTGCACGCGGTAGGGCGCGGCAAAGATCAGGGCCACCAGGCCGACCACGCTGAGAACCAGCACTGACACGAAATGGTTCAGCTTCACCCCGGCCAGGAACAGCATGCCGAAGGCAGTGGCCACCACAATGACCGTGGCGCCGAAGTCGGGCTCGGCCATCAGCAGCACGGTCACCAGGCCCAGTACACCCATGGGCTTGAGGAAGCCGGCCAGGTCATTGCGCACTTCCTGCGCCTGCCGCACCAGATAGCCGGCCAGATAAATGACGATAGTGAACTTTGCGAACTCGGAGGGTTGCAGGGTAAACGGCCCCAGCGGCAGCCAGCGCTGGGCGCCGTTCACTTCCTTGCCGATCCCCGGCAGCAGCACCAGGACCAGCGCCGTCAGGCCCGCCAGCAGCCACATCCAGCCGCTGGCCAGCCAGAATCCGGGCGGCAGGCGGTACACCACGACCGCCGCACTGACCGAGATGGCGACATAAATAAGATGTCGACGGGTGTGGTGCCAGGCGTCACGGTAATGCCAGTCAGCATATTCGATGGAGGCCGAGCTGATCGCCACCAGACCGACCAGCAGCAGAGCCAGACCCAGCAGGAACAGGGCCGGATCGGCACTGAAACGCTTGTCAGCCTGCTGGCTCATGCCCTGCCCTCCCGGCTCAGGGACGCCACAGCCTTGGCAAAAGCGTCACCGCGAGCGGGGTAGCCGCTGAACATGTCAAAGCTGGCGCAGGCCGGGGACAGCAACACGACGTCACCTGCCGACGCGAGCGCCATGGCGTCGGCGACTGCAGCTTCCAGGGTTTGCGCACGCTGCACTGAAACCAGGTCGGCGACGCTGTCCTCTATCGCAGCGGCCGCCTCACCGATCAGCACCAACGCCTTGCAGTGGTCCTGCAGTGTGCTGCGCAGCTGCCGGAAATCCTGGCCCTTGCCGACGCCACCGGCAATCAGCACCACGTTGCGATTGCTGGCCAAACCTTCGAGGGCGGCGACGGTCGCCCCCACGTTGGTGCCCTTGGAGTCATTGACAAAGCGTATGCCGTTGGTTTCGCCTACCAGCTGGCAGCGGTGCGGCAAGCCCGGAAACCGCCGCGCCGCCGCCACCATGGCATCGAACGACAGCCCCGCGCCGTGTCCCAGGGCAAACGCCGCAAGCGCATTGCCGACATTGTGGCGGCCCTTGATCTTAAGCTCCGCCACCGGCAGCAGCGGCTCGAAGCCAAAGCAGAGTGTTTCCGTAGCGCCAAGCAGGCGCAGACCAAAGCCGCCCAGTTCAGGCTCGCGCAGGCGCCAGCTGAGCGTCGGCACGTTCGCCGCCAGCAACGGCAGGGTCAGCGGGTCATCGCGATTGACCACGGCCTTCTGGCAGCCGCGGAAGATGCGATGCTTGGCCTGGTGATAGCGCGGCAGGGTGCCGTGCCGGTCCAGATGGTCGGCGCTGATGTTAAGCACTGTCGCGACCGCCAGGCCCAGGTCACCAGCGCGCTCGAGCTGGAAGCTGGATAGCTCCAGCACGTACAGCTCCCGCTCTTCCGCCAGCAGATCCAGGGCCGGGATCCCCAGGTTGCCGCCGACGCCGACGTTGAGCCCCGCCTCCCGCGCCATCTCGCCCAGCAGCGCGGTCACCGTGGACTTGGCGTTGGAACCGGTAATCCCGACGACAGGCGCGCGGGCGGCGCGCATGAACAGGTCGATGTCGCCCACCACTTCGGCGCCGGCGTCCTGCGCCCGCAGCACCAGTGCATCTTCCAGTGCGATACCGGGGCTCACCACCCACTCGCCGCCGCGGGTCACGATTGCCTCCGGGATATCGCCGGCGAATACCGGCACCTCGGGCATTTCCTGCTGCAGCGTCGCCAGTTCCGGCGGCGCGCTGCGGGTGTCGATCACGGTGAAGCGATGACCCTCGCGGTGCAGAAAGCGGGCACAGGACAAGCCGGTGGCGCCGAGGCCAAAGATGACCTCGTCGCCGCTGCTCGCTATCAGATCCTGTGTCACAGTCGCCATCGCTCCTTTTTCGCCTAGCGCAGTTTCAGGGTGGCCAGTCCAAACAGGACCAGCATTACGGTGATAATCCAGAAACGCACGATGACCCGCGGTTCGGGCCAGCCCTTCAGCTCAAAATGGTGGTGGATGGGCGCCATGCGGAAGATGCGCCTGCCGGTGAGCTTGAACGACGCCACCTGCAGGATCACCGACACGGTCTCCAGCACGAAGATGCCGCCCATGATGAAGAACACAATCTCGTGCCGGGTGATAACCGCCACCGTGCCCAGGCCAGCGCCCAGTGCCAGGGCGCCGACATCGCCCATGAATACCTGGGCGGGATAGGTGTTGAACCAGAGAAAGCCCAGGCCGGCACCGGCCATCGCGCCGCAGAACACCGCCAATTCGCCGCTGCCGGCCACATAGGGAATCTGCAGGTAGGCAGCGAAATTAAAGTTGCCCGTCAGGTAGGCAATGATGCCCAGGGCGGAGCCGACCATGACCGTTGGCAGGATGGCCAGCCCGTCCAGGCCATCGGTCAGGTTCACCGCGTTGCTGGCGCCGACAATCACGAAGTAAGTCAGCAGGATGAACAATGGCCCCATGCTCCAGGCAAAGTCCTTGAAGAAGGGGATGTAGAGCTCAGTGGTAACCGGGGTATCAAAGCCAAAATACAGGTACAGCGCCGCCGCCAGCCCCGCCACTGACTGCCAGAAATATTTCCAGCGCGCGGGCAGGCCGCGGGAATTCTTCTCTACCACCTTGCGGTAGTCGTCAACCCAGCCGACAGCGCCAAATACACCGGTGACGCCCAGGGCGATCCAGATATAGGGATTCCGCCAGTCCGCCCACAGCAGGCTGCTGACCGCGATGGCCACCAGGATCAGGGCCCCGCCCATGGTCGGGGTGCCGGATTTGCTGAGGTGGGATTGGGGTCCGTCGCTGCGCACCGCCTGCCCGACCTGATAATGGTTGAGCCTGCGAATCATGGCCGGACCCACCAGCAGGGAAATCGCCAGCGCGGTACCCGCAGCGAGGATACTGCGCAGGGTCAGATACTGGAACACCTGAAAGCCGGTCGCGAACTGGGTCAGGTATTCTGCGATAAACAGTAACATGTCAGTTTCCTGCCTCGGCTGAATTTTCGCTGAGCGCTGCCAGCACCCGCTCCATGGCAGAACCACGGGAGCCCTTGATCAACACGGTGTCGTCTCCCGTCAAGGTGTCCGCCAGAGCCGCGGCGGCGGCATCGCAGTCGGCAAACCACTCGCCGCCAAACGCTTCGACGGCACCGGCAAGTGCGGCGCCAATACCGAGGAGGCGGTCGAGTCCACGTTCGCGGGCGTAGGCGCCCATTTCCCGGTGCATCTGCTCGCTGTCCTCGCCCAGTTCCAGCATTGCGCCCAGCACCAGGATGCGGCGACCACCGCAGTCGGCCAGCAGGTCTATGGCCGCGCGTACCGATCCCGGATTGGCGTTGTAGGTATCGTCAACCAGGGTGGCACCGGAGCGACCCCGCAACAGAGCCCCACGACCCGGAGCCGGCGTCACGCTGCCCAGGCCGGCGGTAATCTCTGCGAGCGGAAGGCCACAGGCCAAACCGACAGCAATCGCGGCCAGGGCATTGGAGACATTGTGCAGGCCCGGCAGCTGCAGGCGGATGGGCGCGTCGCCAGCCGGGGTGGTAGCGACAAAGCTGATGCCGGCCACGCCCCGGGACTGGATGTTGTTGGCGCTGATGGCCGCCGGATTCTGCAGGCCGTAGTCGAGAATTGCCGCGCCCGCGGCGCGACTGCGCCAGCGCCCGGCCCAGGGCTGATCGGCGTTGATAATCGCGGTGCCGCGACCGCGCAGGCCATCGTAGATCTCGCCCTTGGCCCGGGCCACGTCCTCGACGCTGCCAAATCCCTGCAGGTGGGCGGGCATGGCATTCAGCAACAGGGCAATGTCGGGACGCCCAAGCTCACAGAGCCAGGCGATGTCTCCGGCCCGGGCCGCGCCCATTTCCACCACCGCAAACGCGTGTTCCGGCGTCAACCGCAGCAGCGTGAGGGGCACGCCGATTTCATTGTTGAGGTTGCCCTCGGTGGCCAGCGTCAGCCCCTGGCGGGCGAGTACGGCGCTGACCAGATTCTTGACCGTGGTCTTGCCTGAACTGCCGGTAATCGCAACCAGCGGCCCCCGGAACAGGGCCCGGTTGAAGGCGCCCAGATGGCCAAGCGCGCGCTGGGTATCAGCGACCCGAAGCAGCGGCAGTGGGCTCACGACATCTCCACTGACCACCGCCGCCACAGCCCCGGCAGCCGCTACCGAGGGCAGAAACTGGTGACCGTCAAAGCGCTCGCCACGCAGGGCCACAAACAGGTCGCCCGGCTGTGCCTGGCGGCTGTCGGTGATCACCCGGCGAATGTCGACATCGGCACCGGAGCGCGCAGCCTGCAGGGGCTGCTCCAGCTCGCTCAGGAGGAAGCTGCGCATCATGCGGTCACCCTCCCCTGCAGGGCGCGGGCAGCGACCTCGACGTCGCTGAAAGACAGGCGCTCGCTGCCGATAATCTGGTAGTCCTCGTGGCCCTTGCCGGCACTCAAAACGCAGTCGCCGGCACTGGCGGCGGCGATCGCCGCCGCAATTGCGGCGGCGCGGTCGGGCTCGACCTTCACCTCACCGCTACAGCCGCCCTGGATATCCCGCAGGATTGCCAGGGGGTCTTCATGGCGTGGATTATCGGAAGTCAGAAACACCTGGTCCGCCCCGGCACAGGCAATATGTCCCATGGGCGCTCGCTTGCCGGAGTCGCGGTCACCGCCGCAGCCAAACACCACCAGCAGCCGGCCGGCCACCTGCGGGCGCAGGGCAGCAAGCACCTGCGCCAGCGCGTCCGGGGTATGGGCATAATCCACGACAACCTGCAGTCCGGCACTATTGGGCACTGACTCCATGCGTCCGGCCACGGGCCTCAGTCCGGCGACCGCCGCCAGCAGCACAGGCAGTTCGTAGTCGAGCAACAGGGCACAGCTGAGCGCCGCGACAACATTGGCAAGGTTGAAGTCCCCCGGCAGCGGGCTGTCAAAGCTGCCGCTGCCCCAGGGCGTCTCCAGGCTCGCGCGCACACCGCCGGGGTGGAACCGCGCGTCTGTCACCCGGATCTGCGCATCGGCAAGACCGGCAGCAGAGAACGTCCAGGGCTGCACAGTTGCGGGCAGCCCGGCCAGCACTTCACGGCTGTAATCGTCGTCCAGATTGATGACCGCGTGACGCAGGCCCGGGCTGCGGAACAGCTGTTGCTTGCTGCGTCCGTAGGCAGCCATGCTGCCGTGGTAGTCGAGGTGGTCCCGGGACAGGTTGGTGAACACCGCGATATCAAAATGCGCGCCGTTGACGCGGCCCTGGTCGAGGGCATGGGAGGAGACCTCCATGCTGACCGCCGCAACGCCCTCATCGCGCCAGGCGGCAAGCTGCTGCTGCAGCGCCACCGCATCGGGAGTGGTGTTGAGGGCAGCAGATACCGAGTCATCCAGAACCGCGCCAAGAGTGCCGATAACCCCGCAGCGCTGCCCCCGCGCCCGCAGCAACTGGGCCAGCAGGCGGGTGGAGGTGGTCTTGCCGTTGGTGCCGGTGATCGCCACCATGTCCAGCGCGAGGCCAGGGTCGCCATAGAAGCGCGCGGCGATCACGCCGGCCTCCCGCGCCAGTTCGGGGATTTCCACCAGAGGCACTTGCACGGCGTCGACAAAACCCGCCACCGGCGGCTCCGCTGCTACCGCCACTGCCCCGCTGGCAATGGCC
>JBGTGB010000268.1:0-3166 GCA_041746975.1 Haliea sp. | reverse complement strand
TGCTGCAACAGCGCCTGCTGGTCAACAATCCGCGGGAAGTGGTGCTCGCCGATGCCCTGGGCATCTACCGCGCCGCCTACGGGACTGCGGCATGAGCAAGCGCCCGCAGCGCAATGACTACAAGGCCTTCTACCCCATCAGTACGCGCTGGTCCGACAATGACACCTATGGCCATATCAACAACGTGGTCTATTACTCCTACTTCGACTCCATCGCCAACCGCTACCTGATCGAGGAGGGCGGGCTGGATATCAACGACGGCAAGATCGTCGGCTTTGTGGTGCAGTCCGGCTGTGACTACCACGCCCCGGCCAGCTACCCGGAAGCGATCGAAGGTGGCTTGCGGGTGGATCGCCTCGGCAATAGCTCGGTGCAGTACGGCATCGCCATTTTCCGCGAGGGCGAGGATGAGGCTCTGGCTCACGGGCACTTTGTCCATGTCTTTGTCGACCGGGCTGCCAACAAATCGGTGCCGATCCCGAAAGGATTGCGGGCGGCATTGGGGAGGCTGGTCCCGTAACTTCCCGGATATGAACAAAACCAGTACAATCTTCAACCACGATGGAAAACTTCACCGAAAAGTTGGCCCTGGCCGTCGCGGAAAGTGATGATTTGGAATCACTGGTCAGACCATTGCTTGAGCTCCTGGAGGCGGTTACGGGCCTGGAGTCCACTTACCTCACCTCGATTCATCTTGAAAAGTCTGTCCAGAGCATCCTCTTTGCCCGCAACAGTAAAGAACTCACCCTCCCCGAAGGTCTGAATGTTCCCTGGGAAGATACCCTGTGCAAGCGGGCACTCGAGGAGAACAGGCTCCTGACTGATGATGTCAGCGGCTGCTGGGGTGACTCGGACGCGGCGCGTGAGCTCGGTTTGACGACCTATCTCAGCGCCCCCGTGTTTGTGGGAGACAACAAGCTCTATGGCACGCTGTGCGGTGCCAGCAGGGATAAAGTGCAGGTGACGCCCGGTGCGCAGCGGATATTGGCGATGTTCGCGAAGCTGGTTGCTCGCCAGCTGGAGCGAGATCAGCTGTTGGAAGCTCTCCGGCAACAGAACAAGGCGTTTAATGAATACGCCATGACGGATCCGTTGACCGGAATTCCAAATCGGCGTGCGTTACAGAACGAGCTGGCGATTTTGCCGCCCGGTACGGCGGCGACGAGTTCGTTGTTTTCGGCCCGGGTGTTTCCGACGACGATGAAGCAGGGCGGCAAGCAATCAAGCGGCGGCTTGAGAGTATTACCCGGGGCCAGTTCAATGTAGGAACGGTGACCCTGGACTACCCGGGCGCAAGCGTCGGGGTGGTCACGACAACTCCCGGTGAGAAAGACTGCGAGGCATTGCTACAGCGTGCCGATGAGGCGATGTATGCTGTCAAAATAGCGCGACGTGGAGTCACCCGGGAGCCTGTTTAGGCAACTGCCGAGCTACCAACTCATCCTAATCACTTCAGTAGATAGCGCAGCAGCAGCGCCAGCAATTCCTCCCTGAAACCCACACCTTCCAGAGCCTGCGGCCGCTCCGCGAGCGCGGACTGCAGGCAGGCATCCGAGGTGATCAACTACAGCAAGGTGTCGCTCAAGGATGCGCTCAAGGAGCTAACCGGCGGCAAGGGCGCAGACGTGGTCTACGACCCGGTGGGCGGTGACCTCTCGGAACCGGCGGTCAACTTGCAGAACATCCACGAACTGTGGGCTCTGTTCGCCGAGGACAAGCTGAAGCCGGTGGTTACCGACCTGTTTGCACTTGAAGAGTATGAATCTGCCTGCGCCTGTATGATGGAGCGCCGCGCCGGGGGTAAAGTCATCCTGACGATTTAGGAGGACCGCTATGCAGCCGTTTGTGTTCAATACCGTGCCGCAGCTGATCTGTAGCCAGGGCAGTGCCCTGCAACTGGCAGACAGCTGCAGGCGGCTGCGCATCAGCAAGCCGCTACGGGTCACCGACCCGGGGCTGATTGCGATCGGCCTGGTACAGCCGGTACTGGCGGCGCTGGATGTCGCCGGGTTCTCGGCCGTGCTGTTGGATCAGGTGCGGGAGGATCCGCCGGCAGTGACGGTAGAGGCCGCCGCAGCCGCGGGGGCATGATGGCCAAGGTAGCTGACGACAGCCAGTCCCGGGAAAAACCCGCCATCTGTCCCCTTGACTGCGCCGACACATGCAGCTTGAGCGTAGGGGTGACAGATGGTGGTGTTGCCCGCGTCCGCGGCAGCCGGTCGAATCCGGTTACCCGCGGCAAGATCTGTGCGAAGGTGGCGCGGGCACTGCCCGGTCAGGTGCACGGCAAACAGCGCCTGTTGCAGCCGCTGTTGCGGTCTGGTCCCAAGGGCAGCGGCGAGTTTGCACCAGTCAGCTGGGATCGCGCCCTGGAGCTTGTTTATCGGCGCTGCTGGCAGATCAGCCGCGACTACGGCAGCGAAGCAATAGCGCCCTTAAGCTACGGCGGCCCCATGGGGCTGCTATCCAGCAAGTCCATGGATAAGCGCTTTTTTCATCGTCTCGGCGCCAGCCTGGTCAATTCAAGTCCCATTTGCGCGGGTACCGTGGATGCCGCTTTCCATGCCCTGTTCGGCGGTGCCGGGGGTATCGATTACGCCGAACTGGAGCACTCCCGGCTGATCGTTGTCTGGGGCAACAACATAACCACCTGCAACCTGCACCTGGTCACGCTCATTCGCGATGCCCAGCGCAGGGGCGCAATCCTGGTGGTGATAGATCCCAAGCGTACCCGCATCGCCGAGAATGCCGATCTGCACATTCCCCTGCTGCCCGGTACCGACGTTGTGCTTGGCTATGCCATCGCCGCCCTGCTGGAGCGCGATGGTGGCCTGGATCACGGCTTTATTGCACGCCATGTCAAAGGCGCGGATCGCTATCTGGCGGCGGCGCGGGAATTCACCCCCGAGCGGGCGGCCGCCCTCTGTGGCATTGAACAGGAGCAGCTGTACGAGTTTGCGCATTGCTGGCAAACCCTGGCACCCGCGGCCATTTCCATGGGCGTGGCTCCGGAACGCAACCGCAATGGTGGCTCGGGTATACGCAGTGCGCTGTCTCTGCTGGCCCTGACCGGCAATATTGGTGCGCCGGGCGCCGGGGTTTGCGAGGTGTCGCGCTTTTTCCCCGTTAAGCGGGAGGCGCTGACCCGGCCCGATCTGCTGCCGCG
>JBGTGB010000267.1:0-25445 GCA_041746975.1 Haliea sp. | reverse complement strand
GAGGCTTCCGCAACTATGCTGTTCACGTCGCGCTCGCTGGTCCAGGCATTGATCGCTGGCAGCACCCGGTGGCGCTGTTGAAAGCGCTGAAACCCGGTTGCCAGCTCCGGATCCGGGCCCAGCTCCGGGTGACCAATCATCTCGGCAAAGCTCTGCCACTGCTGAGCGGTGATGGTGCAGAAACCTACCCACCCATCAAGCGCCTGGGCGATGCTGGGCACGTCCACGGAGGCGGGAACCCTGCCAGCTTCCAATTGGCCATGGATATACTGATAGGGCTGAAAACTGAGCAGCATACTCTCGAATCTGGATACTTCGATCTCGCGCCCGCGGCCAGCGAAGGCCGCCGCTGCCACTGCGGCGTAAGTGCCACAGATGTAGTCGCCAATCTGGCCGCCGGCGGCGAAGGGTGCCCGATCCGGGTAGCCCCGATAGGCGGTGGCACCGACTTCCGCCTGCAGGGTGAATTCACTGGCAGCTCGCCCGGCATAGGGCCCGCTGGTACCCCAGTCCGAAATACTGAGTACGGTCAGCGAGGGATTCGATGCGCGCAGTTGCGTTATTTCAATCCCCGCTGCTGGCAAACGTCCGTGATCCAGCACCAGGTCGGCTTCCTGGCACAGTGACATCAACCGCTGCCGTCCCTCCTCAGTGGCCAGATCCGTTGTGAGGTGAACCTTGTTGCCGTTCAGGAAGTGATACAGGGCACCGGTTGCTCCGGGGGCCAAGGGCGAACCGCCGTCCAGTGCCACCGAGGCTTTCCAGTGGCGCAGAGGGTCGCCTCGGGTCGGCTCCAGCTTGACCACCTCGGCACCCGCATCGGCCAGCATTTTGCCGGCATAACTGGTACTGATGTCGCAGGAAAGATCGATAACGCGCAGAGTGCTGAACGGAAAGCTGTCGGGCATAGGGCTGCTTGTAGTTTTCAATGCTGCAGGTCTAACTGAAGCGCGGGGAGTTGGTCCGGGCGGAGACGCCGCCGTCAACGACCAGGGTGGTGCCATTGATGTAGCTGGCCTGGGATGACATCAGGAAGCAGACCGCGTTGGCGATCTCCTCTGGTTGCCCCATCCGTCCCGGCACGGTCTGCGCCTCCCAGCCGGTGACGCCGCCGGGGGCCTGTGCCGCTGCCGCCAGCATCGGTGGCGTTGCGGTGGGTCCGGGCAGGACCACGTTGCAGCGAATGCCCTCTCTGGCGTGTTCGACAGCAGTGGTGCGTGTCAGGTTGGTCAGGGCGGCCTTCGCCGCGCCATAGGCACCCAGCCCTTCCTCCCCCGCCAGGGCGGCCCCGGAGGCTATATTGATGATGGTGCCCCGGTCTGGTCCCCGGTTTTCGCGCATGGCCAGGATGGCGCTGCGAGTGCTGTAGAATGCGCCATCCAGGGTCACCCGGAATACGGCATTCCAGTCGTCATCGCGAAATTCCGCCACCGGCCCCCAGCGCACCAGGGCGGCGTTGTTGATCCAGAAGTGGAGTTCACTGAAAGATTGCAATGCCAGTGCCGACAGCTTGTCCGCAGTCTCGGGAGCGCCGATATCCGCCACCAACCCGAGTGCATGTTCCGGTGCTTCCAGGAGAGTGCGAGTCTCCGCCAGGCCGGTAGCATCGATGTCATTGAGTACCAGTCGGCAGCCTTCCTGGTTCAAGCGCTGGGCACAGGCGCGGCCGATGCCGCTGCCGGCACCGGTGATAACGGCGACGCGATTATTGAGGTCGCTATACATGAGAAGTCTCCGCCAAAGCGCGGTGAGGATTATTCCTGTTCAAGAGCTGGAGAGCAAGGAGATGAGCAAGCCACAGTTTCCGGAATTGCTCAGGGATTCGTGGTCACCCGTTCAGTTCCCTGTGCGCTGGATTCGTTCTTGCGTCCGCCACGGATGTTGAGAGCAAACAGGCCTACCTGCAGCGCAATCAGCGCAAAGGCCGCGGCATGCCAGCCCCAGACTATCCAGAGGATGTTGCTAAGAATAAACCAGCCAAAGCCCCACCGACGCTTGCTCGCCGATTGCGAGCCCACCAGCCAGGCGGCGATGAGGGTGGCAGCCATTGCGGGCCATTGCGCGGCGTCTAGGATCGGGTCCACCGGCAGTACGTCGTCTTAGCGTTGGGTTTTCCTATACGCAGCGACTCCTGCGCCCACCAGGCAGCCAACACCTATCGCGATCAGGGCAGAGCTGAGTGGCCTGGAGCGAAGCATTTGCTGGGCCGAATCCAGAGCGGCTTCCCCACTGTCGCGCAGGCGCAGCCCCTGCTGCGTACCCTGCTCGTACAAGGTCTTGCCGCGTTCGGCGCCGATATTGCTGAGGGCGTGGCCGAGATCGCCAACATCGCTTCGAAGCTCCGAAAAATCGCGCTTCAGTCGTTTCAGTTCCCTACTGCCGAGATTGCTCATCATGTATGTCTCCTTGTAAACTTTGCAAAGCGCTAAGCAGCCTACGGCAGCTGCTACCGAGAGTCTGTTAACTTGCGCACATAGGGTTCCGTTCGCTCTCGCACAGAAGTCCAACAATTTAAGGTACAAGCTATTATTCAGCTCAGGCCAAAGCCGGGAGCATTACGTTATTGAGGTGCTTATGAAAAGTCAGCAAACCCTATCAAGAGGCTACCTGCTGCCGCGCGCAGCGACCTTGTTCGTCTTGGTGACGATCATGGGCTGCGGTTCCGGCCGGGATACCGACAGCATCGACGCAACGCCTACAATGCCAGCGCCTGAGGAAGGCGCAGCCGGCGCATCCAGGCCTGACTACACTGACCGCGTTACTACAGACCGCATGAGCCGGGATGATATGGACGGCACCGCCATGGACCGCAACGACATGGACCGCGATGCCTCCAGAACTACCGGTGAGGCCGGCAGCACAACGCAGGATTCAATGCCGCAGTCAGCGCGAGCTGAGGTATGGCCTACAATCCACGGCACCGCAGAGGGCACTGTGACATTTGAGCTTGGAGAAGGCGACAGTCCGATGATGCAGGTCACCGTCGACCTGAGAGGACTCGAACCCGGCCCTCACGGCTTCCATATCCATGAGATGGGAGATTGTTCGGCTGATGATGCCTCCTCTGCCGGTGGACACTTCAGCCCGCAGAATGGCGCTCACGGCTCCCCGGATGCGGCTGAGAGCCACGCGGGAGACATGGGCAATTTAGAAGCGGACCAGAATGGCCGGGTGGCCACCGAGATGACCCTCCAAGGTGTGACCTTCTCCGGCCCTACGTCGATACTGGAGAAGGCCGTCGTTATCCACAGCGGAAGGGACGACCTGGAAACCCAGCCTGACGGCGATTCCGGTAACCGTGTAGGCTGTGGCGTCATTCAGAGTGACCGCGTGGGTTCCCTGCAGGGCACCTAACAGCCGGGCAGGGCCTCCGTGTGGCTTGTGGCTCGCGCACGATGCATTAATCCCTCATACTCCGAGCAGGAATAAGCAAGCGCCTCGCGCTCGGAGTAAACAATGACGCAAGATCCTGCCCTAGCGACCCTGGGCCTGCCACCCATTGACCAGATCGGCTTTGTGGTAAAAGATCTGGACGCATGGGTGCGTCAGTTCGATCCCGTATTCGGCCCCTTCACTTTCATGGATGGCTCGGTCCAGGGCGCGGATTTCCGCGGCTGCAGCAAAGATGTCAGGCTGAAAATTGCCTTTGGACATAGCGGAGATGTCGAGATTGAGCTCATCCAGTGGCTGGATGGCTCCAGCCCCCACAGCGAGTTCATCCAGTCCGGCCGAGAAGGTATGCATCATCTACGCTATCGGGTAGCTGACGCGGATGCCTGGATCGCAAAGCTGGCATCCGTAGGCTACGCCCCCTGCTGGTACAAGCGCTGGAATGCGGAGACAGTGTTCGCCTATCTGGAGAACCCGGACTTTCCGCTTTACCTTGAAGTGTTGCAAATGCCCGAGTCGGGTGCAGGTGAACCCGCGCTCTGAGCCCGATCGTTCGGCCATACGTCGACATCCAGCAAGGTGAAGCGATGAAGTTCTACTCGCGTAAATGGGTCAAACCAGAAAATCTCAATCCCTATGGCAGTCTGTTCGGAGGCCAGCTGCTAAGCTGGATTGACGAAGAGGCGGTGATTTTTGCCATGTGCCAGCTCGGCAGGAATCGCCACCTTGTGACCAAGTTCATGTCCGAGATCAACTTTGTCAGCTCGGCGCGCCAGGGGGATATTATCGAGATGGGGGTGGATGTGATCGCCTGCGGAAGCTCTTCGGTGACCTTGCGCGCAGAGGTGCGGAATAAAATAACCAAGCAGACCATTATTTCCATCGACCGCATTGTTTTCGTCAATCTGGATGCAGACGGGCGCCCGACACCCCACGGCTATCTCTGGCCGGGGCCGGAAACCGAGATCAGCTGACAGCAGGGGAGAGGTTCATGCAACTTCATTGTTCGGGAGTGCGTTATGGCAGGCGGTTGGTCAAAAGACGGTGCCGTACAGGATCAGATTGACGCGAGCCTTGATGAGGCCGTCGAGCGCGCCCGGCGGCGCCTCGTCAGTGGTGAGAGCGCCAGGGAATGTGCGGAGTGTGGGCTAGAAATTCCTGAGGCCCGGCGCGAGGCGATCCCGGGAGTGCAGTTCTGCATTGCCTGTCAGTCCGAACTGGAAACAGACGAGGTGCAGACCGCAGGCATTAACCGAAGAGGCAGCAAGGGTAGTCAGCTCAGGTAAATTGTATCGACCGAAAACGGAGAATGTTCATGCCAAAACACCACACTACCGCACTCGTAACAGGAGCGTCTGCCGGCATCGGCGCAGAGTTCTGTCGCCAGTTGGCTGATCGCTGCGATGTCATCCTCGCTACCGGGCGGCGGGCGGATCGGCTTGCCGCCCTCGTCTCAGAGCTAGAAGGCCGCGTCGAGATCCGCCCGATCGTGGCCGACCTGACCAACGAAAAAGGTCGCACTTCCGTTATCGCGGCCATCCACCAGGACGGTCCCCTGCAGTACCTCGTCAACAATGCCGGCTTTGGTGCGGGCGGGGTTTTCGCGGAGACAGATCTTGAATCCCAGCAACAGCAGGTGGACCTGCATGTCACCGCCACCCTGGCCCTTACTCGCGCCGCCTTGCCAGCCATGATCGAGCGCGGAGCTGGCTTCATCATCAACGTCTCTTCACTTGCCTCGTTTGCCGGTTCTCCCAAGGGCATGGTCTACGGTGCCAGCAAGGCATTCCTGAACATTTTTTCCGAGGGGTTACAGCAAGAAGTCGCAGCGCAGGGTATCAAGGTACAGAGCCTGTGTCCCGGCTATACCTACAGTGAATTTCACGATAGAGAGACGATAACCCGCACCGGCTTTTCCCGCGACCAAGTGCCGCAGGGCGCATGGATGGAAGCGTCTGACGTCGTTGCTAGCAGTCTCGAGGCGCTGCATGAGGAGCAGGTGATCGTCGTGCCCGGGGAACACAATCTCGCAGCAGCCCGCCAGAGGTTAGAGGATTTGCTGAAGCAGTTGGGCGGGTAGTGACGGGGCAGCAATGGGAGTCAGCTCGGGTCATTCCCGCTCAATACTGGAAGTTGTATTCACGCTCAACGGCGTGGGCCCGCACCACTGTGCCCTCCCGCAGGATCGGTCGAAAACGGAGGCTGCGTAGCATCCGGTAGAGAACGAGGCGAGCGTCCTCCGCCCGCTCCGCCTCCAGCTCAAGGTAGTTGATGTCACGCGCCTGACCCAACTCTGAGACATCAAATCGAACCACCGCACGGGCCTGGTTGTTGGCCGGCGGCGTCATCGGACCAGGCTGGAAAACCGGTTCGACGGGCAGTTCCACTGGCTCCCCGAACAGGATGGCGGGATCCGTTGCCGGATTGCCGTCCTCCGCCCCCAAGGCGTAAGCCTCCTCATAGGACTTTCGAGCCAAGGCTGACTGCCCCCACCAGGCGAACCAGTCGCCCTGAGCTATCCTGGCCTGCACCAGCGCCTGTACGTCGATCGGATCCTGGCCCTCCAGCAGCGCCACCATCCGCGCCGTGGTCCGGCGACCGGTGCGATAATTGTTTTTTTTCAAGCGATGGAATTCGAGTTCCTCCTGAGTCGAGGCAGGGAGGGAGTTGGGTCCGCTTGCCTGGGAAACGTTCAGCTTGAAAACCGGGCCCTGCTCACGCTCGTAGCGGGATATCAGGTATTCGGCCCGCATCCGCTCGTAGAGGTGTGGGATCTCGGCGAGGTCTCCGGCATCGCTCGCCTGGATCTCGGTGATCATCTGGCTGTGCACCTGGTGAATCTTCAGCAGATGCCGATAGGTGGCGTCGCCGAATCCGTGCAGGAAAGCCTTGCGCTTCCATTCAGCATACGCTGTTGCGGCCTCGGACAGTGCTGCGCTGCCGGGCGCGTAGAGATGGCGCTGCACCCGATACAGGTAGTCATGGCTGGCATCTGCCACGGCGACCTGTCCCAGGGCCAGTTGACTGGCAATCAGGTGTTCCAGCAGTGATAGCTGTTCCTCGCTGTAGAGGCCGCCGTTCACTCGGGTAAGGTGCAGGGCGCGTTTGAAGGCGTCGATAGCGGAGCGGTGCCTGTTATTGTTCTGGAAGGCGCGGCCGAGCTCCTGCAGCGGGTCGATCAACGCCGGCGAATAGGGGCCTCTGGAGGCCTGCAGCAGTTCAAGCTGCTGCCGCTGCTGTTCCAGCTCAGGATTCAGGAGGGGCGTGTCTTTCGCGATATCTATTTGCGGTGGGCTGTCGTTGCGCAATAAATCCCGGCCGTAAGGGGTCGGGCGGGGTGGTTCGGGTACGATGGAGTTGTGCGGGTCTGATGCGCGCTGGCCCGCCGCCGGCAGCGACAACGTTAGCGCCAGGACAATCGTTATATACCGCACTGCCTACACCTCACTTTCCGCTAACAGTCCTGTAACGCCCGAGGGTATTTCAATACTCTAGCCCAGATTGAGCCTTTGCCAAGTTTGACAATGTACCGGTGCTGAGGACCCGGGTTGGCAGGTGAGTGATGTTCTCACGGTTGCTCGTTCCGCTGATGTTGTTGCGCCGCGCTCTCGACGCTGGCGAACACTTCACTGCTTCCGTCTCTCCTCAGCAGCAGTACCTGGTAGGGTGTGAATCTGTCGCCGACCTCCATGCCAGGGCTGCCGAGTGGCATCCCCGGTACTGCCAGCCCGATGGCATCAGCGGGCGGATTCGCCAGGAATGCCTGAATATAGCGGGCGGGGATGTGCCCCTCGAAGACAAAACCCTGGGACGACACGGCTGTGTGGCAGGACTGGAAGCGGGGTGCGATCTGAAATTGGACCTTGATGGCATTGAGATCCGCAACATCCCTGCCGGTAACTTCCAGGCCTACTTCTTCAACGCGGTCCATCCACGCCTCGCAGCAACCACATGTGGGTTGTTTGTAGACAGTGAGTGCTTCCATCTTTTGCGTGTCAGCCCCACCCGTTGTCGGCTGCCCATTTGGCACCTCTTTGCAGGCGAGCAGCAGGGGCAGTATGGCCAAGCTTAGTACAAGGCTTTTCAATCGCGATAAATTCATTTTTGCCTCCGAGGATAGGTCGCCATTGGACACTGAGCTCCAGCGACAAGACTGTAGGAAGTATCCGTTCTCACAGTACGGGTACTTAAGCTGAAGATCGTATAACGGATTGCTTGCATGTGACACTCGACAGCGTGAGAAAAGCGCGGGACTTTACCGGATGGTGACCGAAGAGCATGTCTGTCCGTTCGGTCAAAAGCAAGAATCTACTCGAGCGGCAAGGACTCGAATGCGCCGCTGAGCTTCGTGTCATTGACGGAAAATCCAATCATGATCCTGATTGAATCGCCCCGGAATTTCCGGAGGCCCAGTTGCTTGAGTCAGGCCACCATGGCTGACTCTTCCAGTTGGTGATAGTCCGGTAAAATTTGGCGTCGATAATTGGCCTGCGATGACGTGAAACTAACCCGGTTTTTGTTGGGGGCCGAGAAAGCGCAAAAGAAACAATCCCATGAAAACAGCTAAAACACATTGTGAGTTCCGGGTTGCTGGTATTTTATGTTGGTATTTATGTTGTTACTAATGCTTCAAAGACACTATGTATTTTCGTAGCTTATTGATTTTAAAAGTATCGTGGTACCGGAGGCCACAGCCCCGGCGAGGTGAACCTGCCCTATCTGTTGCGCCGCCGCGGTGAGACGCTGACCCCGCTGGCAGGATCGGCTCTGTGATGGCTCATCGCTTCACACCGGCGCTGGCGCTGCTGGTGATGATGGGTGTCGCCGTGGCGGCACCGCGTGAACCCGATCCGGGCTCAGGTCGCACAGGCCAGGGTGTGCCGCCCGGCTACCGGCAGGTGGCACAGGAGCATGGAATCCCGCCCGCGCTCTTTTACGCGATTGCGCTGACGGAAAGCGGGTACGGCATGCGAGCTTCCGGGGACCTGCGTCCCTGGCCCTGGACCCTGAACATCCGCGGCCAAGGCCGCTATTACCCCTCTCACGGCGCCGCGGCGGATGCCCTTGCGACGACGGTGTACAGTGGCGAGACCGCAGTGGATGTCGGGGTCATGCAGATGCACTGGCACTATCACCATGCGGCACTGGGCGGTATCCGCAGGGCGCTGGATCCCTACCACAACCTGCGGGTGGGGGCTGGCATTCTCGTGCAGTGCTACGAACAACGCGCCGACTGGTGGTCCGCCGCCGGCTGCTACCATGCACCCAACAATGCGACCCTGGCCCGGCGCTACCAGGCGCGCGTGCAGCGGCATTGGCGCACCGTGGCGCAGGATCCCTGACGTGCGCGGCAGGCGGCTATTCCATCTTTTCTGGATCCTGATGGTGTTCGTGCCTATGAGCGCCTTGGCGCAGCTGGTCGTGCTGTATGACGATGGCCAGACCTACCCGCTGGCCCCGTTTCTAGGGGTAGTGGCGTTCCCGGACGCGCCCCCGGTGGCACCTGCAGTGAATGACCTGGGTGCCGCCGACCCTGTGCGGCTGCTGCCCCTTCGATCGCCGGGGCTGACCCCGGGGCCCGTTCCCCTGCGATCACTGCCGGAACTCTACCAAAATACGCTCACCCGCCCGGTGTTTCTGGTCGGCGCCGATCCCCGGTCGCAGACCTGGCTGCGGCAACACCGGTCACTACTGCTCTCCCTGGGAGCGGTGGGGCTGCTGGTCCAGGCCGAGACGTCGGAGGACCTGCACACCATGGCCACCATTGCCGCAGGCCTGCCGCTCTTGCCCACCGCCGCCACCGATCTGATAGCAACCCTGGCGCTGACCCATATCCCGGTTCTGATCTCGAAGCGCGGCATTGAGCAATGAGCGTCCGCCCTGTCGAGGCGCTCCTGCGGCCGCCAGTGGAACTCTGGTCAGCGCTGGTGGCGACGGCGACGGGCAGTGTCGCCTTGCTGGCACCTTGGGCCCTGATGATGCCGCCGGGCATTGCGACGCTGGCCGCCAGTGCCCTGTTTCTGCTGGCTGGAATACGCACCCGGCAGGCCTGGCGGGTCCTGCGCTACCAGCGCAACATGCGCCGGTTGCCGGGCTACCGGATGCGCGCCGAGCGTATTCCCGTCAGCCGGCACAAGCTGTTTCTGGGGCGCGGTTTTCGTTGGACCCAGCGCCATACCCAGCGCCTGCGCGACACGCTGCGTCCCGAAGTGCAGCACTATGTGCAACCCGGCGCGCTCTACCGCTGGGCGCGTCGCAGGGAGGTGCAGTGGGAATCGACACCCGGACTGAAGGTGCTCGCCTGGACCCTGCGCCAGCCGCGCTGGTGGAATCCGCTAAAACCGCAGCCGCCGGTGGGGGGCATGACGGCCCTCCATGCGGTGGAGCCTGACGAGGAAGATGCCTGGATGGATCTCAGTGAGCGGGTCGGGCACGTGCTTGTGCTGGGGACCACCCGGGTCGGCAAGACGCGCCTGGCGGAACTGCTTGTTAGCCAGGACATCCACCGGGGTGATGTGGTGATCGTGTTCGATCCCAAGGGTGATGCGGACCTGCTGCGACGCATCTACGCCGAGGCGCAACGGGCCGGACGGGCCGACGCCTTCTACCTGTTCCATCTGGGCTTCCCGGAGATCTCCGCACGCTACAACGCCATCGGCAGCTTCTCCCGCATCACTGAGGTGGCTACCCGTATTGCCAACCAGCTGCCCAGCCAGGGTAACTCCGCCGCGTTGAAGGAATTTGCCTGGCGCTTCGTCAACATCGTCGCCCGGGCGCTGGTGGCACTGCAGCGACGCCCGGACTATCAGCAGATCCGCCGCTACATCAATGACATTGAGCCGCTCTTTATCGAGTACGCTCGCCACTACCTTGCGACCCACGGCCCCGAGGACTGGACCGAGGCAGTGGACGATCTGGCCAGCAAGATCAGTGAGCGCAACCTCGCGGCGGCGCTGCGGGGACGGGACCGGCAGGCCATCGCCCTGATGCGCTACCTGCAGGCACAGGACCTTTATGATCCAGTCTTAGAAGGCCTGGTATCGGCCTTCAAGTACGACAAGACCTACTTCGACAAGATCGTGAGCTCGGTGGGTCCCTTGATGGAAAAGCTCACCACTGGATCAATCGCAGCGCTGATCTCACCCGATTACCTGGACGAACAGGACCCCCGCCCAATCTTTGAGTGGCTGCAGGTCATCCAACGCAAGGGCATCGTCTACGTCGGGCTGGATGCACTGACCGACACCACCGTTGCCAGTGCGGTGGGCAATGCCATGTTCGCCGACCTCGTGTCGGTGGCGGGGCATATCTACAAGCACGGTGTCCCGGGTGCGGAGGCGGGGAGTGTACCCACCATCTCCCTGCACGCCGATGAGTTCAACGAGCTGATCGGGGATGAGTTCGTGCCGCTGCTCAACAAGGCGGGCGGTGCCGGCTTTCAGGTCACGGCCTATACCCAGACCTGGTCGGATGTCGAGGCGCGCATCGGCAATCGTGCCAAGGCGGGCCAGGTGGCGGGGAACTTCAATACCCTGATCATGCTGCGGGTGAAGGAACTGGCCACCGCCGAAATGCTGACCGACCAACTGCCCAGGGTGGAGGTGGTCACGCTGATGAGTGTGTCGGGCGTGGATGACTCCTCCGATCCAACCTCGGGCGTGGATTTCAAATCCCGCAATGAAGACCGCATCAGTGTATCGGAAGTGCCGATGCTGACCCCGGCGGATCTGGTGCGCCTGCCCAAGGGACAGGCCTTCGCCCTGTTGGAAGGAGGGCGCCTGTGGAAACTGCGTATGCCACTGCCCGATGACCGCGCGGATGCCACCATGCCGCCGAGCTTGGCGGCCATGGCGGCGGACATGCAGCGCCGCTATGTGACCAACGAGCATTGGTACCGCACCACCGACCGCTGGTGGCTCGCTGGCCCGGACACGGATAACCCAGCGCGAGACGGTCGGCACGGCGATGGCTGAGCGCACCGGTGCCCACCCTGCACAGAATGGACAGCAGGGCACTCTGACACGACTGCTCGGTCGCCTAAGTCAGGCCCTGTACTGGTTGCTGTTTGCACTGCTGTTTTCCATTGTGCTGGAATGGCTGGGCATGGTGTTCTGGTGGACGGAGCAGGGGCTACAGCACAGCCGGGACATGCTGGCCGCAGAGGTGGGTTATCTACAGATGGACTTCCGCCGCAGTCTGGTGAGTACCGATCCGGCGCACTTTGCCCAGACGATGGCGGACAGAGCCTATGTCGTGCTGTTTGAATGGACCCGGCTGGTGGATGTCCTCAGCTGGCTGGGCACGCCACCAGCGGTGGGGGAGAGCGGCCTGCGGGTGCGCCTGCACCGGCTGTATCAGCCGCTTGCCCAGTTCATTCTCGCAGCCCTGCAGATCACCCAGGTCTTCGCGCTACGTCTGGCGATTTTACTGCTCGCCACACCCGTATTCCTACTGTTTGGTGTGACGGCGCTGGTGGACGGCCTGGTGCGCCGTGACCTACGCCGTTGGGGCGGAGGGCGCGAGAGCTCCTTTGTCTACCACTGGTCCAAGCGATCGGCGCTACCCCTACTGGTCACGGCCTGGGTCGTGTACCTCGCGCTGCCATTCAGTCTTCACCCAAGCTGGGTCATCCTGCCCTTTGCCACACTGTTTGCCATCAGCATCGCCATCACCGCGAGTGCGTTTAAGAAGTACCTTTAGAGAGTTTTGGTCGACCTTCCGCCAACGTACATGGAATCCCATGAAGGATGTTTGAGCGCTCTGGTTCAAACTACATGTAGTTGGGTACGTGTATCTGAGCTCAATGCTAGCCAGGAAGATGTCAGTGGCTTGAGGGGTACACAATGTGTGTGGGTGAAAATGTCTACCAATAGTAGCAGGAGACGTTTCATCAGCCTCTCGTGTCGCGGTCAGGGCTGAGAGTTGCCCAATATTGCTGCTTGGCACCAAGGAGGCGCATCTTCAGCAGGGCTGTAAACCAGCCAGACACCGCTTCAATATGTTGATCTGCTCCTTGGGGCTCAGCTGGGAGGGATTCATCACCGCGGTTAGGCCAATGCCGCCAACCGTCGACATGACTGACCGATATGCATCCGCGAGATCGATATCAGCTCGAACCTCACCGCGAGATCGTGCCAACTCCAAGTCTTTAATCCCCGTCTTCAGGTCTCGCTGATAGTGCTGGGACAGTAGTTTCTGCATCGCGGGCGTTGTCGACGCCCGAGTATAGAATGCCACCCTAACTGACCACTCGTCATGCAATGCCTTGTTCAGTGGCAACAGCGCACGGTAGCGGCTCTCAATCAGCGCCAACCCCTGTAAATCTCCCGCCAACTTCTTGGAGCGTTGATGATAGCGCTCCGTCACGTAAATTAGCGCGCTATAGAGTAGGGCCTCCTTGTCCTTGAAATAATACTGCACCATACCTTTGGTACAGCCGTGGGCTTCGGCGACTTTTCGTAGAGTCAATTGCTCCAAGCCAATTCTGGCAATCAAGTCCACCGCGCAACGCGATAGATCCTCCATTTGCACATCTCGGTCTACGACTTTTGGCATGTTCGAGTACAAGCTCCCTGCTGAACTGTCGTTGGTGGGAAGTATACCCCACGGCCTTCCTGTCGCTGAGGCAATGAATTTGACATGAGTATGATACTTCATCTTTCTTTTAGAATTCCAAATGGAATTAATAATTGACAAAGCCGCAATCGCGGTTTACATTCCATATGGAATTATAAAAATTATACGAGATTCTAATGGATCTACAGCACACAGGGCTGGCCGAGTTCTCGACGTGGGTAGAAGAAAGCACGGCTTCAGGTATTGTCTCACATGAGAGGCTGGCGACAGTCCGACCTGCGTGGAAGATCACGGTGAGGAGACACTGCGGTAGTCAGAGTGAGTATGTTCTGCGCTGCGCGAGGCCTGCAGGATTTGGCCTGGCCAATGTCTACACCCTGCAGCGCGAAGCGGTGATACTTGATGCCCTTTCGACCTTATCACTGCCCGTTCCGAAAGTCATTGCGGTGAGTGATGATCCAGAGGCGTTGTTATTGGAGTGCCTACCGGGAGACGGGGATTTCGCTGCCCTCGTAACCGACCCCGTTCGCAGGACGAAAATCACGCATCACTTCATCGAGCTGCTCGCAATTCTGCACGCAGCCAGTCCGGCGTCGTTAAGTCGGCAGACGGGACTGCCTTTGCCCGCCAGTAACCGTGAGCACGCGGAGAATGAACTCAACATCTGGAGAAACCTGTATATCAATGCTTCCCGACGACAGGACTCCCTGCTCACGTTCGCGCTGGGATGGCTTAAGCGCCACTTGCCGATAGCTGATAGGACGGTGTTGGTGCAGGGAGATACGGGCCCAAACCAGTGCCTCTTTGGCGACACGCAAGTGTGCGCCATGCTGGACTGGGAGTTGGCCCACTTTGGCGACCCCATGGAAGATCTAGGGTGGATTGCTGCCCGCTCATTTTTCATGGATTTCGGAGACCTGCCTGGTCTGTTTGCCTACTACCAGCAATTGACAGGCAATTCACTGGACGGGCAAAGGATTCGCTATTACCGGATACAGGCATTGGTGAAGTGCGCTATCGCCACGGGTCTGGCCCGGGAAGGTGCCACTAGCGACGACGACATTGCCTCCATTATGAGCTGGGATGCGGTAACACGTCGCGCGCTGACCTACTGCCTGCGGGAGAGCCTGGCTGACTCGAGTGCAGCTACTGCCCCTGTGCCGCAAGTAGCGGAAGCACCGGAGAGCTCACTACACACATTGGTCGCCGACGCATTGGCGGGCATGGCCGCGCAGCAGCCAGATGCATATCAGCGGCAACGGATTGAGGGCATGGCGCTGGTGGCGAATTATCTGGGGCGGGAAGCACAGATTCGCGTGGACTGGCGGCAACTGGACGAGCGGGCCTGGCGCGAGCTTCCTGGTGCTGCTGATGACCTTGGGGCGGATGAGCTCGATCACAACAAGGAAAGCGCCGTGATTTGTCTTTTGGACTGCATGGAACAGCGCGAATTCGCATTATTGCAAAGCTGTTTTGGAGATCGCGTCGATTGCCTCTTTTCTGCAATTGACTGACCAGGGAGGCTGACCATGCCGCAATTTTCCCGCAAAGAACTGGAAACAACCTTTCTGCGATTCCGGGACACCCTGGATAACGCAATGGCCAGCAGGGACTGGCGCGCGTGGGCCGACTTTTACACGGAAGATGCTCTATATGTCGAGCATGCCATGGGCACGTTTCATGGTCGCCAGGAAATCTATGAGTGGATCATCAACACGATGTCGGAGGAATCACTGCAACACATTGAGGCCTTCCCGGTGGACTGGTACGTAATCTGCGAGGAACGGGGCTGGATCATCGCACAGTTCGGTACGCGAATGCGCGACCCCGGCGACGGTGAAGACCACTACACCTACTGCTTCAGCCTGTTGAAGTATGCAGGCAACGGACAGTGGCACTACGAGGAAGACATCTACAACCCATCCAGCATGCAGGCGATGTTGGCCAACTGGCAAGCGGCCAGTATGCGGCATTCTGCGCCGCATTGACGCGGAGAAACCGAGGAGCATTACATGAGCCAGAGCATTGATCTAGGAAAAGTTGGTTTTGAGGGGGCCCTCTCTGCAGCACGTGGATGGGAACCGCCCTCGCGTGGGGACTATCCTCATGAGGAGGTGGAGGCGGCGTTCTTTGAATACGTACGCCGCGCCAACATCAATGACTGGGATACCTGGGCAGACATGTTCACGGAGGAGTGCCTCTATGTGGACCATCACTTCGGCACCTTCACGCGCCGCAGCCAGGTTCGCGACTGGATGACCCCGTTGATGGCGACCCAGCCGGAAATGCGTTTCATTCCCGAGTGGTATGTCATCAAGGGCGACCTGGTTGTCAACTATAACTGGAATCGCTGGCCCAATCCCGACGGCAGCCATGAACCCTACGATGTCTACAACAATGGTATACCCAATACCCGGTATCGCTACCAGTTTCCCTGTGTGACCTTGAACCGCTACGGCGGGAACGGACTGTTTTGGTACGAGGAGGATCTCTATAGCCCATCCGCGTACTTGGAGGTGCTCGCCAGCTGGAAGCAGGAAATGACCAGCTTGGGGAAGCCCTTCCACAGTTGATAAAGGTGTTTGTCATTCCAACTTGATTTTCCGTGGCTTGTTTTGAGAAGGAATCGTGACCATGCCATCCATTGCCAGAATTACCCTAACAAGTGACGAGGATAATGAACTGACCGACATCTGGTCAGCGCTGCCTGGCCTGGGAGCAGCTGTATCCGAGCTGGCTCGCCATGTTTACGACTATGGTCAGAGTTCCCTGAGCCCCCGCGAGCGGGAATGCGCCCGCATGCGGGTCGCGCAGATCAACAACTGCCCGATCTGCCTGGGGTGGCGTATCCCATCACTGATCAGCGCAGGGGTTGACGAGGAAATGTACGCCGCTGTCAGTGAGTATCGTGATTCTCCGCTGTTCTCAACACGCGAGAAGCTCTGCATCGAATATGTCGAGCGCTTTATTCTGGATCACGAAAATATGGGAGACGCGTTCTGGGAAAGGCTGAAGACTCATCTGAGTGACCTGGAGATACTGGACCTGGGTATTTCCGTTGGTCATCTCCTGGCCTTCGGTCGTCTGACCGCAGTACTTCGAATCGGTCAGAGTTGTACATTTTCCTCGGTCTCTGGTGCATAAGGTTTACTGCAGGATTTTTGGTGTAGGTAGCTAGTCTCCAAAAAAACACACTGTTCAACGACAATAATTATAGGGTGGAGTTATGAAAAAGCTGATCGTGCCCACGTCTACACTCTCCGTATTTTCTTCGCTGCTTGCCTTCTCCATCATGGGTCCCGCTATAGCGCAGGATTCTCGCGCTCGACCCATGGTATTGGAGGAGGTCATCGTTACCGCACAAAAACGGGAAGAGAATCTTCAGGATATCCCCATATCCCTGGTAGCCTTTGATCCGGATCAACTGAGTGCCCTGGGGATAACCAACATTGGCGACATCACCAACAAGGTCCCCAACCTGCGCACTACCGCATTCCCCTACAGCCCGACCACAATCCGCCTGTTCATGCGCGGGGTGGGTAGCAATGAGACACAGATCACTCAGGACCCGAGCGTCGGGGTCTATCTCAATGGCGTCTACATAGCGCGCTCCGCTGGTCTTTCCATGGATCTGGCCGACCTGGAGCGTATGGAGATCCTGCGTGGCCCTCAGGGTACTTTGTACGGCCGCAACGCCACGGGGGGTGCCATCAACCTGGTCACTGGCATTCCGTCAGGTGAGTTTGCGGTCAGGCAGGACGTATCCCTGGGCGGACGTGATTACTGGCGTAGCAGGACGCAGCTCGACCTGCCAGCGCTGGGAAACGTGAAAAGCAAATTCGCTTACCTGCAGTCCGCAATAGACGGTACCGTGCGCAACATCGGCGTAGGCAGAGACTTTGGTGAAAGCGAAAAGAAAGGGCTGCTGTTCCTCCTGCGTTGGGAGCCCAGTGAGAATGTTACGGTGGACTATAGCTATGACTGGTCGGACCTGGATTTTACTAGCAACTACTACCAGGCAACCGATGGCGTGGGTCCCACCAGCGGCGATGGCTTCGGCAGTCTCGCTCCCATTCTATCCTTTCTCGGTGGTCCTGCAGGTGTTGAGGTCCCGCTGGAACGCCGTCGAGTCGGGAGTGCTCTCCTAAAGGATCCCTTCAAGGGCGGTGAATCAGAGATCGACGGGCACGCGCTGACAGTCACTTGGGATCTGGATGAGCTGACCTTCAAATCCATTACGGGTTATCGGGAGGTCCAGGAGAACGTCTACCAGGACTATTCTGCCAATCCCACGTTCACCTTCTTCCAAAATGACCCGGTTGACTTGGATCAACGCCAGGTATCGCAGGAATTGCAGGCGCTGGGCGAGTTGCTGAACAAGCGCCTCAGTTATGTAGCCGGGCTTTACTATTTCCGGGAGTCTGGCTCAGAATTTGAGATTGATCGCGCCGACGTCCTGTTCACGAATCCACCGATTTTTTCAGATCGGATCATCATCACGCAGCGCACGACATCTGCCAAAAACTCAGCCGTTGCGCTCTATGGGCAAGCAGCCTACGATATCAGTAATGATCTAACGGTCACCTTGGGCGCCCGCTATACCCGAGACCGGCGCGAGGCGGAAAAGCGTGATATCTTTTTTCCCGTTGACGCCAGCGACAAGCAGTCCTTCTCGCAGTTCAACCCCAGCCTGATCGCCGAGTACCGTATCGACAGTCAGCGCAAGGTCTATGCCAAGGTTGTCACTGGTTACAAGTCGGGCGGCTACAACCTCCGCGCTGGTAGCGTCTCGGACTTCGAACGCGGCTTCGAGGAGGAGCAATTGATTTCCTACGAAGCTGGGCTAAAGTCTGATTGGCTGAGTAACCGCTTGCAGGTCAACGCAGCGGTCTTCTATAGCGACTACGACGATATTCAGGTAGACATTCCGCTGCTGTTCAATCCATCTCAGACCAACACGTTCAATGCTGGACAAGCGGATATCAGTGGCGCAGAACTGGATATAAAAGCACTGCCGACGGAGAGGCTGATGATAGGCTTGAGCTATGGCTATCTGGATGCCAAATTCAAGGAAGTCGTGGATCCCCAAACTGGCACGGATATTACCGACATCTATGTGCTCCCCAACGCCCCTAAATACAGCTATCGGTTCGATGTGGAGTATCGCTTCCCGGACATCGACCTGGGCACCCTGACAGCCTATCTCAATTACAGTTGGCAGGACGACGTCTTTACCCAAGGGAATGCGCGAATCGCCTATGGCGCCTTCATTGAAAGCTACGGCTTGTTGAATGGACGTCTGGTGTTGGACGATATCCGATTGGGCCAGAGGGCCAGGCTTCAACTGGCGCTTTGGGGCCGAAATCTCGAGGACAAGGACTGGGTAACGGATTCGATCGGATCATTCCGAGGCTTTGTCGCTGACCGTCTCGCAGCTTACGGGGAACCACGCACGCTGGGGGTGGACCTTACCTTGCATTTCTGATTTCGCAGAACAAGTAAGCGTATACCAAGTGAGCTCCTGTTGGGTCACGAATCAATGAAGGGTGTGAGGAACATCGTCCGTATTATCCGGGGCGAACGGCCTTGAACCGGTTTATGATCGAGTTCGAAGGCCGGTTGACGGATTATGTTTAACCTGGGCGGTTACACAGAATTATTTACAGACCCCCGGGGCGGGCCGGGGGCATCGAGCTTCGAGGTATTCGATTAAATCGAGAGGGCTCGCGTTGTCCGGCTGGCTCGTGCATTAGTCGGGTCCCTGTTTCAACCAGGCGCTCACCAGGGTCCGCAACTCTGCCCCGTCGGTGATGATCCGCTTGGCGTTGTCCAGATCAGGGTGCCGCTGTTCCGGTGAGTACTTGGTGGGCTCCAGGGTATCCTTGTTGACGACCCAGGATGCCTCGGCACGCCGAGTTCCCAGCTTCGGGAATAGTTGCACCATCTGGGTATGGTGAATGCCAAGCGCACTTGCGACGGCATTATAGGTGGCTTTGTACCGCTTCGCGTTTAGAAACCGTAGAATGCTGCCGACGTCGGCCTTGAAATCCGGACCGTCGGTATCGCGGAGCCAACCTTTCTGCACCCCGTCACTCCACAATGCCTTGGCATAACTGAGAGAATCCTGACTCCTGTTACGACGTGGCGTTTTACCTTCAGAATCTAGCTTGGCGTAGGCGTTTACCACCTGCTGCTGATCCCAATGGTATTTCACTGCGAGTTCACGCATCCAGTCCCTCTGGTTGCGTTCCTGTTTCGCAAAGGTGATTTTCAGTTCCTGGGTTGCTGCCTTGGGTGTGTGATTTGTCAATGCGACCAAGCGGTCGATTAGTCGCGTATTGATTTCTGGCTGTCTCGGCAGATGATCCGGAGGATCCGCCAGTAGGCTGTTGAGCTTGTTGGCAGCTTTTTCGACCTGCGCTGTCCAGCGGTACTTCTTTGAACGTTCATCCACCATTAGAATGCCTATTTTTGTAAAAGTGCAATGGCACTATAGTGTAACTAAACATTTTATGAAAGTGTTTTCGCTAGAAAATGCGAAACGACTATTTTTCCAGCTGAAGATTACATCCGGCTTCGATGTCACGTCCTCGGGATTTGTCTACTCTTTGGGTACCACTCACCAAAAACCCTGCCGCCCCCTGACCGGGTTGTTTGTGGCGACGTAGGCCGTGCCTGGTCACCATCTCCCTCACACAACACTGTGCGGGAAGATATCCTCATGACCAAGTACCCACTTGCCACGGCCATACTGCTGGCTGCATATTCCGGCCCATCGTGAACACTTTTCGGAGATTTCCGGAATGGGTGTTCACCATCCCGGAATCGCTGTTCACGTTCAACCGGAATCCCTCTCAACGCATTGATCTTTAAATGATTTGGTAAGCTCCCCCGCTTTTTGGGGAGCCGCCATGCCAGGCAAGAGAACTGCAATGCGTAAAATACGAGACGTCCTCAGGCTCCGGCTCTCCGGCGGCCTGTCTATCCGCGAGATCAGTCGCAGCACCAAGCTGAGTGTCGGCGGTATCCAGAAGCTGCTCACCCGGGCCCAAGCCCTGGAACTGGGCTGGCCTCTGCCCGACGACCTGGATGACAACCAACTCGCCAACCTCTTCTACCCGGCGGCTGATACCCGCACTTCCCGCCGCCACCAAATGCCGGACTGGCCGGTCATCCACCAGGAGCTCAAACGGCCCCATATGACCAAGCAGTTGCTGTGGGAGGAGTACACCCAGAAGTACCCCAACCGCAGTTACAGCTACTCCCAGTTCTGCGATCGGTTCCGGCGGTGGCAGGGCAAACAGAAGCGCTCGATGCGTCAGCACCACCGGGCCGGCGAGAAGTGCTTTGTGGATTACGGCGGTTCCACCGTACCGGTGATCAATGCCATGACCGGCGAGATCCGCCAGGCACAGATCTTTGTCGCCACCTTGGGCGCCTCCAACTTCACCTTCGCCGAGGCCACCTGGACCCAGTCGCTCCCCGACTGGCTACAGAGCCATGTGCGGATGCTGGCGTACTTCGGCGGTTGTACCGACATGATCGTCCCCGACAATCTACGCAGCGGCGTCAGCAAGGCCTGTCGCTACGATCCGGACCTCAACCCCAGCTACCAACAGCTGGCGGAGCATTACCAGGTAGCGGTAGTTCCAGCGCAGCCCTACAAGCCCAAAGACAAGGCTTAGACATTACACTATCTCCTGTGTTGACGATTGCGCATCGATAACGATGGGTGCTCTGGGATGCCGACTGCCTTGACCCTTGGCGATCAGCTTACCTTCGGCGAGGCGATAAAGACAACGCCTGGTATTCCCGTACAGCTCGCGCTGAAGCAATCCTGCGCGATCCCACTTGTGAATCGTTGTCGCCGACACGTCCAGCTGATCGGCCAGGGCCGGAGCATCGACAAAACCACGATCATGCAGTCGCTCAAACCGGCTTTTTAACTTGTAAGTGCGGCGTACAAAGGATACTTTTTTTGCGGTAAATGACTGACCTTGCCAGTTGCGGTGACCACGCTCATTGAGCTTCCTCGCCGCTTCTCGATCGCTGCATGACTCCAGCAACGCGTCCAGCGTTGATACGACTTCATCGGCCGTTTTGCGGATGCGCGACATCGGGATCGGAAGAAGCAACGTGAACGACTGCGTTTTTCCGCCGCGGAATCGCACGCCGACAGTAATCTCCTCCTGTTTGGTGAGCGTCACATCTTCTACCAGCAGGGCCACCATGCGCTTGCGCTCAATCGCCGCCGTGCGCGGATCCTGCCACACGCGCGGGAAGTCCTTGGCCAAAGCCATAATCCGCTCGCGTGCATCCTCGGCGAGCAGGTTCTGGTCGGCGGTACGTTGTCGGTCATGGTCTTGCTGCAGTGCATCCAGCCGCCGCAGTTGCTCGTTCCAGTCGGCTTCCAAGGCCTCAGCCACCAACCGATTATCCGGATCCACCTTCAGATAGCGGCGGCGGGCCAGTTCAGCCTCATAACGCGCCTGTTCAAGCTGCGTGGCCCTAAGCTCATCGGCCTGATGAATACGGCCGGCAATCTCCTGCTGCACCGCTAATGCGACATTCAGTGCCGCCGGAGCCACTATCTCCAGCAGGAGTTCGCCGATTGCCTGGTCGACATGGCTACCTCGGATGGACTGGCAGATTTTACCGGCACGCCGTACCGAGGCTTCTGTGCATTGATAGTAAGGAGCCAGCGTGGTGCTAAGGCGCTGGTAACGGACACGCATACGCTCCCCGCACAGACCACACACCACGCGCCCTTGCAGGAGCGCTGCCCCCTCCCGCGGCATGCCGCCTTGCTCGCCGCTGATAAACCCTGTGCGATTGCGATGCAACGTCGATTGATTACGTTCAAACTCCTCCCAGCTGATGTAGCCGACATGGGCCTCGGGGATGAGCACTGACCAGTCTTCCCGTGCCACTTTCTTGACGGTGGTCTGTAACTGGGCAGTACGACCAGTGCGCGTTCGTCCATACACGAATGCCCCCGCGTACCGGGGATTGTGCAGGATCTGCAAGACGCGTGAATGATTGAGAGCGCCCCAGTGCACCTCCCCTTTGCCGATACCCCGGCGGATGCGCCGTGGGAACTCGAGGCCTTCCTGGGTAAGCCGCTTCACAACCGCCATGGCAGAGCCGGTTTCGCGGAAGGTGGTAAAGAGCAACGTCAGGGATTGCCGGATCTGTTGATGTGGATCGAGCGCGATCGTGCCATCGGCTTGGTAGACGAAGCCGATCGGAAGAGGAACCTGGAGTTCCCCTCGGCGCGCTTTGTTGAGAATGCCGCCCTGCAGCCGGGCCTTCAACACATGTAACTCAGCCTCGCTCATGGTGCCCTTCAGTCCCAGTAGCAAGCGGTCATTGAAGTGCGCGGGATCGTAGACACCGTCTTCATCTAGAATCAGCGTCTCGGAGAGGGCGGCCAGTTCAATCAGCCGGTGCCAATCGGCGCTGTTACGGGCCAGGCGTGAGACTTCCAGACCGAGCACAATGCCAACCTCACCCATGGCCACCTTGGTCACCAGGTGCTGGAAGCCGTCGCGCCCGGCCGCTTCGGCGCCGGAGCGGCCCAGATCACTGTCGATGGTGTGTATCCGTTCCGTTGGCCAGCCCAGGGCCACAGCCCGACCCCTCAGGGCGTATTGCCGCTTGGTGCTCTCGGTGTTGTGCATGACTTGGCGCAGCGACGATTGGCGTACATACAAATAGGCGTCCCGGGCCAAATGCGTTGCGGATACCTTCTGATGGGCGTCAGTAGACATGCTGTACCTCCGATTGGATCTCTAACACCATATTGGTCAGGAGCCTCACCAAGGCGGGATCATTCTCCACTGCGGGCAGCGTCCGGGCCGGTGCATCGTGTTTGCGTGGCGGGATGGTTGGGGGTGTGGCCAGTAGTGCGAGCCCTCGCGCCATTCCGTGATATAGCACGGCGGTGAGCGCGGTACGACAATGGCCGCCACTGAGTACCTGTGCGCGGAGGTTCTCGTAAGTCTCGACCGCCTGGACTGGGAGGGCGACTACTCGGCCGGCATCCGGCGTTTTTTTTTGCGCGCCAGGGCGCGTTCGATGCTGCGGGGATGGATCGTCACCCCAAACTCGGTATGGATCACCTCTGCCAGTCGGCGGGCGCCTGTGGCGCCGTGTTCGGTGAGATAAGTCTCGATGAATGCCAGCATGTGGCCGTCGAGCTTGTGGGCCCCCTTGGGGCCGCGCCGCCGAGGCAGCAGACCGGGCAGGGCATCGCGCGCGTAGGCAGCCTCGGCCTGGTAGTAAGTCGGGCGAGAAACCCCGAACAGCGCTGCTGCGTCGGCTTTGGTGGCGCCCTCCACATGAACCAGTCGAAGCATCTCGTACTTGACCTGGACCAGGTCGCGTGGATCGAAAAAAACATCGGCCTGGAAGGCCGGGGCTTGTACCCGTTCGGGGTGGGGATTGAGGGAGACGAGTACTCTGAGGCGGCCGGTCTTGGTGTCTTCCTGGCTCATGATGGAATCCAGCAATGACAATATGTAATAAAATATATGCCGTATAATTGACTGTGTCAACACGAGAATATTGAAATCGTTCGTTTATTATTCTTATTTTACTGCATTTATATTGATTTCCATGGCCAAACCAGTAGCCGGCCCTCAAGTTGAGCGGCATATTTAATATTACAACTGCGGCGTAATTCACTTTACACGCCGCCGCCGTGTATGCTTCATCGCATCCACGATAGATGACAGCTCCAGCAGGTCATCCAGCCGGAACCAGGAGCGCCCGGCCGATGCTCGGTGAACGGCGTCTTCCTCGACCACGCTGGTCCAGGAAGCCGCCATGGACCGGAGCTTGCCGGCCTCGGTGAAATACATGACGCGGTCTTCCCCCCAGTTTTGCCGCCGGGTTGTCAGCGTAAACTGCTGCCCCCGCTTGGGGTGGAATGGGTGGATGATGGTAAAGACTCTGGTTGCGTTATTGTCCATACAACCAGCAGTTGACGACTTACGAGAAGGCCAAGGTGGAGGGCGGTGTGCTGGTGGTGGAGCGGTGGATCCTGGCGGCGCTGCGCCACCGCCAGTTCTTCTTCCTGCGAGAACTCAACACGGCCATCAGCGAACTGCTGGTGAAGCTCAATAACCGCCCCTTCCGAAAGCTGCCCGGTTGCCGCCGGGAGCACTTCGAGCAGCTGGATCGGCCGGCGCTTCAACCCCTGCCGGCAGAGCCCTACGTCTATGCCGAGTGGAAGAAGGCCCGGGTTCACATCGATTACCACGTGGCTGTCGACGGGCATTACTACTCCGTACCCCATGCCTTGATCAAGCGCGAGGTCGATGTGCGCATGACGCACAACACGATCGAGTGTTTCCACCGCGGCGAGCGGGTGGCCAGCCATCAGCGTTCCAATCTGAAGGGGCGCCACACCACGGTATCCGCGCACATGCCGGAATCCCACCGCCAGGCGGGGGAGTGGTCGCCGGAACGGCTACTGAAGTGGGCCGCCAAAACCGGGCCGGCAACGGAGAAGCTCATCCGGACTGTGATGGGGTCCCGCAAACACCCGCAGCAGGCCTATCGGTCCTGCCTGGGCATATTGCGCCTGGGCAATGCCTACAGTGACGAACGCCTGGAGGCGGCCTGCCGGCGGGCATTGATGTTGGGCAGTTGCCGCTACAAGAGTATTGAATCCATCCTCAAACACCGTCTGAACGAACAACCACTGGAGGAACAGCAGGAGCTGGCCTTGCCTGAAACACACGACAACATCCGCGGCCCCGCGTACTACCACTGACAGGAGAGCACCATGTTGAAGCATCCTACCCTGGACGGACTCCAGACTCTCAAACTGAGCGGCATGGTGGCGGCACTGGCCGACCAGATGGCCACCCCGGAGATCGATGAACTGGCCTTCGAGGAGCGCCTGGGCCTGCTGGTGGACCGGGAAATCACCGAGCGGGAGAACCGGCGCCTGACCAGCCGTTTGCGCCGGGCCAGACTCCGGCACGTCGCCGCCCTGGAGGACATCGACTACCGCAATCCCCGCGGACTGGACAAGGGGCTGATCCAGTCACTGGCGACCTGCCAGTGGGCAAAGGAGCACCTCAACATCCTCATCACGGGACCTACCGGCGTGGGCAAAACCTGGTTGGCTTGCGCCCTGGCACACAAGGCCTGCCGGGAGGGCTATACGGTCCAGTACCTGCGCTTAACCCGGCTGTTGCGGGACCTGATGATCGCCAAGGGCGACGGCCGCTATCCCAAGCTGCTGGCCAACCTCGCCAAAGTCGATGTTCTGCTTCTGGATGACTGGGGCTTGATGAAACTGAACGCCGAGAATCGGCGTGATCTGCTGGAGGTGCTGGAGGACCGGCACGGCAGGCGCTCGACCATCGCCACCAGTCAACTGCCCATCGAGGAGTGGCATGCCGTGATCGGCGATCCGACGCTCGCCGACGCCATCCTGGATCGCCTGGTGCACAACGCCTACAAGA
>JBGTGB010000266.1:0-2061 GCA_041746975.1 Haliea sp. | reverse complement strand
ACCGCGCCGGTAGAGCTGGAACTGGCGCTCGCGTTCACCAAAAGGCTGGTGCTTGCGGCGCTGGACAATGGGCACATAGGCGGGCAGATAGGAGTCGCCAATCGCCTGCATGAAAGCAAAGCAGTGGTCGAAGCCGCCTTCGCTGAGGTCATCGTAAAACAGGCCGCCGACCCCTCGGGGCTCGCCGCGGTGCTTCAGGTGAAAGTATTCGTCGCACCACTGCTTGTAGCGCGGATAGACCTCCTCACCAAAGGGCGCGCAGGCATCCGCCGCGACCTGGTGCCAGTGGCGGCAGTCCTCGCGGTTGCCGTAGTAGGGGGTGAGATCGTAGCCACCGCCAAACCACCAGACGGGCTCGGCGCCTTCCCGCTCCGCCACAAACATGCGCACATTGGCATGGGACGTAGGGACGTAGGGGTTCAGCGGATGAATGACCAGGGACACGCCCATGGCCTGGTAACTGCGCCCCGCCAACTCAGGTCGGGCTGCAGTGGCGGAGGGCGGCAGACTGTCACCCATCACGTGGGAAAAGTTCACTCCCGCTTTCTCGAACACGGCCCCGTCCGTCAACACACGGCTGCGACCCCCACCCCCCTCCGGACGCTGCCAGTCGTCGACGATGAAATCGGCGCTGCCGTCTTCGGCAGCCAGGGTGTCGCAGATGGTCTGCTGGAGCTGGAGCAGGTAGGCTTTTACGGCTTCTGGTTGCATGGTCCTTCCGGTGACAGCTGCTTTCCGCGCGCCATTATACGCATGCCGCCGCGCCGGGACACCAGCCCGGGAGAGAACTCAAGACCGCAGCACCTGATCCGTGAGCAGGTCGCGAATGACCGTGGGCCGGCTGGCGCCTCCCAGTGCACCGGGCAACACGGCATCCAGCTGGCCGCGGAAGTAGCGCTGCACCTGATATTGCGCTGTGGCAGGACGGCTGCCGGCCGGGTTGGCGGATGTCGAAACCAGCGCACCACCCCAGGCCCGGCACAGGGCCGCCACGCCTTTGTGAGCGCTTACTCTCACTGCAACCTTTGTGTGTCCGCCATGAATCCAGGGCGGTACGAGGTCCCGATGGGGCACCAGCCACGTAGAAGGACCGGGCCAGGACAACGCAAGCTTGCTGCGCTGGGCATCGGTGAGTCCCTCCAGCAATGGCGCGAGCTGAGCAATGTCCGCTGCCACCAGGATCAGCCCCTTTTCCAGCGGCCGCTGCTTCAGGTACAGGAGTCGCGCCACCGCCTCCGGGTTGTCGGGGTCGCAGCTCAGGCCCCAGACTGCCTCGGTCGGGCAGGCAATAACCCCCCCATCGGCGAGGGCGTGCACCGCGGTACGCAATTGCAGGGTGGAGGCCAGAATCAGCTCCGCAGGGACTCCTGCAGGGCCTCATCCTTGACCCGGATGGCCTCGGCATTGGCCGCGCGCTCCTCTCGCAGCTGGCGCTCGAGGTCCGGGTCCGTCACCGCTAGTATCTGTGCCGCCAGGTAGGCTGCGTTCTTGGCGCCGGCCTTGCCAATCGCCACTGAGGCCACCGGAATTCCGGCGGGCATCTGCACTGTGGACAGCAGCGCGTCGAGCCCGTCGAGAGACGAATTCATCGGCACGCCGATCACCGGCTTAACCGTGGTGGCAGACACCGCGCCGGCCAGGTGCGCAGCCATACCTGCCGCGGCGATGAATACCGCGCAGCCCCGCGCCTCGGCATCCTTGATAAACGCCTTGGTCACTTCCGGCGTCCGGTGAGCGGAGGTGATGCGAGCTTCGAAAGGAATCCCAAATGAGCGCAGCACGGCAAAGCTGGCTTCCATGACGGGCAGATCTGAATCCGAACCCATGACGATGGCGACAAAGGGCTTGCTCATGGTGGGCTCCTGATGCGCAGAGCGCGGTAGCGGGAAGAGGGCGAAATTTACCGGCTTGGCCCGCCGCTGGCAAGCCCGGCCCATATACCCGGCCCACACGCTGCCTCAACAGCGGATGTAACCGCCGCCGTGGCGGACGACGCTGCGCTCCAGCTCCAACCGGGACAGCGCCGCCAGAACTTCAGCCACCGGCCGCCCCGAGCTTGTC
>JBGTGB010000265.1:0-5261 GCA_041746975.1 Haliea sp. | reverse complement strand
TCCACGAAGGCCGGCGAGACGTGGCGCAGCAGCCGCTGCTCCAGATCCCGCCGGCCGCCGTAGGGGTCGATGATGCTGCCGTCCGCGTCCTGCGCCATGGCGTTGACCGTCAGGTCCCGCCGCAGCAGGTCTTCCTCCAGGGTGACCGCCGGATCGCAGTGCACGGCAAAGCCGGTGTAGCCGTGGCCCTGCTTGCGCTCGGTGCGGGCCAGGGCGTACTCATCCTTGGTTTCCGGGTGCAGGAAGACCGGAAAGTCCTTGCCCACCTGCTGGTAGCCCAGCTCCAGCATCTGCTCGGGCGTGGCACCGACCACCACCCAGTCACTTTCCGAGACCGGGTAACCGAGCAGAGCATCGCGGACCGCGCCGCCGACCAGGTAGATTTTCATGGGATGCATTGTACCGCCTGAGCCTCAAATATGAGCGGATATGATGAGGTCACCGTTGCTGACAGTGCGTAAACTGGCCTTGAATTCATCATTGAGTGAAGCTGTCATGCGTGATGTAATAACAAAGTTATTACCTGCGGAGCTTACCCCGATGCGCTCGACAATTCGCAAGATAGGCAATTCTCGCGGTGTGCTGATTCCGACGGCACTGTTGGCCGAATGTGGCATTTCAGATCAGATCAATATGCGCGTTGAGGGCAAGTGTATTGTGATTGAGCCCCTCCGGGATGCCCGTGAGGGGTGGTTTCCTGCTCCTCTGCCAGACAGCGATACAAACTTTTGGGCTGAGTTCCCTACCGATTCGGACTGTGAGGACTGGGTGTGGTGAGCCAACGCGCGCGCATCAGGCGCAGCGAAGTCTACTGGGTGAATCTCGATCCGACTGTCGGCACGGAAATTCGTAAAAGCCGGCCGGCGCTGGTAGTTTCGCCGGATGACATGAACGCCGCTCTACCCCGGGTCATCATTGCACCGATCACCAGCAAGGGTCAGCCACTTGGTTGCCGTCCCGAGGTTACGCTGGATGGTCGAGATGCGAGAATCCTGCTGGATCAGTTGCGCAGTGTGGACAAGTCGCGCCTGGTCAGCCGGTTGGGGGTGATAGAACCTGACCTGTGGCATGACGTGTTGCTGGAGATGCTTGCCTGAGCCGTTAATCCCTGGCGCGCCCGTCCTTGCAGCGACAGGAGGTCCGCTCGCCGCTATCCAGGTTGTACAGGGTCATGCTGCCGCCCCAGACACAGCCGGTGTCCAGCGCGATGCTGTTGCGGCTGTCGGTATTGCCATCAATCGAGGCCCAGTGGCCGAAGATGATCTTCTCGTTGACGGTTTTACGCTTCTTGTGGCTGAACCAGGGCGACACCTTTTTGCTGTCACCCTCTGGCCGGGGGTTGGGGCTGGGGCCTTTGCTGACAAGATCCAGGACACCCTTCTTGGTGCAGTAGCGCATCCGTGTCAGATAGTTGGTGATCACCCGCAGCCGGGTCATGCCGGTAAGGTCCTCGGACCAGACCGCGGGTTCGTTGCCGTACATGTTACGCAGGAACTCGACACAGTTCGCGCTCTGCAGGACCTCCTCCACCTCCCGGGCGTAGCGCATCGCGTCCTCGACGCTCCACTGCGGTGGGATACCGGCGTGAACCATGGTGTAGCCGCGCTCAGAGTGCAGCAGCGGGCGGTGGGCCAGCCAGTTCAGCATCTTGTCGCGGTCCGGTGCGGCCAGGATCTTGCCCAGGGTATCCGAGAGCGCGGGCGTCCGGACGCCCGCGGCGACCGCCAGCAGGTGTAGATCGTGATTGCCCAGCACCATCACCAGGTTGTCTCGCATCTCGTAGAGAAAACGCAGTGTTTTCAAGCACTTAGGCCCGCGATTGACGATGTCACCGACAGACCAGAGGACGTCCCGGTCAGGATTGAACACAACGCGCTCAAGCAGGCACTTGAGCGGCTGCAGGCAGCCCTGGATATCTCCCACAGCGTAGGTCGTCACGCCCCGACCTCAGTTCAGCGCTGTCGGGGTGTGCAAGGTAAAGGCGCGAATCGGCACCTCGAAGGCGGGCAACTCGCCCGGGTCAGTTTCCTCGCCCTCAAGTACGATCATCGTATAGCTGCCCTCCATAAAGCCGACCGGGGTCGGCAGGGTCGCACCGCTGGTGTAGCGGAAAAAGCTGTCGGGCTCAATCACCGGCTGCTCCCCGACCACGCCTTCCCCGCGCACCTCCTGCACTTCGCCATCGGCGTCGGTGATGACCCAGTGCCGGGACAACAGCTGTACCGGAGTGCGGCCCGCGTTGCTGATGGTGATGGTATAGGCAAAGGCGTACTGCTTGTCCGCCGGACGCGAATGGCGGGCGAGATACGTGGTGATAACGTCGACGCTTACTGTTGGGGTATTCATTCGAATCAGTTGTTGCCCAGATAATTGGCCATGTGGATGAAGTCTTCCAGCTGCAGGGTCTCCGCCCGACAACCGGGGTCTATGCCCAGACCCTCGAGCACGCTGTCGCCAAGTATACCCTTCAAATTGTTACGCAGGGTTTTCCGGCGCTGGGCGAAGGCGGCCTGGACGATAGTGCGCAGGCCGTCCACGTCGCAGTCGGGCCAGGGGGATTGCTGGTAGGGTGTCAGGCGAACGATAGCCGACTGGACCTTGGGTGGCGGCGAGAAGGCTTCCGGCGGCACGTCAAACAGGTGCTCCACCGCGCAATGGTACTGCGCCATGATCCCCAGCCGGCCCCAGTGCTTGCTGCCCGGGTCGGCCGCGAGCCGGTTCACTACCTCCAGCTGCAGCATGAAGTGCATGTCCTGGATCAGGGGCGTGAACTCGAACAGCCGGAACAGCAGCGGCGTCGAGATGTTGTAGGGCAGGTTGCCAACCACCCGCAGGGGTACCCCGTCCCGGGTAAGGGCCGCGAAATCGAAGGTGAGCGCATCCGCGCTGTGCAGCTTGAAGCCCGGATAAATACTGAAGGCAGCCAGCAGGCCGGCAACCAGATCCCGGTCCAGTTCCACCACATCCAGGCGCAGCTCGCGGCTGATCAATGCCTCGGTCAGCGCCCCCTGGCCCGGGCCGATCTCCACCAGGTGCTCGCCCGGCTGGGGGTGGATGGCGTTGGCGATGTTGGCGATCACCCCGCCGTCGCGGAGGAAGTTCTGCCCGAAGCGTTTCCGCGGAGTGTGGGTTCTGGAGGTCATGCGCGGCAGTGTACTTGGCCGCGCGCCTGGGCGCAGCTGTTGTGGCTGAAATGTGGCTCAAAATTCGCGGCACTGCTAAACTCGCCCGCTGGTTTCTTCGGGCAGCCGCTCTGCGCGGGTATATGAATCTCATCCAGTACTTTTCCCTGATCGACACCATGGCGCGCATGTCGCTGAAGGCGGACGCGTCGCGCTACTTTTTCGGCTACATCTGGTGGGTGCTGGAACCGCTGCTGTATGTGCTGGTGTTGTACGTTGTCTTCGAGCTGATCCTCCAGAACAGCACGGAAAACTTTCTCGTCTTTCTGATGGTCGGCAAGCTGACCTTTATCTGGTTCTCCAAATCGGTCAACCAGGCCGCCCGCAGTATCATCAACAGTGGCGGCCTGCTCAGCAAGGCCAACATCAGCAAGAGCTTGTTTCCCATGGCCACGGTTCAGGAGGGGCTGTACAAGCAGCTGAGCGTATTCCTGTTGCTGTTCGCGGTGCTGCTGTTCAACGGCTACGGCATTACCGCGGCCTGGGCATGGCTGATCCCCCTGCTGCTGGTCAACTATATTGTGATCGTGGCTTCCTCCCTCGTTTGCGCGTTCCTGGTGTGCCTGATGTTTGATTTCATCGTCATGGTATCGCTGGGCACCATCTTCCTGCTGTTCGTGTCCGGGATCTTCTGGGACCCCCGCGGCCTGGCTGACCCCGCGGCCGCGGAGCTCATTTTCCTGCTCAACCCACTGGCCTTTGTCATAGATGCCTATCGGCAGATTCTGATGGCGGGGGTAGCGCCGGATGGCTGGCACCTGCTTGGCATCGGTGCCGGCTTCGGGCTGCTGGCCCTGGGCATGGTGTGGCTGCTGCGGCGTAGCAGCCGGTTCATCGCCCTCAAGGTGCTGACAGCTTGAGCGCTGACGAGGGCAGACGGGTGTTGCTCGAGCTGCAAAACGTCAGCCACAGCTTCCGCGGGCGCAAAGAGAGCTTCGAGCACGGCGTGCATAAAGTGCTGGACGGCGTGTCGCTGCAACTGCTGGAGGGCGAGACCCTCGGCATTATCGGTCGCAACGGTGCCGGCAAGACTACCATGCTGCGACTCATGGCCGGCATTTTTGCGCCCACCTCGGGCAAGATCCTGCGCCTGCCCGGCGCCACTGTGTCCCTCCTGAGTCTGGGTCTGGGTTTCCAGCCTCAGCTCTCGGGCCGGGACAACGCGCTGCTCTCGGCCATGCTGCAGGGCTTCAGCAAGCGCGAGGCGGAGGCCCGCATGGAGGAAATCCAGGAATTTTCCGAGCTGGGGCCATCCTTTGACGAGCCGGTGAAAACCTATTCATCCGGGATGAATGCCCGCCTGGGCTTCACTACCGCCCTGCTGACCGAGGTCGACATCCTGCTCATCGATGAAGTGCTCAGCGTCGGCGACGCCGAATTCCGGCAGAAGGCCGAGGAGGCCATGCGCGGCCGGCTCTCCGGCGGCCGCACCGCGGTGTTCGTGTCCCACGCGGAGCCCCAGGTGAAGAAACTGTGCAGCCGGGTGGTGTGGATAGAGGAAGGGGTGGTCAGGGCTGAGGGGGAGCCGGAGGCGGTGTTTCGGGAGTATCGGCCGGCGGCGGTGGCGGCGCCTGCGCGTGGGGGCGCTCAAGGGGGCTGACCCAGCTTTTACCACGTAATCCGGCAGTGAATCAGCACATGGTGTGCTGTTAGTTTACGGCTGGCTGCAGTAAACTTCTGCCCTATTTCACGCCTGCACCACATATTCCGAGTTCCAGCACGGTAAAAAGGGTCGTCAATCCATGGGAATAACCCATTTGCTGCCAGTCGTGCTTCCCGGCGGCTCAGGAATGTCCCTCAGGCCGAGTACCAGCGGCTTGGTTGGAGCTGTAGCCAAATGCCCGGCCTGGTGATGCTGCGGGCACTGATAATGTATCGCGGTTTCGTCTGGAACAGCGTGCTCCGCGAGTTTAACGGCAAGTATCGGGAGTCACTGCTGGGGGCGTTCTGGTCCGTGGCCAGCCCGCTGACTATGATCGTCATCTACACGGTGATATTCAGCCAGCTGCTTAAGCCCACGTTGCCCGGGCACAATGACAACCCGTTCGCTTTCAGCATCTACCTGTGTATCGGGGTGGT
>JBGTGB010000264.1:0-3275 GCA_041746975.1 Haliea sp. | reverse complement strand
ACTCGTATAAGCTTCTTCGAAGCGCATCATCCGTATCTCCTGTAGCACGTGTGACCGGTTCATGCAGCTCATTCCTTCGCTGGGTAGAACCGGACAGTTTATGTGCTATAAGACCGGACAGATTATGTGTCACTAACAGGCCCGGACTCAGCCGCGGGGCCAACCGGGAGTGGCGCCAGAGTGGGTGTATCGACATTCGCCAACCCGGGACTAGCGATCACTGCTACCATTCTGCTTCTGACTTGCTCTGCGGGATGATCCGGCCATGCGCACCCCTCTGACCCAAGCTTTCGACGGCTGGATACGCAACGATTTCCGGGCCATGAATACTGAGCTGGAGACGCTCTATTTCGCTCAGGAGCAGCGGGAGAACGTCAGCGGCATAGGCGACGGCATCAAGCAACAACTGGTGGCCGAGGGACGCGACTTCATTGTCTCGTTGCTGCGGGAGGGCAACACGGACGAGGGCTTTGATCAGGGCTTTGACCTGCTGGGCGACGTCGGCTTTTATATGGCTGCCTGCCGGCGCCACGGCATCACCGATCCGGCCCGGGAGCAGCCTTCGCCGCTGAAGGAAGCGTCCGCGCTGGCGATGCAGCTGGGTGCCTCCCTGGGGGCCATTCCCCGCTTTGCGTCCAGCCATCTGGAGACGCACAACCGCGCCGTCAACGGCGTCTACAAGTCCTTCACCAGCCTCGCGGACGAGCGCCTGTTCCTGGACTACAACACCCGCGGCGTGCTGGCCTATATCCGGGCGGCCGAGGCGCTGCTGCACATCCTGCCGCTGGGGGTATCGCATCCGGTAACCCTGGACCTGCTGCAGGCCGCTCGCTCGGCCCTGGAGGATGTGGCGTGCTCGAACGAGGCCCTGTTCCACGCCCTGGATATTGATCGTTTTTTCTACTGTGTCCGCCCCTACTACAAGCCCCACCGCGTTGGCCTGCGCGAATATCGGGGCGCCAATGCAGGGGACTTTGCCGGGATCAACGTCATCGACCTGCTGCTGGGCCTGTGCCGCGCGGACGACCCCTACTACTCGCAGCTGCTGGTGGACAAGTTCCTGTTCATGCGTCCCGAGGACCAGCTGCTGTTACGCGACTGCATGCGCCGGCGCAGCCTGCTGGACAGCTTTCTGGAGGATCTGGCGGCGCACGCCGATGAGCCCTGGTTCCAACAAAATGCCAACGCCTTTCTGCAGGTCTGCGCCCAGCATGGGGCAGTCGCCCTGCAGCATCACGAACAGCTGGTGGAGAAGTTTATTGCCCGGCCCGCGGAGCGCGATGGCCTGCAGGATCAGGCCGACCTTAGCGCCAGCGGCCCGCCGCTGCCGGTCCTGCTGAAGGGGCTGCGGACACTCTGTGACCTGCGCGCTGCCGCCGAGCGGGATGACATTCCGAGTCGCTACGCTGACCTCCGGCGACTGCGCGGCGCCCTTAGCGGCGCGGGCCGATAAGCTCCACCCTGGACTGGGCATCCGCCTCCACCGCCGCGCGCTCGAACAACGCCGCGCGCCACTGCTTGTTGCGGTAGAGATCGGTCTGGTCACTGAAGTGCGGTGACTCCGGGTTGCCGGACTGGCTGTAGGTGAGCAGCACCTCAGCGACGGGGCCGTCGTCATCGAAACCGAGGGCGAGGATGAAGCTGCTGCCCTCGGTGACCGGGTATCCAGCGTCGGTGAGCAGCGGGCTGCCCTCTATTCGGGTCGGCTCGAGGCGGGCGATGGCATGATCGGGAATGTCGGAGATAATCAGGTTGGCAACGCCTTCGTAGCGATTGCCGCCGTGCACTGGGATTTGCCGCTCGCCGCGATAGGCGATCTGTGCTTCGCCCAGTGCCGCATCCGGGGTGTAGCCTGCTGACTCGAGCAGGGCGTTAGCCTGTGCAAGTTTTTGCACTGCGAGCTCCGGGTCGGCCAGGGTGTGTGGTGTAGCGACGGGCTGCGCCGGATCGAAGGGCACCGCGAACAGGTCGCCAGCACGCATGCTGTCTTCATAGGGATAGCTTGCCAACCACTCCCGGAACAGCACTGCGCCCTTGCTATCCTCGTCGAAGCGGCCGTTGAATCCACTGATGGCGGCACAGGGCGCAGCCAGGTCCGCGACCTCAGCGCAGGCCGCCGCCAGAGCTGGCTGCAGCAGTCGCGCGGCGAGGCTCTCGTTGGCGAACAGAGTTTCCTGGATTCGGGAAATACTGAACTCGCCCTCCCCGATCAGCTCGGCGTTCATCCGGGTGCGCAGGCTGCGAGCGCTGGCCTCGGGGCCGTACAGGGGTGAATAGCCACTCAGCGGAGCCTCGGTGTTGCTGAGCCAATAGCTGTCGTTGGCATTGAAAACATAATCCTCGCGCTCGAGCATGGGGCGGCGCTCAAAGGGCACGGTACCGGAAACAGTGGCGACGCCATCGTTCTGCCATTCGAAACGGCTGTCGCTGCCATCCAGCAGGATAAACCCGCGCTCGCTGTATACCCTGGCTGTAAGCTCATCCTCAGCCAGGCGCTGGCGCCAGAGGGTAATTGCTTCCTCGCTCAGGTGGCCGACAGTGGAATTATCCAGGAACACCGCGCGCCCATCGGCACTGGCGGCGATGGTATTGACCCAAGGCATTGCGTTCCAGTGCCGGTGAGCATCGATAAGAGCATCCATACCATCGGCCTGGTTCATGGCGCGCCACTGGGCAAGCAGGCTGTAATTGCCGGCATTGGCATCGCGCGCAGTAAACGCGGTGGCTTCGGTCCAGGGCATGCCGGGCAGGGTAACAACTGGCCCGTAATGGCTGAAATACAGGCTGTAGTCCTGGCTGGCCAGGCTGCCATCATCCTGCCTGACGGGAACGGACACTGGCACGCGGCGCAGCTCCCGTTCAGCACCATTGTAGAAATAATGGGTGGGCTTACCCGGCACCAGCTGCAGCTGGTAGTAGACCACGCGCTGGCTGGCCGAGACGGTATGGCTCCAGCCCACGCTGCGATTAAACCCGACGGCAACCCCGGGCGCACCGAGCAGGTGTGCGCCGTAGACATCCAGTACCCCGGGGATGGTCAGGTGCTTTTCCCAGAACCGGTTGACGCCATACCAGGGATAGTGGGGGTTACCCAGGAGCAAACCGCGGCCGTTGGCGGTGCGGTCCTTGCCGAAGGCCCAGGCATTAGAGCCCATGCCGTCCAAGATAGCGGCATCCGCGGCCCGCGCCAGCAGCGCTTCGTCCGCCGCGTTGGCGGCATCCTCCTGCGCGGTATCGGTCGCGGTATCGACCCGCGCGGTGGCGACCGGCGCGGT
>JBGTGB010000263.1:0-10013 GCA_041746975.1 Haliea sp. | reverse complement strand
TTCATCTTGCGGGTCAGGGTGTTGCGTCCCCAGCCGAGCAATTCCGCCGCATCCCGCTTGCGGCCCTGGGTGTGCTGCAGAGCCACTTCAATCATCGCCCGCTCAAACATGGGCACCGCCTGGCGCAGGATGTGGTGCTTGCCCTGCACCAGTTCGTTGCGGGCCCAGTGGCAGAGCAGTTCGTTCCACTCGGTGGCGGCGCCGGTCGCGGCAGCTGCTGACACCTTGCCCAGCTCTGGTGGCAGGTCGCGCAGGTGGATCTCCCGCCCCGAGGCCATGACTGTCAGCCAGCGGCAGGTGTTCTCGAGCTGGCGCACATTGCCGGGCCAGGACAGGGTGGTGAGGAAGCGCTCGGTCTCCGGGAGCAGGATCTTGGCTTCGCCGCCCAGCTCCTCGGCAGCCTTGCGGAAGAAGAATCTCATCAGCCGGGGAATATCCTCCCGGCGTTCGGCCAGGCGCGGAATGTGGATGCGGATGACGTTCAGACGGTGGAACAGGTCCTCGCGGAAATCCCCCTTCTGTACCCTGTCCTCCAGGTCCTGGTGGGTGGCGGCGATAATGCGGACGTCGACCTTGACCGGGGTGTGGCCGCCGACGCGGTAGAATTCGCCGTCCGCCAGCACCCGTAGCAGCCGGGTCTGGGTTTCGGCCGGCATGTCGCCGATCTCATCGAGGAACAGGGTGCCGCCGTTGGCCTGTTCGAAGCGGCCCTCGCGCTTGCTGTTGGCGCCGGTAAAGGCGCCCTTCTCATGGCCGAACAGCTCGGATTCCATCAGGTCACGGGGAATGGCCGCCATGTTCAGAGCGATAAACGGACGCTGCGCACGCGGACTGTGGCGGTGCAGCGCCCGCGCCACCAGCTCCTTGCCGGTTCCCGATTCGCCGTTGATCAGGACCGTGATATTGCTCTGTGCAAGCCGCCCGATAGCCCGGAAGACCTCCTGCATGGCCGGCGCCTCACCGATGATCTCGGTCTCCGGCAGGGATTCCGGCAGCGCCATCTCGCCGCGCTTCTCCCGGGCTTGGGCCAGCGCTCGCTCGGTAATGGCGACCACCTCGTCGATGTCGAAGGGCTTGGGCAGGTACTCGAAAGCGCCCCGCTGATAGGAGGCCACCGCACTGTCCAGGTCGGAGTGGGCGGTGGTGATAATGACCGGCAGCTCAGGGTATTCCTGGTTGATTCGCGACAGCAGATCGAGGCCATCGATACCGGGCATGCGGATATCGCTGATGATCACCTCGGGCTGCTCGGACTGCATGCGCTCCAGCATCTGGTCGCCGTCGGCAAAACTTTCGTTGTCGATGCCGGCCTGGCTGAGGGCGCGTTCCAGCACCCAGCGAATGGAGCTGTCGTCGTCGACGACCCAGACTCTAGCGTGTCTCTGCATTGCTTTGTTCCATAGGTAAATGGAGGGTGAACCGGGTGTTCCCGGGTTCGCTGGCGCACTCGAGCAGGCCGCCGTGGCGATTGACGATGGATTGGGCTATCGACAGGCCAAGCCCGGTGCCGTCGGGACGCCCGGTCACCATGGGCATGAAAATGGACTGCTGCAAGTCCTGGGGTATCCCCGGTCCGTTGTCGATGATATCCACGCGGCACACCAGCCTGTGGCGCAGGCCACCTATGGTGAACTGGCGTTGGGAGCGGGTGCGCAGGAGGATCTGACAGGCTGCGGGCGCAGTGGCCGCCTGCAGGGCGTTGCGCATGATGTTGAGCACCGCCTGGATCAGCTGCGACCGATCCGCGGGCAGTGCTGGCAGGCTGGGGTCGTAGTCGCGGCTGATAGTGACCTGTTTGTCGACTTCCGCCGAAATCAGGTTGCGCACGTGTTCGAGAATCTCGTGGATATTGATCTGCTCAAGCACCAGCCGGTGATTGGGGCCCAGCAGGCGGTCCACCAGGTCTCGCAGCCGGTCGGCTTCGCGAATGATGATGCGGGTGTATTCCACCAGCTCCTCATTGGGCAGCTCCTTGGCCAGCAGCTGCGCAGCGCCACGGACCCCGCCGAGTGGGTTCTTGATTTCGTGGGCGAGACCACGAATGACCGTCCGGGTGGTCTCCTGGGCGTGCAGCATGCTTTCCTCGCGGCTGATCCGCTGTAGCCGGTCCACCGGGATCAGCTCCAGCAGCAGGTAATCCCCGCTCTCCCCCGTCATCGCGGTAACGATAAGATCAATCTGGATGTCCTGCCCGGAGTGTGTGGTCAGGTTCAGGCCGCGGCGCGCCAGGGTGGCCCGGGTGTTCCTGGCCTGTTCCAGGGTCTGCAGGAACTCCCTTGACTGCAGTACCAGCTGGCGTGCGTGCGCGCCCAGGGACCGGGTGGCGGATGCCTCAAGCAGTACTTCCGCGGCGGAATTAATGGCAGTGACGCGAAGATCGGCATCCAGGGCGATGATGCCAGTGCTGATGTGATCCAGGATGTCGGGTTTGTGCAGCATTTCTGCCCCATGATCGACCGCGGTTTGACGGCATGCCCATTGGCAAAGCAAGAACCAAGCCATACCGCCGCTTGGCTCTGCCTCCCGTGAGATCCCCAGAAGCTAGCCTCAGTATCGGGTAAGCGTGCGCACACTTCAGGCGAAATTCAGTCTACGCAGGTCGAGGCTGAACCAAGCTGCGCGGAATTGGGTAAGGGTTCGCCATTACGCGCACCATCATGGTGCACAGAGGGCGGGCGACTGTCCAGTCCTGGCTCGCTGGACTCTGCCCGCCAGGCGATCAGTTGCGGTTCTGGATATTGAAAGGACGCATGACCTGGACGTGGACGGCCTCGGACTCTGCAACGACCTTGCCCTCCTCATCCAGGCGCTCAATGCTAAGATCGTGGCCGCCGCGGAGGACATTGCGCAGGGACCAGCTGGTTCCTGCCTGCGGCTCGCCCCTGGCGGCGCCATCGAAGCGCAACTGCAGCCGCTCACCGGGCCCCAGGGGTGGCGTGACGCTTGCCTGCACGTCAAAATCACCGCCACCCATCGGGATAACTGTCTGGTCTTCAGGCGCGACAATGGCGACGGTGGGCTTGGCTACTGCCTGACTATCGTTCTCTGCCGGGCGCGTCGGTTGCAGCTCCGGCGCAGGCGCGGTGTTGAGCCGCTTCAATCTGATCTCCTCGTTGGCCACGCCTTCCGCGGGCGGCTTGTCCGTGAACACGGTATTGCCCTGAGCATCGGTCGTCTTGTAGATGGTTTGTCCCTGTGCAGCCCAGGGCAGCAGCAGTAGAAACAGCAGCAGACAGTGCCTCATGACGGTAGTCCTCTCTCCCGGTGGCGGCACTGTGAAGATAGCAGAAAAAAGGCCCGCGCAGGGCGGGCCGGAAAACGTGCAGTTGGACCTGTTACACGGAGTAGTACATATCGAACTCGACCGGGTGAGTGGTCATGTTCAGACGCTGCACATCAGCCTGCTTGAGCTCGATGTAGCCGTCGATCATATCGTCGGTGAAGACGCCACCGGCGGTGAGGAAGCTGCGGTCCGCATCCAGTGCAGCAAGAGCCTCGGGGAGGCTGGAGCACACGGTGGGGATGGCCTTGCCCTCTTCGGGCGGCAGGTCGTACAGATCCTTGTCCGCGGCGTCGCCGGGGTGGAGCTTGTTCTGGATGCCGTCTATACCGGCCATCAACAGAGCTGCGAAAGCCAGGTAGGGGTTGGCCGACGGATCGGGGAAGCGTACTTCAATGCGCTTGCCCTTGGGGCTGGCTACATAAGGAATGCGGATTGAAGCAGAGCGGTTGCGAGCGGAGTAGGCCAGCATGACCGGCGCCTCGAACCCAGGGACCAGACGCTTGTAGGAGTTGGTTCCCGGGTTGGTGAAGGCGTTCAGTGCCTTGGCATGCTTGATAACACCGCCGATGTAGAACAGCGCGGTCTCGGACAGGCCGGAGTAGCCGTCACCGGCAAAGGTATTGACGCCGTCCTTGGAGATGGACATGTGCACGTGCATGCCGGAGCCGTTGTCGCCGACCAGCGGCTTGGGCATGAAGGTCGCGGTCTTGCCGTAGGCGTGGGCCACGTTGTGCACGCAGTATTTGAGGATCTGGACTTCATCAGCCTTTTTGACCAGGGTGTTGAACTTAACCCCGATCTCGCACTGGCCGGCGGTGCCCACTTCGTGGTGATGCACTTCGATGGGCAGGCCCATCTGTTCCATGGCGGTGCACATCGCGGCACGAATATCGTGCAGCGAGTCTACCGGCGGCACCGGGAAATAGCCGCCCTTGACCCGCGGGCGGTGGCCTGTATTGCCGTCTTCCTGGTGCAGGTTCGAGGACCAAGCCGCCTCGGACGAACTGATGGCGTAGCCAGCCCCGGAGATATCGGAGTGCCACTTGATGTCATCGAAGACGAAGAATTCGGGTTCGGGACCAAAGAACGCGGTGTCGCCGATGCCTGTGGACTTCAGGTATTCCTGGGCCCGGTGGGCGACGGAGCGCGGATCACGCTCGTAGCCCTGCATAGTGCTGGGCTCGACGATGTCGCAGCGCAGGATCACTGTGGTGTCATCGGTGAACGGGTCCAGCACGCTGCTGCTGTCGTCCGGCATAAGGATCATGTCGGATTCATTGATGCCCTTCCAGCCGGCGATGGAGGAGCCATCAAACATCTGGCCATCTTCGAAGAACTCTTCGTTCACCGATGCGGCGGGAACGGTGACGTGCTGCTCCTTGCCCTTGGTGTCGGTGAATCGCAGGTCTACCCAGCGGGCTTCGCTTTCGTTGATCAGGTTCAGAGTATGCTCTGACATTGTATCTCCTCCATGGGATGTAAAATCGTGCCACAAGACGGCGCAGTGCGTGTTCCTGGTGCAGCGGTTGCTTGCGAGCGCTCCGACAGCGGCCAGTGAATCTTGGCACCATAGCTGTGAGCAAAACCCATGCCAAAAGCGGAAGAGCTTTAAGCATCTGATTTTTGGTATGTTATCACCACGGCGCGGCAGATGCTCGATTGTTGTGCACCAGAAAAAGGCGTTTACGCACTATTATGGTGCGCGGCTGAGAGCGGCCATGTGAGACTCGGCTGTCCCGGGGAGGCGGCTGGCTACCCGGGGCGGCGCAACCGTCCAGCTACAGCGCAAGGTCGGGTGAAATACAGCACTAAAACCATAATCCAACACTGCAACTGCAGCTACTGCCGGGGTATAATCCGCCGCCTTTTTTCTACTGCTGGGTCCCCGGACCGAGGAATTCCCTTGATCGAGAAGCTGCGCAACATCGCCATTATCGCCCACGTTGACCATGGCAAGACCACTCTGGTGGATTGTCTGTTGAACCAGTCGGGCACCCTGGATCGCCGGTCCGAGGGCGCAGAGCGGATCATGGACTCCAACGACCAGGAGCGTGAGCGCGGGATCACCATTCTCGCCAAGAACACCGCGATCAAGTGGCACGACTACCAGATCAATATCGTCGACACCCCCGGACACGCCGATTTCGGTGGCGAAGTTGAGCGAGTACTGTCCATGGTCGACTCGGTGCTATTGCTGGTGGATGCGGTGGACGGCCCCATGCCCCAGACCCGCTTCGTAACTTCCAAGGCTTTCGAGCAGGGCCTCAACCCCATCGTTGTGGTCAACAAGGTGGACCGCCCCGGCGCGCGCCCGGACTGGGTAGTGGACCAGGTTTTCGACCTGTTCGTGCGCCTCGGCGCCACCGATGAGCAGCTGGACTTTCCCATCGTTTTCACTTCCGCGATCCAGGGCATTTCCGGCCTCGATCACGCGGACATGGCCACGGACATGGGGCCGCTGTTCCAGACCGTGATCGACAAGGTGCCGGCACCGGCGGTGAATCGGGACGGTCCCCTGCAGCTGCAGATCAGCGCCCTGGACTACAACAGCTACGTCGGGGTCATCGGTGTTGGCCGCATTACCCGTGGCACCCTGAAGCCCAATACCCAGGTCACTGTTATCGGTGCCAATGGCAAGACCCGCAATGGCCGGATTCTGCAGGTTATGGGTTACATGGGGCTGGAGCGAATCGAAGTGCCGGTGGCGGAGGCGGGCGATATTGTCTGCGTGACCGGGATCGAGGGCCTGAACATCTCCGACACCCTGTGCGACCCCGCCAAGGTCGAGGCCCTGCCGCCGCTGACCGTGGATGAGCCGACAGTCAGCATGACCTTCCAGGTCAACGACTCGCCCTTCGCCGGCCGCGAGGGCAAGTTTGTCACCACCCGCAATATCAAGGAGCGCCTGGAGCGGGAGCTCATCCACAACGTGGCGCTGCGGGTGGAAGCGGGCGACACGCCGGACAAGTTCAAGGTTTCCGGGCGCGGCGAACTGCACCTGTCGGTGTTGATCGAAAACATGCGTCGCGAGGGCTTTGAGCTGGGCGTGTCCCGCCCGGAAGTGATCCAGAAGGAAATCGACGGGGTGATGCAGGAGCCCTACGAGCAGCTGGTGATTGACTGCGAGGAGCCCCACCAGGGTGCGATCATGGAAGAGCTGGGCCTGCGTCGGGCCTCGCTGGAGAACATGTCTCCCGACGGCAAGGGCCGGATCCGGCTGGAGTTCATTATCCCCGCCCGCGGCCTTATCGGTTTCCGCGGCATGTTCATGACCATGACCTCCGGCAGCGGTATTCTCACCCACGTCTTCGACCACTACGGTCCGGTGAAGAACCAGGAAATAGCCAAGCGTAGCAACGGCGTGCTGGTATCCATGGTCAAGGGCAAGACTCTGGCCTACTCCCTGTTTACCCGGCAGGATCGTGGGCGCCTGTTCATCGGCCCCAACGTGGAAGTGTATGAGGGCCAGATCATCGGTCTGCACAGCCGCAACAACGACCTCACGGTAAACCCGATCAAGGGCAAGCAGCTGACCAACGTCCGCGCCTCCGGCACGGACGAGGCCCTGACCCTGACGCCCCATGTGCGCCACAGTCTGGAGCAGGCCCTGGAGTTCATCGAGGACGACGAGCTGGTGGAAGTGACGCCGGAAAGCATCCGTGTGCGCAAGAAGTTCCTGCTTGAGCATGAGCGCCGCCGTGCCAGCCGCAGCTGATCGGCGGCACCTGGCCGGCCGCACCTAGCCGGCCGCCCGGTCACCTCGCTGCTGGAGATCAGCTGAATCGCAGCCGCATGTGGATGTGGAGAATATTATCCTCCAGGTAGGGTGCGCCCTCGCTGACGAACCCCAGGCTCGCGTAAAACGCCTCCAGGTAGGCTTGGGCGCCGATGTAGATGTCTGTTGCTGACCACTGTCGGCGATTGAAGTCGATTCCCCGTTGCACCAGTTCCCGCCCCAGCCCCGTGCCCCTGGCCTCCGGGCCCACCACGATGCGGCCCAGGGAGCTCTCCGGAAAAGCCACCCCGGGCGGCAGGCAGCGCTGGTAGGCCAGCACCGTATCTCCGTGCACGCAACGCATGTGCCAGCCGAGGCGGTCGAGTCCGTCCAGATCGGGATAGGCGCAGTTCTGTTCCACCACAAACACCGCCTGGCGTAGCTGCAGCAGGGCGTACAGTTGCCCCGCTTCCAGCGAGGCAAAGGGAGTATTCAGCCAGCGTCGGTTCATCGTCAGTGGTGGTGACCCCCAGCGCCATGGGCGTGGCCGTGAGAAACCTCTTCAGCGCTGGCCGCGCGTACGTCGACGATGTCGATATCGAACACCAGGGTCTGGCCCGCGAGCGGGTGGTTGGTGTCGATCTCGGCGCTGTGGCGCCCGACCTTGGTGACCGTTACCGGACGGCGCCCTTCAGCGGTGTTTAGTTGTACTGCCATTCCGGCCTTGAGGGGGCCGCGGTAGACGAGGTGCTTGACCGGAACCTTCTGCCCCCGATCCTCGCGGCGCTCTCCATAGGATTGCTCCGCGGTCAAAGTGACCTCGGTATGGGCGCCAACCTCGAGGCCTTCCAGGGCTGCCTCCAGCGCGGGAATGATATTGTTGGCACCGTGGAGGTAGGCGGTGGCCTCCCCGTCCCGGGAGGTTTCAAGTTCCTTTCCGCTGCTGTTGCGCAGCGTGTAGTGAAAGCTGGCGACGGTTTGCTTGCTGATTTTCACGTTCTCGGGTCCAGTGGAGGAAAAACGCGATTTTACCATGCGGGCCCACGCGGTGCGCCGGCGAAATACGCAATTAAGCCGGGTTGGCGATTCTCCGGCAGGGGATAAGTTGCTACTATTCCGCACGGGTCGGGAACGAGTGAGCGGGCTGCACAGCCGGCTCATCGCCGGGGCAAGGGGGCCGCCAGAGTCTCCGTGACAACAGATAAAGAGCATAGCGATGCTGGTTAACGCAGAACTTTCGCAGGACTTCTCGCGCCTGAACAAGCAGTTCAAGGAGCTGGTGTCAGCGCTCATCGACATCGTTAACATGTCGCCGGTCAGGATGGAGGTCGAGGCGGTCGGGCACGGCAATTTCCGCGGCTTTGACAGCAACCGGTTCTACCTGATCGATAGCGGCTCCCTGACGGCCCGTTACCAGGACCGCACGGTCTACATTCTCGACGAAGGGGATCTGCTGCTACCCGATATTGCCGGCACCAGCCACTCTGGCATGGCGGTGTTTTATGGCAGCGAGGCCGGTGCCAGCCTCTACGGGTATTCCGGCCTGGAGTTCATGCAGCGCCTGTTCAGCGAGCCCAGCGCGGTCAAGGTCTGGACCCGCCTGCTGATCACCTACGCCGGCCTTATGCTGCGGATAACCGCGGCCAATACCCGGGAAGGCGCGGTAGCCACCCCCGGTTTCGAGGAGTATCAGCCGGGGGAGATCATTATCCACCAGGGTGAGCGCGCCGATTATGTGTTCAACCTCTCCGCTGGCATCGCGGAAGTGATCGTCGACAATGTCATTGTCGGGCGTATCAACGAAGGCGAGATTTTCGGCGCCATGGCCGCTCTCACCCACTCCGATCGCAGTGCCACGGTGCGGGCACGGACCCGCTGTTCCGTGGTAAAGGTACCGAACGAGCAGTTTACCGACCTGATCAGAAGCAATCCGGCTACTATCCACAGCCTGCTGGTGGATATGGCCAACTCCATCGTCAATCTCAACGAGCAGCTGGTAGGCTTGCGCAACAACCCCACCGGTAGCTGAAGTCCGCCACAAGCAGGTTTTTTTGCATGTCCGACATATTGGAAATCGACAGCGACGGCATCGAGCAGGTGTCGATGCAGAAGTACACGGAAAAGGCGTACCTGGACTATTCCATGTACGTCATCCTCGACCGCGCCCTGCCCCACATAGGCGATGGTCTGAAGCCGGTACAGCGGCGCATCATCTATGCCATGAGCGAGCTCGGGCTCAAGGCCAGCGCCAAGTTCAAGAAGTCCGCGCGTACGGTGGGCGACGTGATCGGCAAGTTCCACCCCCACGGCGACAGCGCCGCCTATGAGGCCATGGTATTGATGGCCCAAAACTTCAGCTATCGCTACCCGCTGGTGGACGGCCAGGGCAACTGGGGCTCCCCGGACGATCCCAAGTCCTTCGCTGCGATGCGCTATACCGAATCTCGCCTGACGGCCTATGCGGATGTGCTCCTGGCGGAGCTGGGTCAGGGCACCGCCGACTGGGTGCCGAACTTCGACGGCACCCTGGACGAGCCCTCGGTACTGCCGGCGCAGGTGCCCAATGTGCTGCTCAACGGCACTACCGGGATTGCGGTGGGCATGGCTACCGATATCCCGCCGCACAACCTGCGCGAAGTAGTCACCGCGGCGATCCGCCTGCTGGAGTCACCCCGTGCCACCGTTGCCGAGCTCTGCGAGCATGTCCAGGGCCCGGATTACCCCACCGAGGCGGAAATCATTACCCCGCGTGCGGAGATCCGCGCGATCTACGAAACCGGGCGTGGCGGGCTGCGCATGCGTGCGGTGTGGGAGCGTGAAGGCGGCGATATCATCGTCCGCGCCCTGCCCTACCAGGTTTCCGGCTCCCGGGTGCTGGAGCAGATCGCCCAGCAGATGCAGGCGAAAAAGCTGCCCATGGTGGCTGACCTGCGCGACGAATCCGACCACGAGAACCCCACCCGCCTGGTGATCGTGCCGCGTTCCAACCGGGTCGATCTCGAGGCGGTGATGAGC
>JBGTGB010000262.1:0-5371 GCA_041746975.1 Haliea sp. | reverse complement strand
GGCGGAGGCCGCGGCTGCCGGGTTCCAGCTGGCGGTCGCCAGCAGCTACCGCTCCTACGAGCGCCAGCGCCTGATCTGGAATGGCAAGGCCGCGGGCGAGCGCCCGGTGCACGATGATGCCGGCAACCCGGTCGAAATCCTCGCGCTGCCCGCCAGTGAGCGGATTCGCGCCATTCTACGCTTCTCGGCGTTGCCGGGAACCTCTCGTCACCATTGGGGTACGGACCTGGATGTTTACGATGCAGCGGCGGTAGCGGCGGATTATGCGCCGCAGCTAAGCCCCCAGGAGGTCGCGCCCGGAGGCCCATTCGATCCACTGCACTGCTGGCTCGATGCGCGCATGGCCGCGGGGGAGTCCCATGGTTTTTATCGGCCCTATGGCAAGGATCGCGGTGGGGTGGCGCCTGAGCGCTGGCACTTGAGTTATGCGCCCCTGGCAGTCAGCTGTGCCGGGCGAATCACCGCGGATCTGCTACTAGCCTGTTGGCAGCGGGATCCCGAGCCGCTCCTGTTGCAGGCGGAGGTGGAAGCCCTGCTGCCGGGGCTCTTGGCGCAATATGTGGAGGTGCCGCCGGACTGGTGCCCGGCGGCAAGTGCCTAGCGTTCGATAATCGAGGTTTCATCAAAGTTGCGTACGGCGTCGACGATGGCTTTCCGCGCCTCTTCAGCGGGGCCCCAGCCATCGATCTTCACCCACTTGCCCTGTTCCAGATCTTTGTAGTGCTCGAAGAAGTGTTGGATTTGTTGGATCAGCAGGGGTGGCAGGTCGGTGGCTTCCTTGATGTCCTTGTAGGCCTTGCTCAGCTTGTCAGTGGGAACTGCGATCAGTTTGGCATCGCCGCCGGCTTCATCAGACATGTGCAGGATACCGACCGGCCGGCAGGGAATGACGCAGCCGCTGATCACGGTGTGGGGCGTGTGCACGAGCACATCCAGCGGGTCGCCATCGTCGGCCAGGGTATTGGGGATGTAGCCGTAGTTACAGGGATAGAACATGGCCGCCGTCATGAAGCGATCGACGGTGATGGCACCGCTCTCGTGATCCACTTCGTACTTGACGGGATCAGAGTGGGCTGGGACTTCGATAATGACATTGATTTCGTCGGGAATGTTCTTCCCGGCTGGCACAAGGTTGAGGCTCATGGGTGTTCCTGTGATCAAGGGTTGCTGTTTTGAGGCTGCGGAGTATAGCAGGCTCTGCTCAAACCTTGAACGCTGTCTTCAGCTTGCGCGGCACGGCCATCAGTTTTAGCCGCGTGTAGATAGGCAGGCCGTTGCGGTAATGTGGATACGCCTCGCCAAGGATCAGCGGTGCCAGGTAGTCGTGGGCCTTGGCGGTGATGGCAAAGCCGTCGCGGGTGATGAAGTCTCGCGGCATTTTCCGCTCGCGGTTGGCCACATCCTGCAGCGGCGCCTCGCTGATATGCCAGCTGTAGCGTTTGCCCTTGCCGCGCTGGATAGCGGGCATCACCGCATTCTTGCCCTGCAGCGCAAATTCCACGGCCGCCTTGCCGACCGCATAGGCCTGGTCGACGTCCGTCTGGGAGGCGATATGGCGGGCAGATCGCTGCAGATAATCGGCCACCGCCCAATGGTACTTGTAGCCCAATTCGCTCTTCACCATGTCAGCCAGCGCCGGCGCCAGCCCGCCGAGCTGGCTGTGGCCGAAGGCGTCGGTGAGGCCGGACTCGGAGAGAAAGCGACCCTCGGCGTCCTGGGTGCCTTCCGAAGCGACAATCACACAGTGGCCGTGGCGCTTGACCGTGCGCTGGACGCGGGCGAGAAAGCGCTTGCGGTCGAAGGCCACTTCCGGGAACAGGATGATATGCGGTGCATCCCCTTCCCGCTCGGCGGCAAGGCCAGCTGCCGCCGCAATCCAGCCGGCGTGGCGGCCCATCACTTCGAGGATGAACACCTTGGTTGACGTTTCACACATGGACGCCACGTCCAGCGCCGCCTCCCGGGTGGAGATGGCAACATACTTGGCTACGGAGCCAAAGCCCGGGCAGGTGTCGGTCAGGGGCAGGTCGTTGTCGATGGTCTTGGGAATGTGGATCGCCTGCAGCGGATAGCCCATTGACTCACTGAGCTGGGAAACCTTGAGGCAGGTGTCGGCGGAGTCACCGCCGCCATTGTAGAAAAAGTAACCGATGTTGTGCGCCTTGAATACCTCGATCAGGCGCTCGTATTCCGCCCGGTTCTCCTGCGGGTTCTTCAGCTTGTGGCGGCAGGAGCCGAAGGCGCCGGACGGAGTGCTGAGCAGACCGTGAATCGCCGCCTTGCTTTCCTTGCTGGTGTCTATCAGGTCTTCGCGCAGAGCGCCGATGATACCGTTGCGGCCGGCGTATACCCTGCCAATTTTGCCGCGGTGGGCGCGGGCGGTTTCGATAACCCCGCAGGCAGAGGCATTGATGACCGCGGTGACGCCGCCGGACTGGGCGTAGAAGGCATTTTTGGCTGGCATACGGATTCCTGCTCAGGCCGGGGCCCGCGTGATTGGGCGCAGCGGCGTTTTACTGGCGCCCAATGATACGGCAAAGCGGGGGGCTTGTAGACGATGATGGGCAGTATTAGTGCCGCGTACTGCGGGTTGGGGGAGCTGCGTGCTAAACTGGGTGGCTGCGCAACAGGGAGCGAACCTTGAACCGGCACATACATATCCTCGGCATTTGCGGTACCTTCATGGGCGGTATTGCCCTCTTGGCCCGCGAGCTTGGGTTCCGCGTGACCGGCTCCGATGCCAATGTCTACCCGCCCATGAGCACGCAGCTGCAGGCAGCGGGTATCACCCTGGCGGAAGGTTATGCTGCCGAGCACCTGCAGCCCGCGCCGGACATGGTGATAGTCGGCAATGCCATGACCCGCGGCAATCCGGCGGTGGAGTACATGCTCAATGCCGGTCTTGCCTATACTTCGGGGCCGCAGTGGCTGGCGGAGAATGTATTGCGGGACAAGTGGGTGCTGGCGGTTTCCGGCACCCACGGCAAGACCACCGCGAGCAGTATGCTGGCGTGGATCCTGGAGTATGCGGGCATGGCCCCCGGTTTCCTGATCGGGGGTGTGCCGGCCAATTTCGGGCTCTCGGCCCGCCGCGGTGGCAGCGATTTTTTCGTGGTCGAGGCGGACGAGTACGACACAGCCTTTTTTGACAAACGTTCCAAGTTTGTCCACTACCGGCCGCGCACCGTTGTTATCAACAACCTGGAGTTCGACCACGCGGATATCTTCCCGGACCTGGCCGCGATCCAGCGCCAGTTCCACCATCTCCTGCGCTGTGTTCCGGAGGAGGGGCTGGTGATCCACCCCCCGGGCGTTACCGCGATTGACGAGGTCCTGGCCATGGGTTGCTGGACTCCGGCACAGACTTTCGGCATTGGTCCGGCACACTGGGCCGGGGAACTTCTGGCGGCCGACGCTGCCAGCTTCACTGTGACCGCGCCGGACGGCGACAGCCGCGAGCTGGAATGGGGCTTTCTCGGCCGGCACAATGCCGAGAACGCTCTCGCTGCCATTGCGGCCGCCCACCATGTGGGAGTGCCGCTGGAACATGCGGTCGGCGCGCTGCGTGCATTTCGCGGCGTCAGGCGCCGCCTGGAATTGCTGGGACAGGTCAGCGGGGTAACGGTTTATGACGATTTTGCCCACCATCCCACGGCGATCGCCACGACTCTGCAGGGCCTGCGCGCAAACAGCACCCGGGGGCGGGTGATCGCCCTGATTGAGCCGCGCTCCAATACCATGCGTATGGGAGAGCATGGAGCACGCTTGGCGGATTGCGTCCGCGAAGCCGACCAGGTCTACTGGTTCCAGCCTGCGGGCATGAACTGGTCACTGGAAAAGATCATTGCCGACAGTCCGGTGCCGGCAAGTCTCAGCACCGATGTCAGACAGCTGGCACGGCAAGTCACAGAACAAGCGCGACCCGGTGACCGGGTCGTCATCATGAGCAATGGGGGTTTCGGTGGCATTCACCAGATCCTGCTCGACGAACTGAAAGCGGCGAATTCCTGATGGTCTCACATCCTTTACTTAAAACGTATGACGCGCTGATCTTGCGGCGTCCCTTTGTCTCACTGGCGCTGGTGGCGCTGCTGCTGGTTGCCAGCGCGAGCCAGCTTGGCAAGTTGAAACTGGACGCTTCGGCCGATTCCCTGCTCCTGCAGGGTGACCCCGCGCTGGATTTTTTCCGCGAGGTTTCCGGCGAGTACGGCTCCGAAGATTTCCTGCTGCTCACCTGGCAGCCGCAAGCGCCACTGCTCAGCGACGAATCCCTGCTGCCGCTGCGGCGGATGGCCGATGAACTGCGGGAGCTAGCGGGGGTGTCCTCGGTAACCACAGTCTGGGATGTGCCGCTATTGGAAAGCCCGCCGGTTAGCCTGTCTGACATCACCTCCGGCGAGCCGCTGCCGAGCCTGAGCGACCCTGGAATCGACCGTGAACTGGCGCTGGAGGAGTTCACCAGCAGCCCTATTTACTCTGAGCTCCTGGTCAGTCGCGAAGGCGATCTCACCGCTGTACAAGTTAATCTGCAGCGGGACCAGCGCTACTTTGAACTCCTGCAGGAGCGCGACCAGCTCCGAGAGAAAGAGGCCGAGAGAACCCTGACCAGTGCCGAGGAGCAAAGGCTTGAAGAAGTGGTCGTCGCTTTCAAGGCGCATACGGCGCAGTCTTTGGAAGCGCAGGGCGCGCTAGTGGAATCTGTGCGCGGGATCGCGAATGACTACAGCAGCCACGCTAAAATCTTCGTAGGTGGCGTGCCGATGATCACCGCCGATATGGTGAGTTTTGTCCGCAGCGATCTGGTGCTGTTTGGCAGTGCCATCCTGGGTGTGATGCTGGTGGTGCTGGCGGTGATTTTCCGCCGCGTGCGCTGGACCGTCATTCCACTGACGACCTGCGTAGCCACCTCTACGGTGATGCTGGGTCTGCTCGCGTTCCTGGACTGGCGGATGACGGTCATTTCCTCCAATTTCGTGGCGGTCTTACTGATTGTCAGCCTCGCCATCGCTATCCACCTGGTGGTGCGCTACCGGGAATTGCACGCCCTGCACCCCGACTGGGGTGTTCACGAGCGCACGCTGCAGACGGTGGCGCTGATGGCCGTGCCCTGTGTCTACACCGGCATTACGACGATCGTCGCCTTCATGTCTCTGGTGGTGTCGGGGATACAGCCGGTCATCGACTTTGGCTGGATGATGACCGTGGGTATCCTGGTGGCACTGGTGCTGGCCTTTATTCTGGTGCCCTGCCTGACGGTGGTCTGGCCGCAGGGGCGCCCGTTCGTCTACAAGGCGGAAAAGCAGCCGCTGACTATCTATTTTGCCCGCGTCACGGAGCGTTTCGGCACCACTATTCTGGTGATCACTGCGGT
>JBGTGB010000261.1:0-5883 GCA_041746975.1 Haliea sp. | reverse complement strand
GCAGCCATCTATGTGTGTAAGTCCTGCGGTGCGTCGATGATGATCATTGAGACGGTCCCGCCAGATCACCCCGTGCGGGCACCGCCGGGACACACGCCATGAACAACAGTTTATCGATAACAACAGTTCGCGTGCGTTCGCTACAACGTCGAGCGCTGGTACTGCTTTGTGTGTCTCGTCATTTGGGGGCACAAGAGTCACGTTCTCTGCAACTACCAACCGTCAGAAATGGAATAATGCAGAGGCAGCACCACACGCATGGCAGGCCTTGTGATTCATCTCTGACGCCAGAAATACTCTCGACCCCCCAGAGGGTTCCTACTATCCCCATAGATCAGCGCATCGATCCCGCGGTTTCCTCCCCCGAGGCTTAGAAGACACCTGCTCAACGAATGACCGCGTAGCTTCGACGCCATCACTCTGCGAGCAGGCGTCTTCCAACCCTTAACGATTGCAGCCACCAAGATCAAGTATTCTTAGCCAAGCGAAAGACTGCTTTGAGGAAGCGGCCAGGTCCACTACCGCCTACGAGCGGTCTTTAGCGTGAGAACAATTCATTTGCTTTATGAGCAAAAGATAACAGCTGCCTGAAAGCGACCCAAGAAGAGCGGCAGATGGATCCACGCAAGCGCGATTTCAGCACACCCGGTGGCCATCGCTCGGTTCAATTGATCTAAAGAATCGGGATACAGAAGAAAGCTGACTCCTCAAAGCACCTTAATCTATTTTTGCTAAAAGGGCTCTGACCGGTCTACAACCACGTTAGCGCCGAAGTGACAGGATCCATGCCACACCGGCTCCTGCGGCTGCCACAAGTATGCCGGGAAGCAAGTGAAACGCCAGGATATGCGCCGGTGCATACATACAGGCAATCTGCATGTACAGCGCGGGCATCATACCGGCAACCATGCTGAACGAAAATGCGAGATACACCGGCCGTAACGGGTAGAACCGTCTAGTCAGCAGGAATGCTAGCACCATGGGCGGCAGCGCATAGACAAAGGTCTCCCAGATGCAATGTGGTCGCTTACCAAGCATGGACGGTTCCATTCCCGGCTCAAGCAACCCCACGAGATAGAACGACCACCAGATCGGCATAAGCGCAATAGCGAGCAGCAGAAACCGACGTGAGAGCGCGCCCGGGACCGCCGCGCGAAACGCGCCCACAGCGCCGATTGTCATGGCGAGCAAGCCGCCCAAACACTCCAGCAAAAACCTCGGCTCCGTTGCGAGCTGGAACCATGCATTGGAGCGTGCCGGCCCCATGAAATGCGTGATTGCCACCACATACATTGCGCTTAGCAAAAGCCAGGCGATAGCGACACGGTCTACTGGCGTTGCGGGTTTCACACTCTGCAAATCAGCGCTGAGCGTCGCAATAAGAGCATCCCGATTCGTCATAACGCATCAGCCTCGATCAAGCGCCTGAGTCGGTTAATGCCGCGGTGAATTCGCACTTTCAACGCGCTTTCGGAAATACGTAATCGCGCCGCTGCCTCCGCAGTGGTCAACCCATCCAGCTTGGTGAGCGTGATGGCGTCACGGTACTGCGGCGAAAGCGCATTGATAAAATTGTCTCGCATCGCGCCATTTTCCAGTCCCTCAGCCTCGGCCATCTGCGCATGCAAAGATAGCATCTCCCGTTGTTGGTCAACGGTGCGCTCATGAGACCGCTGTTTGCGCAGCGTATCGATGGACTTATGCCTAACTATTGCAAACAGCCATGGCCGAAACAGCCTGCGCCTGTCATAGGTGTGTCTTGCCTGGTGGATCGCAACGAGGCTCTCCTGCACACAATCCTCAATGAAATGGTGATGGCCGAAACGACGCAAAAGATACCGATGGATCACGACGGAGAGTTCCTGTAGCAACTGGCGGTAGTTTGCCTCATTGCCGGACTGGGCGCTGACCATCAGCGCCGACCATCGACACTCGTCGTCGCACGGCTTCGTGCCGTCATCGTCCACTATCGCCATACGAAATGCCGTCGCGGGAGCGACGGCATCCGCCTCCTGTGTCATCTTCCTATGCGAGTGACTCTAATAGATGCAACAGGATTGCGCCAGTCATAAACACGGGGACCGAGTACCTCGAAGCCCCCGGCATCCACTTCGCCAATGTCGTGGAAGCCATTGCTAATGTGGACGTACCCTTCCCCGGGTTCAGGAGAGAATCCCTCTCCCCCACAGCGCGGGCCGGGCATATTCTGGCAGCTCTGGTCATTGAACTCTGAACCGGCATCATACGCCGGCACCAAAAAGGTTTCGCCAGTCGATCTATTGTTGGGCAATGGCACGCGATTCAGGGCCATAAAGGCATCGTTGGTGGGAATGAGCATCGCAGCGACGCTCAAGTAGCCGTCTCTCGCGCTGCCCTCTATTGTGGTGGTTACGGACATCCCCGGCGCGAGCAGGCCGGGAATCGTCTGCACCCCTGTGGCGTCGTTTGCCACAGTATCCGCCAGGGGTCCGGTATCGCCGCCCTCGGCCATGATTGCCAGCGCTTCACTAGGGGGGGCTCCCAGCTCAAACAGTTGGATGTCTCCTGGATGTGTGACCACAAGCTGCGGGGTAAACGTCTGTCCCAGGGTGATATTGGTAATCGTAACTTCGTATTGGACTGTCTGTTGGGCGAGAACGACCGCGCTGGTCAAACTCAGGCTAACGGCTACAATTGTACGCTTGATCATGGTGCCTCCTTAGAGATGAGTGGTGTGGTGTGCTATAACAAGTTCGGGACACAGGAGAGAAAGGTTACAGCAGAGAGAAAAAATATATTGCTGTTGCTGTCACCGTGGGGACGCAGCGAGGTTTTTGGCTAGTCCCAACGCAGTAAGGAACGCAGAAAGAATAGGTCAGTCTTATTCCGCCAGTCCTGGTAACACCGACCAGCTCGCCGCGGTTGCTCGCCTGCCACTCAGTTCCACCGGCCGGGTCTACACCCTGCCCCCCACGGGAACAGAATCAGTGTTCGGTCATGGGGACGTGACGGGGCTTTGGGATAGTCACTATTGAAGAAATGGGAATGTCCTCAATGAGGTGTGAGTTGCCCTTCTTTCGAGTTTGCCGGAGCAGCAAATGGACGACTCGCAGAGGGAGCCGCCCAGTTATCTCTCACACTTCCGTTTGCTCAGACAACACCGGCGCATCATCCACTTCGACCCCTAAATACCGAACAGTACTCTCCAGCTTGGTATGTCCAAGCAGCAGTTGGATTGCGCGAAAATTCTTCGTCCGGCGATGGATCATCGAGACCTTCGTTCGTCTGAGCGAGTGTGTTCCGTACAAGGATGGGTCCAAGCCAATTTCAGTCACCCATCGGTCAACAATCCGGGCATATTGTCGTCGGGACAGATGCAGTCCGTTATTCACTGTGCTAGGGAACAAGTAGGCGAGGGGATGCAAGCCCGCCTCCGTGATCCATCGTTCGAGCGACAGCCTCGTCTGCTCCGTGATCTCAAACTGAACAGGCCTGCCAGTTTTTTGTTGCACGATCTGCGCTCTCGACTGCTCTCGGCCTCCTAGGGCGATGTCCGTGACTGTCAGCGCCATGAGGTCGCACGCTCGCAGCTTGCTGTCGATAGCCAGGTTGAACAATGCCAGCTCGCGATTGCGCTCCTGAAGCTGTAATCGAATCCTTATCGCCCAGATTTCTTGGAGTTTCAGCGGACGCTTTTGGCCCGATAGCTTGCCTTTATTCCATGGAATATGAACGGGTCGTTGAATGAGTGCTGGGTACATATCGACTTCCTCCTGCGTAAGTGGAAGTGAATCTGTACACTTATCTAGTGATCTTTCCAGCGCATTGGACAGGTTGGGTACGCGTGTGACGCTGATGGAGTGTGGCCGGTACTACCACTTTCGCCTACTTTCTGACGTTTATACTGGCTGCCGGTAGACGGCAGCGAATGCCCGCACCTGCCAACCTAGTTTCCTAAAGCAGCCAGTGATTCCACAGCAATTACTCTATCTCCTTAGTCACATGCAGATTTCATCAAACCACTCCGGCGAGAAAGCTGGACTTCCCACAGTTCCGATGACATAACCGGGCCTCAATTCGAGTTCGCTGTAGCTGATTCCCGATCTCGTGCAGATTGACAAGGCGGTTGCAGCCGAGTCGACGCTGCCGCCGCATCTGAATGCAATGCTGCCTGAGGTCATCGCGGGGGCGGCCGCCGGGTACGGGCGATAAGCCGCGTTTCCGCACGAGTTTTCCCCGGGCCAATGAGCCCGAACTCCAGAGCAGAAAATTAGATTCTAGAGCTCTGTGGCCAACGACGCGGTGTGTTGTTATATTTGCGCGATATCAGTCTCTAAAAGGCACAGCAATTATGGAATTTTCTTTCCGACGCACGACCCAGATCACCGGGGTTTTGCTGTTCCTTGCAGCGATCACGCAGGCGATTTACACCGCACTTTATCTTTCTGAGGAGGCGGTACCCAGGCAACTTTTATGGGGCTCAGAGGGCGTGCTTTTCGTGTTCATGGCAGCTTTCGCAGGTTCCGCCCTTGTGCAGGCAAAGGGACAGCACCTTGCCTGGTCCGCAATTACGGTGGCAGCGGCGCTCAACGTCGTGCAGGTGGCTGTCGGACTCACCATGTTTGGCCCATTCCGCGCGGCAGCGGGCAGCGTCGACGGGCTGGCTCCAGCCGCGGGCGCGGTCGTCGCATTTTCCTTTATGATTTACAACGCGGCCAAGGTGCTGCTGGCGCTTGCCCTGATCGTGATGGGATGGACGAGGCTCAGCGCGGGATCACAGCTGTTTGGTGGAGCGTGTGCATTCGTTGGGCTCGTCGCGCTGCTAAGCAATACGGCCTCGATGGCTGCGGGTCGTGATGTCTTTGGTGATCTACCACTGGCAGGCGCGTCGGGTGTGGTGGCTACGGTGCTGCTGGCTACGTGTCTCCTGACCTTGCCCGCTTCCGCCGGCGAGCTGGATTAGAGCCTAAAGAATCAGGTTCTACTTTACGGGATGCGGAGTGTCCGTGTTTCGGGGGCCGCTATGGATCATAGCCCGGAGGTGTCTACCGCACCGTGGGAAGTCCAAGGGTCTTTAAAAACTGTCCACTAAGCACGGGCAAAACTCGAATCCGACCAAAAACAGTCATTTCGTCGCTAAACAGCCAATACCCATATCTTCAGTGCTGTTAAATTTTCTCACCTCGCTAAAGACCGCCTTGAGGTGTTAAGGGAAGTTAGCGAGCTGACCGCTTTCGCACCTACTTTGAGACGTTCGGTTCCGACAAGCGCGACGACTGCTTCCAACCCTTTCCAGGCATTCCGGACATCGAAATATCGCTGGGATATACTCACGGCTATTCTGATTGGAAATGGGAAATACAATTACAAAATCTACATGTCAAAGCGCATTTACATTCTGAACGGTCATCCCGGCCCAAGCTCACTCTCCCGCCAGGCGATGGACCGTTACGCGGCTGCGGCACTCGCGGCCGGGCACGAGGTGCGAGTGTCACAGCTGGCTGACCTGAGTTTTGATCTGGATCGCGGCAAGGCGGGTTACACCAACGCCAAGCCGCTGGAGCCGGTGCTCGAACAGGAACTACAGAACCTCGAGTGGTGTTCGCATTTCGTGTTGGCGTTTCCGCTTTGGTGGGGTGGTTTTCCTGCCAAGCTCAAGGGCTGGATTGACCGCGTCTTCGTGAACGGACGAACCTTCACGACCGACAAGACCACGTCTATTGGCCTGCCTGCGCCGCTGCTCAAGGGCCGTTCGGCTCGAGTGCTCATTACGTCCGATACTCCTCGCAGCTTCCTGTGGTTGGCCTACGGCGACGCGATTTTGCGACAGCTGAAAGGCCAGATCCTTGGCTTTTGCGGTTTCAAGCCGGTAAAAATCACTTTCTTCGCGCCTGCCTCGCACCC
>JBGTGB010000260.1:0-26522 GCA_041746975.1 Haliea sp. | reverse complement strand
GGCTACCGCCAGCGCTATCCCGTGGGCCACATCAAGCCCGGCAAGATGACCCGGGATGAGAACCTGCCGCCAGAAATGTTCAGCTCTGGCCTGCTGACCAAAGCGGATAGCCTCGCTGCCCTTGCGGCGAAACTGGGAATCGATGCTCAGGCGCTCGCCGCGACGGTCGAGCGTTTCAATGCCAACGCCCGGCTCGGGCTGGACCCTGACTTTGGCCGCGGCGACAGCGAGCACGACCGCTACTACGCTGACCCGAAGGTGCAGCCCAACCCCTGCCTGGGCCCGCTGGAAACCGGCCCTTACTATGCGCTGCGCTGCGAGGCCGGCGACCTCGATACCAAGGGTGGCCTGCGCTGTGATGAGTACGGCCGGGTATTGAATGAATCCGGCGCGGTAATTCCAGGCCTGTATGCCGCCGGCAATACCAGTGCGGCAGTGATGGGAGATACCTATCCCGGAGCCGGTGCCACCATCGGTTCGGCGATGACCTTTGCCTACATCGCCGCACGCCACGCATTTGCCGAGAATGGAGAATCTGCATGAGTGACTACAAGTATGCGTTTCTGGAGCCCGGCCGCTTTGCCCGCGGCTGGCATATCGTCGCCTTCTCCAGCGAGTTGGCAGTGGGCGAGGTGCAGCGCCTGCACTACTTCAATCGTGACCTGGTGCTGTTTCGTGGCGAATCAGGTACCGCCGCCGTGGTCGATGCCCACTGTCCGCACCTGGGCGCCCACCTTGCCAGTGACGGCGGCCGCATCAGTGGCGACACCATCGCCTGCCCCTTCCATGGCTGGACTTTCACTGGCGTCGGCGAGTGCGTGGCCATACCCTATGCCAGCAAGATTCCCGAGCGGGCGCGCCACGCCCTGCGCGGTTGGCCGCTGCGGGAGGCCAGCGGCTTCATCGCGCTCTGGTATGACCCGTTGAATGAAGCGCCGGAAGACTACCTGCCGGACATTCCGGACTGGGGCCACGCTGAGGGCGGCTGGGGCGACTGGCATTTCCACCGCTCCCGGGTGCGCGCCCAGCCCTGCGATGTCATTGAGAACATTGTCGACATCGCCCACTTCCCCCATGTCCACGGCGGCGAGGTAAAGGCTTTCGAGAATCGCTTCGGTGAGCGTACGGTAACCCAACTCTCCACTGTGCAGCGCTCAGCCGACGCGCGCATGGTAGTGCCACCGGGCCTGCCCTTCGACATGGAGGCCATGAGTCTGCAAGCGATCGAACAGCAGGCCGACGCCTGGGGCGACGCCACCTATCACGGCCCGGCAATCATGTATTACTACACCGAATCGCGTAGCAAGATAATGAGCTATAAGAGCTGGTGGGTGAACTATCACACCCCGGTGAATGACAGCGAGGTGGATCTGTGCAGCGCTATTATCGTCAGCGGCCTGGACGGGGAGTCTCTGCCGGAGGAGTTTGTGCAACAATACGCGATCGGCGCCCACGCGGCTTTCGGCTCCGACGTTCAAATCTGGAAGGACAAGGTCTACCAGGCCGATCCTATCCTCTGTGACGGCGACGGCCCCATCAACAAGCTGAGGCGCTGGTACGAGCAGTTCTACCTGCCGCGCTAGTCTGCCAGGGAGCGCTCCTGCACCGCCATCCGGGCGTGGAATTCAGCCAGGTCGGCAATAGGTTCTACACCGGGAATTACGGCAAAGGGTGCATCGGCAAACCGGGTACCGCGAAGCTGCAGCAGCAGGCTGCTGCGATCCTCTGCGATGACGTTATCCCGATAAAACCGCTGGATGTCCGCCAGCGCCGTGTTTTCGACAGCCGCAAGCAGTTGGGCACGGGAGTCGAAGTCATAGCGCTCTCGATTCCAGTCTTGCAGGAAAGGGGCCGCTTCCTGGGCGAGGTTTTGCGGCGGCTGCCTGATCTCGTTGAGTACGCCGTCCCGAATCCGGTTGAATGCTTCCGGGTCCAGATCGGCCAGCGTGTCGGAATACTCTGCGGTGAAGCGCTGCAGGCGTGTGAACATGTCCTCAGCGTTCATCACCGGTGTCTGAATGTAGAGGCCGACAAAGCCGAAATCCCCCAGCGCGCTGCCCATGCCGCCCACGTCGTAGCCCAGCTGCTCCTCAGTGCGGAGTTGCACGAAGGCGCGGTCGCCCAGGTGCGCGCCCAGAACGCGGGCCGCGGCAATGCCGGCGAAGCCCGCCTCGGGAGCGAGGTAGAGGTGCAGCATGCCGAGGTCTTCCACCGCGGTGTCTTCGGTCAACACCACGGAATTGCCGCGTGTGGGCGCATAGAGATCGCTGCGCGCGTAGGGTGTAGCGCTTCGCTCAGGGAACTGTGAACCAAGGGTTTTGGCGAGGGCCTCGGCGTAATCGCTGTCATAGTTGCCGAACAGGTAACCGCGAATGTGGTTGTTGGCCAGGGTGTCGTTGATGAAAGCCTGCAGCTGCTCAAGCGTGACTGCCGCAGCGGCTTCGCGCAGGCTGTCGTCGTCATAGCGACCGCTATAGGCAACCTGCCGCAGCGCGGTGAACAGTTGCTCCATGGCGATACTGCGGCGGTTGTTTTCGAGCTGGCGCAGGAAGCGATCGCGAGCCTGTTCCAGCTCCTGGGCGCTGGGCTTGACCCGCAGACCGGTCAGGGCCTGTTCCAGGAAAGGCAGCTGCTTGTCGGTAAAACCTGTTACCGACAGCTGGATACCGTCTTCTACGCTGACCTGGGCTTCCATGCCGGCAATTGCCGCCTCGGTGAACCAGGCTTTTTGCCGCTGCTGATAAAGGTCCGCCCAGAGGGCCAGCAGCACGCTGCCAGCGGCACTTTCCTGCCGCGCTGCGGTGTTGAAGTAGAGCTGGGTGTGGCCTCTGGGCTGTTCGGCAAAGCGCTCGCTGCCCTGTAACCACAGCTCAACGCCGTTTGTGCTCACTACGCGGGTCGGTTCCGTCGACGCCGCGTGCAACTCGAACTTCTCCGGCAGCAAGGTGTTCAGAGCCGAGAGAGCCAGGCCGGCCTGCTCTGCGGCCGCCAGCTGCGCCGACGCTGGGGGCAGTTCCAGCGGCCGTATCTGGTAGCGGCCGGTAAAAAATTCCAGCTCCTTCTCGGTGGGCTCATCCCTGGAGATGTACCAGACCCGCAGCGCTGCCGGCGTCAGCTGCGCCAGCACGGCGTCCACCGCCGCCTGGTCGAAGCTCTCGAAGCGGTAGTTGGCGTCTACCGCGTGCAGTACGGGGTAATACTGCATGGCCTCGGCCAGCTCGGCGACGTAGTCGAAGTCGCGTTTGCGCTCCAGAAATTCGAAGGCGTTGCTCAGTGAGGTAGTGAACTCGCCCACATAGCGGTCGGAAACGCCCGCTGCCCGCAGCTGTTCGATGTAACCGAGAATCAGGGTCACCATGGTTTCCCGGTGCGCCATGCCCTCGCTGGTGACTTCGACCCCAATGCTGAATGAGCCGTAATTGCCGTATAAATCGGGATGTACCGCGACGCTGAAATCGCTGGCCCAGCCCCGTTCCTTGAAGGTGGCGGCCGGCGTGCCCGGCATGTCGGAGCCAATAATGTAAGCCAGGTACTGGTTGGGCTTGCTGCGGAACTGATCGCGATTGTTCTTGATGAGGAAATCCAGGCTGAGTTGGCGCAGGTCTTCCTGGGGCTGGTAGTGGATGCGCTGGCCGCCGATGTCGGCTGGGTCCAGGCTTGCGTCCACCGTGGGTCTGGCGACGTCCTTGTTTTCTATCGCGCCGAAGTAGGTGCGCGCCATGATGCGCATTTCCGCCAGCGGGAGGGGGCTCACCATCGCCAGCTTCATGATGTTGGCCGAGTAGTAGCGCTGGTAAAAGTCGACCGTGGCTGCATGCAGGGTGGAGCCAGGTTTGTCTGCCAGTGACTCCAGATTGCCAACTATGAAGCGGTTGGCAGGGTGCTCGCCCAGCATCGAGCGGTCCAGTTCGAAGATACCGTCGAAGTCCCGGGCGCGGCGCATGGACCACTCGGCGTGTACGGCGTTCTTTTCCTTCTCGATGTACTCCGGGTCCAGCAGGGGGCTGCGGAAGACGGACGCGAACCGGTCCAGCGCCTCGGTAAAGTGGGCGTTGGGGATCTCGAACATGTAGTTGGTCACGTCCAGCCAGGTGTAGGCGTTGTGGGTGCCCCCGTGCTGGTTGGTAAAACTCAGGAAACCGTCGGGCTCCGGGTAGTCTTCAGTAGCGAGCAACAGCATGTGCTCCAGGTAGTGCGCCATGCCCTGGTAGTCCATGGGGTCCTGCAGCATACCCACTCCGACGCTGAGCGCCGCGGATGAGGTCTGGGCGCCCGGGTCGGAGACCAGGAGCACCTCCAGCTCGTTGCCCAGGGTAAAGGTGTAGTACTCGCGGGTGTCGGCGGGACTGGTGATAACGGATATTTCCGTCACCGGCTGTACCACCTCTGGAAGCGTCGGGGGTTCACCACGCTGGCAGCCCGTGAGGATAATCAACGCACTGATTGCGAATAGGGCACACGGGCGGCGGGTGATGCTGAGACAACACATGGAGTGGCTCCTGGGGTGACGGCAGCAGACTGTGCTGACGCAAAAGACGGGGCTGCCGGAGAGTGGAACGGGCATGGTCTAAAGGCATACATTAAAGGAGGAGGGATGGAGTCCGCAAGTGAGACCGCCCCGGGCTGCTACCTACAATCAGGGGCGCGCAAGATACCAAATAAGTACCTGTACTGTAATAGGTACGCAAAAGCGGGTGCGATCGCCCGGATGCGGGTTTGAATGGTCGTACTTAAATTTGTACTTCAAAAATCTATTTTATATAAAACAATAAGTTATCGAATCTGTACAGGTACATTGTTGCGCTGTGGAGGGTGGCGGCGCACAATATATCGCTACGCGGTTCTGTACCTGGAGACGACTTCCCCATGGATGTCATGAGTTATTCTGCTTTTCGCCGCCATCTGGCGGCTACGCTGGACCAGGTCAATGATGACCGCTCAGCTGTTCTCATTACCCGCCAGGCCGGGCGTCCGGCGGTGCTTGTGAGCCTGGCGGATTTTCAGTCCTGGGAAGAGATGGCGCACCTGACGCGCAGCCCCGCCAATACCGCCAGCCTTAATCAGGCGGTAGCGGATGTGGCATTGCGGGAGGAGGTCCAGGCGGACCTGTTTGACCTGTGACCCTTTACTGGTCCCACAGCGCCTGGGTTGACTACCAGTACTGGTCCAGGCACGACCCTAACACCCATCAGCGCATAAACCAGCTGGTCAGGGCGATACAGCAGCAACCCGCAAGCGGGTCGGGCGCGCCGGTGCCGCTGCGGGCGGGGTGGGAAGGATTCTGGTCTCGGCGCATTGATGGCAAGCATCGGCTGGTGTATCGGGTCCAGGGCAAGCGCCTGAGCATTGCCCAGTGCCGCTACCACGATGGCTATTTTCTCTCATCGGAGCTGGCCCCGGATGGCCTGTTCAATCCCAGGGGCGCAGCAAATGCCTGACCGCGAACCACTGTACCAATCTCGCCCGGTTGAGCCCAACGCAGCGCGCTTTGGCGCCCGGCGGGTCAACCCATGACCGAGCAAGCTGGGCAGGCCATGACGGCAGCTGAGTTTGCGGCCCGCTATGGGCCGGCAGCGCTGGTTACCGGCGCCTCCTCCGGCATCGGCCGCGCCTTTGCGATTGAGCTGGCCGCACGCGGCATGGATCTGCTGCTGGTAGCGCGCCGGACAGATCGCCTGCAGACCCTGGCGAAGGAACTTGAGCGGGCTCACGCAGTGGATGTCCGCGTCTGTGGTGCCGACCTCGCCGAGCGGCCATCCGTGGATCAGGTCATGGCCGCCGCCGCTGGCCTGGAGATCGGCCTGCTGGTCAGCAATGCAGGGTTTGGCCTCAAGGGCGCCCACCAGGACAACGATCCCGCGCGAATGGCGGCGATGCTGCAGGTCAACTGCGCCGCGCCGCTGCAGCTGACCCACCGGCTGGTGCCGGAGCTCCTTCGCCGCGGGCGGGGCGGTATCATTATTACCAGTTCCGTCGAGGGCCTGATGGGGATCCCGTATTCGGCGGCCTACGCCGCCAGCAAGGCGTTTACCAATAGCCTGGGCGAGTCCCTGTGGGGGGAGCTTTCGACCGCTGGCGTGGACGTGCTGGCCCTGTGCCCCGGCAGTACCGACACCGAGGCTCATGCCCTGCAGGGCATTGATAGCTCCACCCTTGAGGGCATTATGTCGCCGCGGGAGGTGGTTCTGGAAGCGCTGGGCAACCTGCGCAATGGGCCGATATACGTTGCCGGTGAGCAGAACCGGGCGATGTTCGCTGCGCTCACCGCCATGCCGCGCCGAGAGGCACTGATACAGATGGCTGCAAACATCCGTGCCGCCCTGCTGCCCGGGGAGACGTAATAATAAAGGACCTGACCCTTTATTCTTCAATAATAAAGGACCTGACCCTTTATGCTTGGCTGCGGCATCAGATCCAGTGCCTACAGGCGGTGACGACTGACCCGGATCTCGCTGCTGTCAGCCGGCAGTGACACCACGGTGCCATCCCGCGCCAGGGTGTGCGCTCTGAAGACGTCGGCGACCCCCTGCAGCCACGCGGCCTCGGCGCCGGGGACGGACGGTAGCGCCGGGACAATATGGTAGAACAGCAGGTGCCCCACCTCCGCATCGCGCGCGGTTTCCGCCGCCTCCACCGGGCTTGCGTGGTAGTCGAGGATGTCCAGGGCAATCTTTGCCATGCCCGCATTGCCGGTGGCTTCGGCAGCGTCGTTCATGATCATGACCAGCTCCGGCGATAGCGCCTCGTGCACCAGCAGGTCCACCTTGTGGGCGTGTCGGGCGACAGCGTCGGATTTAACCGTGTCGCCTGACACTACCACGCTGCGGCCGCGGTAATCGACCCGATAACCCAGCGCCGGGCTTGCCGGATCGTGGTCCACGCTAAAGGGAGTCACCCGGAGGCCCGCTCCGAGATCGACTGTGTGCAGCGTGCCGTCGCTCAGATCCAGGCTGAGTGCCTGCATGCCCGCGCCGCGCATCGGCACCACCGCCTCGCCATGGTGGTCCCTGCGGTAGCGGGCATCCAACGCGTAGGCCCGATTGAAGCCGTCGACCACCTGCTCGACGCCCGTGGGGCCGTACACCGGCAATGGGTCCTGATGACTGCCCTGTACCCAGCGCAGGGTCATCAGTTCACCGAGACCGTCGATATGGTCGGAGTGAAAGTGGGTGAGGAACACGGCCTCGATGGCGCCTATCGGATAGCGCATACGGGCGAGGTTGCGCACGCCGTTGCTGCCCGCATCGATGACAAACAGACGCTCGCCGGCGATGACGGCGAGGCAGGGTCCTGATCTGACCGCATCGGGCATGGGGCCTCCAGCGCCGCACACCGCCAGGTGCAGGCCATCCTCTAATGTTGCCAGGGTGTTGGTCGACATCATCGCGGGCGCAAGCCGCGCCATCAGCCGTTCTGCGATTGGACCGCGCTGGGTATACAGGCCGGCTGCCACCAGCGCCAGCACTCCGAGAACCAGGGCGGTTTTCTTCACCGGAAATCTCCGTTTTCAGTTCGGGGCGTGTGTCATTATGCCCGGATAGTAAGGCGCATTTGGCGTGGATGATAGTGACGCGTGTGCTGTCGCGCAGTAATCCCCGTTGTGGCAGGATAAGCGTCTCTGACAAACGTGCATGCGGCGCGCTTGCAAATCCAAGGATGACATCATGAAACAGCAACTTGCCCTCACCCTGGCCGCCCTGGTCCTGACGTCGGCGTCGGTCTTCGCCGACGACCGCCCGGAACACTATAAGGGAGAGCCATCAGCGACCCTGGAGGAAGCGTTCGCCAATCTAACCGAGTATAACGCGCGGCTGCGCGCCATTCTGGACAAGGGTGAGGTGCGGGGCGACGATTTCAACGAGATTCATCGCCTGACCTATACTCTGGAAAACGCCCTTGAGCGCATCGAGGATGAACTGGAGGAGATGGAGGATGACCTCGAGGAGGTCCACCAGGCATCGGAGAAGGGTGACAGCAAACGTATCGAAAAGTACGCTCCACGCTATTTTGACCGCGCCGACCAGCTGCTAAACGCCGCCGGCAACTGAGCGATTGGACCGGTTGGCCGCCTCGCCGCTCAGGGCGGGGAACTTGCCGGCAGCGCGAACGCCAGGTACTCATCCCCGGTTGGAGTCCCCAGCTTGCCGCCGCTGGCGGTAATGACGATGTACTGGCGGCCGTCGATGGCGTAAGTGGCCGGGGTGGCATAGCCACCCGCCGGCAGCTGGTACTCCCATAGCAGGCTGCCGTCGGTTTTGTCGAAGATGCGCAGCTTTTCATCTGCCGTCGCGGCGATGATCAGCAGACCGCCGGCGGTGACCACCGGGCCGCCGAAATTGCGAGTACCGGTGGGCGCGATACCGCGCGCGTTCAGGGCTGCATATTCCCCCAGCGGCACCTGCCAGCGGATCTTGCCGGAGACAAAGTCGATGGCGCTAAGGGTGCCCCACGGGGGTTTGACCGCTGGATAGTACTCGCCATCGACGAAGTCGCGGTAGCCAGCGAATACGTGCACGGTTTCGGTTGCCGCGGCCGCAGCGTCACCGTCTTCCACCGCGCCCAGGTCTCCGGCGCTGTAGGCAAACAGGTAATCCACCACCGCCTCCCGTTCGTGCCGCGACAAATGACTGAAGGGCATCATCCGGCCCTTGCCGGCGGTGGTGATGTCGAAGGCTTCGCGTTTGCTGATGCGATTCTCAACACCAGAGAGGGGCGGTGCGTAGGGGTAGAAGCCCTCCATGTTTACGCCGTGACAACTGCTGCACTGTTGTCGAAACACATATTCGCCGACGCCCATGGTGGAGCCCAGGGCGACCTCCACTGCTTCCATGTGCAGGATGTTGGGGGCATTCATGGCGTTGATGTAATACAGATTGGTAGCCGGGTCGAAGGCACCGCCACCCCAGTTGGCACCGCCATAGAAACCAGGCAGCAGGATACTTTTACGCAGACCAGCGGGACGCAGCCAGGCCAGCTCGTGGGCTTCCTCCCACACCTTGCGCGCGGCGGCGTTGGCTTCCGGGGAGATGTCCGTGAGGTCATCCTCTGTCATGTGCTGGCGGGCAAAGGGTTCCGGCAGTGTCGCCCGGGGCTGGGTCGGGTAGCTGTAAACGCCGGCAATGTCCGAGCCCGGCACCGGGACTTCCTCGATCGGGAAAACAGGTTCGCCATTGTCGCGGTCGAACAGGTACACCACACCTTCCTTGGAGGCCTGGGCTACCAGGTCACGGGACTGTTCACCTGCGGTCATAGTAACCAGCGCTGGTGCCGAGCTGAGGTCCCGGTCCCAGAGATCGTGGTGCACGGTCTGGAAATGCCAGCGCCGCTCGCCGGTGCGTGCGTCCAGGGCCAGCAGGGTGTTGCCAAAGAGGTTGGCACCGTGACGGGCGGAACCGTCGAAATCCGGTGCCGGCGAGCCGGTGGGGACGAACACCAGTCCCCGGGCCTCATCCACGCTCATGCCGGCCCAGGCATTGGCACCACCGGCGCTGTCGCGGGCGCCTTCGGGCCAGGTATCGGCGCCAAACTGGCCTGGCTTGGGAATGGTGTGGAAGGTCCAGGCCAGCTTGCCGCTGCGCACATCGTAGGCACGGATGTCGCCGGGGGCGGAGCCGGCGGTCTCCGTGACCGCCGAGCCCATGATGATCAGATTCTCGAAGATGACGCCGGGGGAGGGGGTGTTGATACTGATCAGTTCCGGATCGCGGCCCAGGCCCTCGCGAAGATCGACACGGCCTTCGCGGCCAAACCCCGCAATGAGTTTACCGCTGCGCGCGTTCAGGGCCATCAGGAAGTGGCCCGTGCTGAACAGAATGCGGGCGTCATCGCCGTTGCGCCAGTATGTCACTCCGCGCATATTGGACATGCCGACATGTTCCAGCGGCGGACTGAAGGTCCACAATTCTGCGCCGCTGGCCGCGTCCACCGCAAACACGTTGTGCAGCGGGTTGCGCCCGTACAGCACGCCGTCTACCACGATCGGGTTGACCTGCAGTTCCGAGCTGGGGGGCAGGGTGTGGCCGTGAGCGCTGGCATAGCGCCAGGCCAGCTCCAGCTCCCCTACATTGGCGCGGTTGATCTGCTCCAGCTCGGAGTAGTGGCTATTGCCCTGATCGCCGCCGTAGGTCTGCCAGCCCTCGTAGTCCTGGGCCTGGGCTGCCTGGATGCCAAGCCCTGAGGATAGCCCTGCCAATAGCGTCACCAGGGCGATTCGGGCAGGGTAGCCGGGCATGGGATGACCTATTTGCGTCGAACGAGCTTGGCGGTGGAGGAGGCGGTCGCTGCCACCAGCCCCTCGGCATTGATCAGGGTGCCCTCCAGAAAGGCGATGCTGCGACCGCTCTTGATTACCCTGCCATGCGCGGTAATACGCCCCGCCAGGGTAGGCTCGAGGAAGCTTACCTTCAGTTCCAGCGTAGGCAGGGCGACAACATCGGTTTCCTGCATGAACAGGGCATGGGACATGGCGGCGTCCAGCATTGCGGTGACGTTGCCGCCCTGGACGACATTTACCGAGTGGCAAAATTGCTCGCTGACGTCAAACTGCAGTTCCGCGGTACCGGCCTCGCTGTCAAAGTCGAGCATCCGGGCATTGAGGATCTGCAGGCAGGGTGGCAAATGTTCATTCGCGGCTTGCAGCCGTTCTTGCTTGGTCACGGGTATCCCTTGTCAGTTTTGGCCAGATGGGCGGCGATTCAGCGCTTGCCCCACTGCAGTAGCTCGAAAATGGAGTAAGACGGGTCCGACAGGCCGGGCTTGCCGATGTGGGCGCCCTTGATGACCGGATTGTCCAGATTGACGATAGACGGCTGGTGCAGGTTGGCCCAATCCGCGTCCACTGCGCGGTAGCTAAACTTCCAGACACCATCACGTTTTTCGTAGCGGTCAAAATAGCGGCCGCCGATCAGCAGGTCAAATGGACCTTCGTCGCTGCTGATCTTGTGGAAGGCGATAATGTAGACCTCGCCCTCGGCGCGGTCGCCGTCCAGCTTGATATTCACCGTGGTCACGTTGTGGTGCAGGATCTCCATGTTGGCCTGGATATCCGGCAGGGAATCGATGAACTCCATCGCCAGGCCCTTGAAAAAGGAGCCGTGGTCGTCGATGGCGTCCTCGTGGTACAGCGAGCGAAATTTCTCGTTGTCGTGGCGATCGGCGGCATTGCAGTAGGCGTTGATCAGCTCCATGATCGCCTGCTTGTCGAGCAGGGCCTGCAGCTGTTGTTCAAGGTTCGGGTCCATGGGCTTGGCTCCGGCAGCAAGAAAGTGAAGTGTAGCTAATACAGTGGCGCCCGCAGGCGCCACTCTGGGAGCGTGAGTCCTAAAACTCGTAGGTAGCCTCGATCCCGTAGGTACGGGGATCACCGTAGTAGCTGGCAGTCCAGATCCCGAAGGGAATGGTGTTGATGCGATATTCCTTGTCCAGCAGGTTCTTGCCCCAGAATGCAAACCTCACCGACTGGTCGTTACCCACAGGAATATTGGCCAGGGTGATACGGCCGTTGAGCAGGCTGTAGGGCTTGACCTGAGAGGTCGCATTCTGGGAGGGCTCGATATAGGGTACGTGGCGGTCCACGAACTCGTAGTCCAGACGCGCGGTCAGGTCGCCCCAACTGCCCGCTGCGAGGCCGTACTCGGCGGAGAATGCGGCACTGTTCTGCGGTGCGTAGGGGAAGTCCTTCTGGTCTTTCACATCGACGCCGTTCTCGATGAATTCGCCATAGCTGGTATCCAGGTAGCCGTAGCTGGCGGAGAGCTCCAGGTTCGGCATCGGCAAGCCAACTACTTCCACCTCGAAGCCCTGAATGTTTGCTTCACCGGCGTTCTGGACGATGGACGCGGCACTGCTGCCGGCAACGAAAATGGACATCTGCATGTCGGTTGATTCGTTGTAGAACAAGGCGCCATTCACCTGCAGGCGGTTGTCTATCCAGCGCGACTTGACGCCCAGCTCATAGGACAGGATCTCCTCAGCGTCGTAGGGCGTGGTGAAGGCAGCCTCGAAGGGTGCCTCACCATTGAACCCGCCCGCTTTCCAGCCCTTGGCGATCTTGCCGTAGAGGTTCACGTTGTCGCTGGCGTCCCATGCCGCAACGAAGGTCGGGGATACGTCGTCGAAGGTTTTCTTGGCCTGGCCGGAGAAAGGCGCAGGGTTGCCCATGGCGTCAACATCGTTGGGGTGGTCGATGTAGGTGTCCTTGGTCTCTTCGGTCCAGCGTACGCCCAGGGTAAGAGTCAGACGATCCTGGAATGCGGCGGCGGCCGGGCGCCAGTCGACCTGGCCGAAGACGGCGATGGAGTCATTGTCAAAGCCGTAGCGGTTGTTTGAGATTGGCGCACCGAAAGCACCGAAGAAGCTGATCGGGTTAAATACGTCGGACTCTTCCTCAAAGTAGTAGAGGCCGAGTACATAGTTGGTACGGTCCGTGGTGCCTATCATCTGCAGCTCGTGTGAGACCTGGTCATAGTCGATGAACCGCGCGGAGGTGAACAGGTTCACCGGCGAGCCGTCGATGTCGATGTCATCGTCCCAACTCAATGTGCGGGTATTGCCAATGTAGCGCAGGGTCACGTCACCAAGTGCGCCCCAGGTGCCGGCGTCGTAGTCCGCAAACAGGGACTGGGAGATAGACTTGGAGCGCTCGAACTTGGCCTGATCCAGGCTGACCCTGCTGCGGTTGTCGTTTTCGCCGGTCACGTAGGGTGCCAGCAGCGCGTTGATGCCGAAGAAGTCATTGGGGTCAATGAAGGTCAATTGGTTTTTGGACGGAGCCAGGTCCAGGTCGCTGTAGTCCCAGGTGTAGCGCAGGGAGAAGCGGTCCGTGGCGTCCCAGAGGATGTCGTAGCGGCCGACCCGGTTGTTGAGGTCGTTGAACTCATCAATCAGCACGGGGTTTGCGAACGGGTTGCCGAAGGGATCATTGACGTTGTCATAGAGGCCGTCGCGCTTGCGGTAGGAACCGGTCAGCTTGGCCATGATTTCGCCGGCGCCGCCCAGCTCCAGTGCGGGAAGATCGACAGTTCCATAGACGGTCCGCAGATCGTAGTTACCCGCGCCCAGGCGCAGTTTGCCGCCGTACTCTCCGGTGGGTCTGGTGGTGATCAGATTGACTGCGCCGCCGACAGTATTCTTGCCGTACAAAGTACCCTGGGGTCCACGCAGCATTTCCACGCGCTGGAGTTCGGCGATATCAAATATGCCGCCGACGTTCTTGCCGATAAACACGCCATCCAGGTAGATGCCCACGGTGGGCTCCCAGGTAATGGCGGGGTTGATGGTCGCCGAGCCGCGAATGGCGATGGTTGCCGCCGAGGTATTGGAGGGTGAGCGGGTGATCTTGACGTTGGGCACCGAGGTGCCGAGGTCGTCGATATTGCTGACGCCCTTCTGCTCCAGGGTGTCGGCATTGAAAGCCGCGATGGAAATTGGAGCATCCTGGAGGGTCTGTTCTCGCTTCTGAGCGGTAACCACCACTTCTTCCAGTCCCTGGGCCATCAGGTTGCCACTGCCGGCACCGATACAGGCAGCGACGAGCAGGGGCATGGGCTTGCGTGCGATCATTCTGGAAACCTCTGGTTGTAGTTGGTCAAAACACGGGCGCACACATTAGTGCCACCACGATACAGCTGCATACCTCGTTTGGGGTATGCAGGCAGGTCGCGGCTACGGCTTGTTGGACGTTGCTCCCTTCTTGGTCCCTGTGTACATTGATAGCCGAACACCACGCCAGATTCCAGGAAGCCTTATGGAATTCAAGGACTATTACCAGATACTGGGCGTCACGGCAGATGCTGATGTCAAGGATATCAAAATCGCCTACCGCAAGCTCGCGCGCAAGTATCATCCGGACATGAATCCCGAACCCGGGGCCGAAGCCAGCTTCAGGGAAGTGGCCGAGGCCTGGGAGGTACTCAAGGATCCCAGCCGTCGAGCTGAATACGATGAGCTGCGCCGCTACGGTGGTCGTCGCGACCAGCAGTTTGAGCCGCCTCCGGGCTGGGAATCATCCGCCGGAGCCGGCTCGCAAAAGTTCGATGGAGACTTCTCCGACTTTTTTAACAGTATTTTTGGCGCTGGTTTTCAGCAGCAGGGTGCGGCGAGCGGCAACAGCCGGCCAGGGCAGGACGTTGAGATAGAGTTGCCACTATTTCTCGAGGAGACGCTGGAGTCCTTCAGTAAACCGGTAGAGTATCGGCTATCGGTAGTTGTGCAGGGGCAACCGCAGCAACTGAAAAAATCCCTGAAGGTGACCATCCCGGCCGGTATTGGTGATGGCGAGAGGATCCGCGTCCGGGGTCAGGGTGCGCCCGGCCCCGGTGATGGCCCGGCGGGCGATCTCTACCTGCACGTGCGCCTGGTGCCTCATCCACTGTTCGATGTGGAGGGCCACAATCTGCTCCTGACGGTCCCGATCGCACCCTGGGAAGCGGCGCTGGGGGCCAAGATCACGGTGCCAACCCTGACCGGTAAAATCAGCCTGACCGTGAAGCCCAACAGTCAGTCCGGCCAGAAACTGCGCATTGCGGGCAAGGGCCTGGTCGGGCGGGTCGGGCGCGGCGACCTGTACGTACTGCTGAACGTGGTGATGCCGAAACAGAGTCCCGCGGCAGTGCAAGCGCTGTGGCAGCAGCTGGCAGAGCAGTCCACCTTCGATCCGCGGGCAGAGTGGGGTAAGTGAATATGAGCAGCAGTGCATTGAGAATATCCCTGCGGGAACTGTGTGAGTGCGAGCAGGTGTCACGGCAGTGGCTGGTCACGATCGTGGAACATGAGATTGTCAGCCCGGTATCCGTTGCCGGGGAGGTCGACGACTGGATCTTCGAGACCCGCAGCGTGCAGTGGGTCAAACGGGCAATTAGACTGCATCGAGATCTGGAGCTGGAATGGGTGGCAATCGCCATGATCCTCGAGCTACAGCAGCAGGAGGAGCAGCTGCGGCTGGAAAACCGCTGCCTGCAACAACGCCTGCAGCGGTTTCTGCTTGAGGATTGAACTTCGGCGTCACTAGCCGAAGACGTAAAACGCCAGTTTGTTGCCGTCAGGGTCGCGCACATAGGCGCCATAGAACATGTCGGGAATACGCTGGCCCGGCTCGCCCTCACAGTTGGCGCCGAGGCTGATAGCCTTGTGGTACAGCTTGTCGACATTTTCCTTGGTGCCCCCGCCAAGCGCAAACATGTTGCCGTTGCCGGGGTGTGGGTCCTGCTCGTTGTAGGGAACGCAGACCGCCAGCATGGGCTGGTCCATGCCCTTGCCGATGAAGGCGATGCGGTCCATCTCCAGGATGACACTGGCACCGAGGTCGGCCAGTAGTTCACCGTAGAAGGTCTTGGCCTTGGCCATGTCCTTAACGCCGATAGTGATATATCCAATCATTGCTTTTCTCCTTGCAGTCTTGGCACCCGAAAACCGGGTCACAGAATAGCGGAATTTCCGGCGTGGGCCTATGCCCGTCAGCGCAGGAGATTATGCGCTATCATGGGCAACTATTGGCAAACCGGAGGAGCAGGACACCATGCAGACCCCGGCGGGTGTTTACGGAACGATCAGGGGATTTCTGCTCAACGAATTGTGGCGGAAGGATCTCGCGCATCTGTCGTGGCTACAGCGAGCCGCCTACAAGGCCATCCGCTTCCTGTTCGTTCTCATCCGGGAGGTCTCCAGTGGCCAGCTGACGCTGCGTGCCATGAGCCTTGTCTTCACCACCCTGCTGTCCATGGTGCCCTTGATCGCGGTGAGCTTTTCGGTGCTCAAGGCCTTCGGTGTCCACAACCAGATCGAGCCCCTGCTCTACAACCTGGTACGGCCCCTGGGTGGGCAGGGGGATGCAATAGTAGTGAGTATTCTGGGTTTTGTGGAAAACATGAAAGTGGGGGTGCTGGGTTCGGTCGGTATGGCGCTGCTGCTCTACACAGTGATATCCCTGATCCAGAAAGTGGAAGTGTCGTTCAACTATGTCTGGCACGCCGAGTCGTCCCGGACCCTCTCGCGTCGCTTCAGTGACTATCTGAGTGTGATCATGGTGGGTCCGGTGCTGGTATTTGCGGCCATGGGTCTGACCGCGTCGATGATGAGCAGCACTTTCATGCTGGCGCTGATGGAAGTGGAGCCTTTTGGCACCCTGCTGGTATGGATTTCGCGGTTGGTGCCGTTCATGCTGGTTACGCTGGCCTTCACCTTCGTTTACATGTTCGTGCCCAATACCCGGGTAAAGTTCGGTTCCGCCCTGGTTGGCGCTCTCGTTGGTGGTGTCCTGTGGCAGGGCACGGGCATGGTATTCGCCCAGTTCGCCGCCGGATCCACCAGGTATGCAGCGGTTTATGCCGGCTTCGCCATCCTGCTCATGTTCATGATCTGGCTCTACCTGAGCTGGCTGATTCTACTCATTGGCGCCCAGGTGGCCTTTTTCCACCAATACCCCGATCGGATCCGTTTGACCGACAAACGGATCCCCCTGAGCGGCCGCTTCCGGGAGCAGCTCGCGCTGCTGGTGATGTACCGTATCGCCCATGTATTTGTGCACCGGGGCAAGTCCCTGACCCTGGATGTCATGGCGGATCAATTGCAGCTGCCGATGGATCGGGTCGGGGAAGTGGTGCTGCTACTGCAGGAGCGGGGTTTGTTGGTGGAGACCGCCAGTGAACCGCCGGAGTATCTTTTATCTCAGGATCCCGCAACCCTGGGGCTGGCGCAGCTACTTGGCTTCATCCGCGGCCCCAGGGAGGAACAGACGCTTCTGGAACGGCAGGTGGTGTCAGAACTGCCGGTGGACGACGTCCTCAGCCGCATGGATCAGGCGATCAACGAAGCGCTGGCCGATGCCACCCTGCGGGACCTGGTCACTGGCGAGTCTGAGGCTGTTGGGCCGCCTGCCTGATCCAGTTCAGCGTACGATTTCCGCGCGGATAATGTAGTCGAGCAGGGGATAGTGTTGCAGCAGCCAGGCGGCACCCTCCTGCTCAATCGGGTCCTGGCGACCCCCGCGCATGCCGCCGCCGGCCTCCTCGCCGTAGAGCGGATACAATTTCTCCACGACATCCATCCCTGAGCTCACTGCACCGAACGGAGCAAAGCCGTCGGCATCCAGCCGCGAGTTGTCACCAAGATTGATATACACCTGGGTGGAACGGGTATCGGGCCCGGTCATGGCAAAGCCTATGTTGCCGGCTGTGTTGCTGGCCTGCACGGGGTCGTCGTCGATGCTGTTGCCGTTCCAGACCGCGGTCACAGCGGGATCGGGGTTCAGACCAAACTGAGCGATGTAGCCTGCAACCACGCGGTTGATGTGCACCCCATCGTAAAAACGATTTTTTACCAGCTGGTAGAAGCGGTCTGCGCCTAATGGTGCCCACGCCCGGGTGACCTGGATCTCAAACGCGCCCTCAGTGGTGATGAAGCGCGCCACGAATTCCGCCGGCGCCTGTTCACGCCACGCCGGGTGGGCCGTATCCAGCAGTGCCTCTCGGCCTCTGGATTCTGCATTGCCAGCAGTCGCCGCCAGCAGTTGCGCCAGGTAGGGGCCCCAGATGGTGGGTTGGGAGTGAGTGCCGTGGGCGCGGGTCATGGTGGTAATCGGCAGGACCACAGCCCTGGCACCGGGAATTCGCGCGGTTTCCTTTTCCAGGATGCCGAGTTCCGGCGGATTGACCTGGTCGTCTGCAGAGTTGATGGCAACCAGCGGCGCTGTGATTTTGTCCAGATGCAGTGCCGGGTTGTAGAAGCGGGTAGCGTCGAAGGCGTAGATCAGGTCGTTGGCGTCGATGCTGGAGCGATAACGTTCGACCACCTCATCCATCATTGCTTCCGCCGCTTCCCGGGTCGGCGCGGCCAGCTGGTACTGCAGGGGGCTGGAGACCATGAATAACAGCGCATACATTGCCTCCTTCAACCCGGGGGGTTGCTCCTCGTAATTGCCGCCATGCCACTCCGGGTCATCTTTCACCGCATCGATCATCATCTTGCGGGTCATGCGGTTGCGTCCGGCGATCTCCACCGGCAGGCTGGCCAGCGGTAGCAGGGCATCCATGAAATCAGGGTAGCTGTAGCCCCAGATCCAGCTCATCATCCCGCCCATGGAGGTGCCGGTGACCAGCCGCAGGTGGTCGACCTGCAGGTGCTCGGTCAGCAGCTCGTACTGTGCCCGGACCATGTCCTCCAGGGTGTAGCGCGGGAATTCAGCTCGCAGGCCGTCGCTCGGTCTGCTGGACTGGCCGTGGCCGATGGCGTCGGGCAGGATGATGAAATACTCCGATGCGTCCAGCAGCTGGCCCTCGCCAAACAATACCCCGGCAAAATTATCGCTGAGAAAACCGCCGCCCTGACCAGTGGTGCCGTGCATGACAAGCACCGCGTTGCTGACCTTGCCATCTGGCCCGCGGCGGGGGCTGCCAAGCGTGCGGTAGTGCTGCCGAAGGTCCAGCATGCTACCGTCATCAAAGGTGAAGGATTCGATGAGGAAACTTCCCTCCACCGGCGCTGGGTAGTCCAGGGCCGCAGCCGGCACGGCCGACAGGACAACTGCCGTAACAACGATACACAGCATGGCCTGGATTGCGTTCTGCAGCGGGGCGGTGGTCATGAGTGTTTCCTTCGCTTAGTGTGAGGTGCGCGAGCCTCCGGCCGGTTGCAGCAACAGGGGGCTCGCCGCGGCTGTGTCCCGCCATTATTATTGGGCTCTGTTTGCGCCGCTGGAGTTGTCTCGTGTTCGTTGCTGCATCAAAACCCATCTTCTGGCCGATGTCCATACGGGTACTGTGGGCGCTGCTCCTGTGCCCGTCGCTTGCCCTCGCTGAACTGGCGGTCGCACCCTATGTCAGCACTCCCTTGCGCGATGTGCAGCAGATGCTGGATATGGCCGCGGTGGTGCCGGAGGATTTCCTCATCGATCTTGGGTCCGGTGATGGTCGCATTGTTATCGCCGCTGCCCGTCGTGGAGCCCGGGCCCACGGCGTGGAACTGGACCCGGCGCTGGTGGAACTGTCACGTCACCTGGCCGAGCAAGCGGGAGTGGCTGACCTGGCGACCTTCAGTCACGGTGACGCCTTTGAGGCCGACATCAGTACGGCTACGGTGGTGACCCTGTATCTGTTGCCGGAAGTAAATATAGCCCTGAAGCCAAAGTTGTTGCGGGAACTGCGACCCGGCTCGCGGGTGATCTCCGGCAATTTCGACATGGGCCGATGGCTGCCTGATAGGCACCAGCAGTCGCTATCCAGTGGCGGGATTTTTTTGTGGGTGATTCCGGAGGAGCTGCCGGGGGAGTTGCGGTAATTGGGGGTGGATATGATCTTGCGGCATGTGGACCGGTTTTTTGCCAGCGCTCCTTTCTCTTCTATTTTCCTCTTGTTGTGTGACAGCGCACAGAGTCGTATGCCTTAAGTGAGTATGGTCGACCCGTACTCACAGAAATGCACCACGGAAAAATTTTCGCCGAGGTGCATCCGGTACTGCTCCTGACGCGCATCATAACTGGTCGTCAGGTGACGGTGGCCTCTCTTTTTTGATTCAAAGGAGTAAGTTCAATGACTTTTCCCAGAAATATACTGGCGGCAGCTGTATGCGTCGCGTTGTTACCTATCACAGCCAGCGCCTCCAGCCATAGAGAGGCGCCCTTCATCACCCAACTACCCAAAGTCGACGGTACTGACTTCTACATGTTTAACAGTTACGAAATGGGCCGCGTTGGATTTGTTACCCTGATTGCCAACTATCTGCCTCTGCAGGACGCTTACGGCGGTCCGAATTATTTTGAACTGGACGATCAAGCCCTGTATGAAATACACATCGACAATAACGCAGATGCCAGGGAAGACATCACGTTCCGGTTTCGCTTTACCAATGAAATTCGCGGTATTGCGCTCGACATCGATGGCGAAGACGTCGCGATCCCCCTGAAACAAGCAGGCGGAATCGGGCCCACGGCCGCAGACACTGACAATCTCAACGTGATCGAGTCCTATACAGTGGATGTAATTCGCGGCAATGGCAATGGCAATGGCAACCGTGAATCGATAACCAATGCAGTCGATGGTTCCGCATCCTTCATCAAGCCTGTCGACAACATTGGCAACAAGACCTTGCCTGAGTACACCGCATATGCCAACGATCATATCTACGACGTCAGCATCCCCGGCTGTGACATGGGTCGCCTGTTCGTAGGGCAGCGCCGTGAGAGCTTTGTTGTCAATCTAGGGGAAATTTTCGACCTGATCAATACCGACCCACTCGGACCGCCGGATGGCGAGACGAACGATCTGGAAGACAAGAACATAACAACGCTGGCGCTGGAAGTGCCGATTGACTGCCTTGTCGGCAACGCCAGTGGCATCATCGGTGGTTGGACTACCGCCAGTGTGCGCCAGGCACGGGTAATCAATCCCTCGCCGAAGTCACGCGGGCCAGCCATCAATGGCGGCGCTTTCACTCAGGTTTCGCGCCTTGGCGCACCGCTGGTGAATGAGGTTGTGATCGGCCTTCCGGACAAGGATCGCTTCAACCACAGCAAACCGAGGGACGATTCCCAGTTCGCCCAGTATGTGACGAACCCGACCCTGCCGGCCTTGATCGAACTGTTGTTCCCGGCTGCTGTGGCGCCGACATTGTTCCCGCGCGAAGATCTGGTCGCAGCTTTCCTCACGGGCGTGGAAGGCCTTAATCAGCCGCCCAACGTGGTTGCGTCCGAAATGCTGCGCTTGAATACCGAGATACCGGCCGTTTCCGCCGGCAATCAGGAGCCGTTGGGCGTGCTGGCAGGCGACACTGCCGGCTTTCCGAACGGCCGCCGTCCTGGGGACGACGTCGTCGATATCGCACTCCGCGTGGTAATGGGTGTATTGCTCGATCCTGCCGATGCACCCGCCGGACAGCTGCCGTTCACCGATGGGGCGTATGTCGACGATTCGTTCTTCGACGCGACGTTCCCCTACCTGGTGACGCCGTTGCCGGGCTCACCTAACTGAAAAGGAGCAGCGATATCAGATCATTCCGACGTAGGACGGTTATGCTGGCCATGGTGGCCAGCATAACCCTCGTCGGCTGCAGCGGTGGCTCCAGTAGTTCGGCGCCACCGAACCAGCCGCCAGCAGCGCCAGCACCGCCGGCACCGGCGCCAGAACCAGAACCGACGACAGTAGATTTTACGGCCTTTGTATTGGACCAATTTGCCGCAACTGCCGACGACAGCGACCCGGAGTCCGTAGACGACATTGATTTCGAATTCAACGATCAGGAAGATCCCGATGCTTTCTCCGAGCTTCTTACTGGATTTTAAGCGCAGCGTGGTTGCCACCACGATCACGCTGACGATGATGGCGCCCTGGCGAGCTGCAGCTGAGGATTCATCAGATGCATCCGTGGTGTTGCCAGCCGATACCGTGGTCCTGCAGAGTTTCGAGGTTGACGGTTCCTCACGCGGACTCGCCGAGAGTTGGCGAGCCCTGCAGCGCGATCCCGACGATGCCGTCGCTGCTAGTCGGTATGCTAACCTCGCGCTGCGACATTATGCCCGGAGTGGCGATGCACGCCACCTCGGCTTTGGGGATGGGGCACTGGCACACTGGCGCGACGATCCCGCCCCACCCCTGGCAGTGTGGCTCCTGCGTGGGCGTATCTTACAGACCCAGCACCGTTTTTCGGAGGCAGGCACGGACCTGGATCGACTGCTCGCAAAACATCGGCAGTCGTTGGAGGGTATGCTGTTGGCTGCCGATGCCTGGCGGCGAGCGGGTGACATCAATCGGGCTCGGTCGCGATGCGCGGGTCTTGCGCTGGCCGGACATTCGGCGCCCGCGGCGCATTGTGCCGCCGATATTCTGATGAGCCTGGGCGAACCCGGAAAGGCATTCGCATTGGTGTCGCCCTTGCACACCGGTGACAACGACGCGACGGAGGAACTGCAGCAATGGATGCTGACGGTTGCAGCGGATGCCGCAGCAGCAAGCGCCAGAGAGCCGCAAGCACTCGCACTCTACGAACGCGCACTTGCACTACCAGAGGCCAGCATAGCGACATATGCGTCCTATGCTGACCTGCTATTAGCCGAAGGCCGCCCGCGCGACGCAATAACGGCACTGGCACAGGCACCGGATCAAGACGCCGATGCGCTGTTACTGAGGCGGGCGATTGCCGCAAAGCAGCTTGATGCGGCTGATTTTGACGCACTTCGGGAACGGCTGCGTGCAAGATACGATGAAGCTGAAATGCTCGGCACTGCAGATTTACATTTCCGTGAACTGGCAATGTTCGCGTTATTGGTTGACGACGACCCGGACGCGGCGTTCGCCTATGCCGAACAAAACTGGACGCTGCAAAAAGGCTGGGAGGACGCCGCTCTGTTTATCGAAGCCGCACGGGCTGCCGGTCGCCCAGAGGCGGCCGCAGCCATAGACAACTGGCGCCAACGTTTTCAGACAGGAGAAGGATGAGGTGAAGCGATCAACTGGATTTTTTGCTGCTGGATTGCTGATTTGCTGCAACGGCTTGGCTCAGGCGCACAGCCAGAGCAGCAGTCGCCTGACGTTGGATATGGTAGAGCGGGTGCCCCAGGCACTGACGCTGCACATGACCTTGCTGGACTTGCTGCACCTGATTGATCTCGACAGTAACGGCGATGGGCAGCTGACCTGGGGCGAGGTGTCCGCTGCGGAACCCGAAGTTCTCGACCTCATTTTCACCAACGTCTCGCTGCGGGCTGGCGAGCAGTCCTGCACACTAAGTGCAAAGCAGCCTGCCTTTTCGTTCTCTACTCACGCAGAGGCGCCTGCTCTGCGCGTCGCGTTGCAAGTCCACTGCCCGGACGCAGCCGAAACGAGCGGGTTGCACCTAAGCTACCAGCTATTCTTTGACGATGATCCCACGCACAGGGCGTTGCTCAGCGTCACCGGCGACGCGGCAGCTGAAAACTACCTGCTGACGACGGACAAACGGGAATTCAATTTGCCCGGCGTACAGGGCGGGACTGGCATCCCCGGTGGGGGTTAACCCATTCGCTCCGAACGTGTTAGCCATGTCCTCGGCGGCCGGCGTACCGGAATAACATGTCACCCATGTGACCGGAAAGGACCCTTTTGTATTTTCTGCCGGAGATATGAATTTCCGCCAGTCTCAGCATGTCTCAATCTGTCGTAAAAACGCTATAAATAAAGAGGTTTCCTAAATTCTGTTGTTTCTGCCCGTTTCATGTTGTTGCATGCAATTGATTCTCCTATGTAGGGATAGAAATGGGGACGTAAAAGTTCGGTTCCCGAAAAAGTGGTATCACCTTTGGGGTATTGGCAGTGCCGAGGCTCGCGCGATGGCTATTCACAAGAGCTGCGCGATCGGCATGGGTGCCCTGGTTGCCGTATCGGCGCCCACTTCGCTGGCCTTCACCCAGGCACGGCTCGGCCGCCAGCTCCTGGTGGGTTTTGCCCGTCCCGGTCGGCATGTGATCTACCACATGCCTGGCCCGGCAGGGCATCCTGAGAGGCAACAGGTGCAGGAGCAACCGAGATGAACGGTGAGCTGCAGCGGCGGAGCTGGTGGCGAACGACATCTGGCTGTTCTGGGCGCGGAGCATGAAGGCGCAGCTTGTAGACTATCTGGCAAAAGACGGAACAGAGCTCAATACAGTGGCAAGACTTGCATTAGCCTCTATTGTTCTCTAATGATATCCAGGAATCTTGCCTGTACCCGGGTTGGCTTCCAGTCTTTACGCAGGGCAAGGCCAATGGCCCTGCTGGTACCTGACAGTGGCCGTGGCATTACCGACAGCTGGCCAAACTTCATCTCCAGTTCTACCTGTCGTGCCGGCAGCAGCGCAGCTCGATCACTCTCCATCAGCAGGCCGCGAATCGCAACCAGGGAGCTGCACTCAATCACATGTTCCGGAGGGCTCAACCCCTCGTTGCGGAAAAAACTGGTGAAGGCCGCGCGTGCGGGCGTACCCTTGCGCGGCGCGATCCAGTCAAGCCCTGCCAGTTCACCTGCACTCACCGTCTGTCGTCGCATCAATTCATGGCCTGGGCGCAGGACGATGAACAATGGATCGTCAAACAGGCGTTCCTGAATAATGTCGACGCTCGGTTGCGGGAATCGCAGGGCACCGACGATCAGGTCGAGCTGGGCATGCAGGAGCGCCTGCAGCTGCTCTTCGTAGGGTCCGTCGACAATCCGTACCCGGGTTTCGGGGAATTCCCGCAACAGGCGGGTAACCGCCTGCGGTACCAGTCGCGTCATGGCCAGAGGCAGACTGCCAATGGTTAGCGTACCTTGCATCCTGCCCCGCAGTTCCTCCAGCTCCTGCAAGCCCTGTTGCAGCTCCGCAAAGGCCAGGTTGGCGTAGCGGGCCATTGTTCGTGCCTCCCAGGTCAGTTCGATTCCATTGCCACGGCGTCGGAAAAGTAGTTGCTGGCAGACCACCTCCAACTCCCTGGCGGCGCGCCGCAGAGAGGGTTGAGCAAGCCCGAGCTGAGTGGCGGCCTGACTGAAACTGCCCGTTTCGGCAATCGCGACCAGCGCCCGCAGCTGGGTTGCAGTCAGTATTCGGTGCAATGGTTGTCGGTCGGCTCCCTGGCGGTAGGCTATCCCCCGTTCCATGATCTGGAGCGAGGCAAGGGCGCGCTCGGCCCTCGCCAGGAACGTCTCGCCAGCCGGGGTTGGGAATGTGCCGGTCGCAGAGCGCGAGAAAAGTGATTCGCCCAGGGACTGTTCCAGCCTGGCCAGTCCCTGGGTAACCGCAGACTGTGACAGGTGCACCCGCTCCCCCGCCGCGCTGATGCTGCCGAGGCGTTTGATCTCTGTGGCTGCGTACAAATGGCGCAGATTCGGCACGATCAACTTCATTGTCACGGGTCTCTATTCAATATGTAGTATTTTCTAATGACCTGTAGCACCAATCGAATAATACAGCATTGCGATTTTTGGCTATAATTTTCCAATGTTCTGGCAGTTATCTCAGGGCCAGACGGAGTGCAGAATATGCCCATAGTGGTAACAAAAATTAATAGGATACCGGAAGCGGTCACGAGTCGCTACGTCGATGCCGAGGTCGCAACAATCCACGAGGCGCAGGGTCGCAGAGGTCTGCTGGCTGCCTCCATGCGGCCAATCTTCCGGCCCGTCAGAATCAGCGGCAGCGCGGTTACCTGTGAGGTGGCTCCGGGGGACAACTGGATGCTGCACGTGGCCGTTGAGCAGTGTCAGCCCGGTGACGTGCTGGTGGTGGCGCCGACCAGTCCCTGTGAGGACGGTTATTTTGGTGACCTTCTGGCGACCTCCCTGATGGCCAGGGGGGTTCGGGGACTGATTATCGATGCCGGTGTAAGGGACATCGCCGCGCTGACCAAGATGGGCTTCCCGGTCTGGTCGAAGGCGGTCTTTGCCCAGGGCACGGTCAAGGAAACCCTGGGCAACGTGAACATCCCCGTTGTTTGCGCCGGAGCCCTGATTACGCCCGGAGACATGATTGTCGCGGACGATGACGGCGTGTTGGTGGTCCGCAGGCAGGAGGCGGAGCAGGTCATCGACCAGGCCGCGGCCCGGGAAGCTGCGGAGGCCGGGAAACGACAGCGCCTTGCCAGTGGGGAGCTGGGGCTGGATATCTACAACATGCGCGAGCGTCTGGCGGCCAAGGGGCTCCGGTATGTGGAAACGCCGGAGTAACTCTGAGTCATGCAGCTGGCAATTCCCTGTTCCGTCATGCGAGGTGGCACTTCCCGGGGACTGTATTTCCTGGCTGACGACCTGCCGGCCGACGCCGACGAGCGCAAGCGCATCCTGCTGGCCGCCATGGGCTCTCCCGACCCGCGCCAGATCGATGGCATGGGAGGCGCCCATCCCCTGACCAGCAAGGTGGCGGTTGTAGGACCCTCGGCGCGCGCAGACGCGGACGTGGAGTACTTGTTCCTGCAGGTAGCAGTGGACAGGGACGAGGTCAGTGACAGTCAAAACTGCGGGAACATTCTGGCGGGGGTTGGCCCCTTTGCCATCGAGCAGGGCCTGGTACCGGCCAGGCAGGACTACACCGACGTGCGCATCCTGATGGTCAATACCGGTGCCCTGGCAGTCGCCCGGGTCCACACCCCGGGTGGCGTAGTCAATTATCAGGGCACAGCTCGGATCGACGGCGTACCTGGCACCGCGGCCCCGGTGCCCATCGATTTCCAGGACATCGCCGGCTCCAGCTGCGGAGCCCTGTTGCCAACGGGCAACCCCATCGACACCATAGACGGGGTGGAACTTACCTGCATCGACAATGGCATGCCGGTGGTGCTGCTGCGGGCCGGGGATTTCGGCCTGAGCGGCGCCGAACCACCGGCGCAGCTGGAGGCCGATACCCTGTTGAAGCAGCGCCTGGAAGCCATCAGGCTGGAGGCGGGGTGGCGCATGAATCTGGGTGATGTTGGTGCGAAAACCGTGCCCAAGATGTGCCTGGTGTCACCCCCTCTGGCTGGCGGTGCGATTAACACCCGCACCTTTATCCCGCACCGTGTCCACGAAGCTATCGGAGTTCTGGGCTCGGTCAGTGTGGCCACCGCCTGCATGCT
>JBGTGB010000259.1:0-7515 GCA_041746975.1 Haliea sp. | reverse complement strand
CAGGGCCGCGGTCACCAGGGCCGCGCGCCCGACCCCGACTTCGCCGGCACCGGGCTCGCCGGCGTGTTCCGGATAATGCACTACCTTGCGCTCGATGTACTGGCCGTTCCACTGCGGATCCAGGCGCCGGATCCGCTGTGGCAGCGGCGGATGAGTGGCAAACAATTGCCACAGCTGGTGCCGGATCTGACCGAAGAAAATGTGCGACATCTCGTCCGCCCTGGCGGCGTGGACCAGCGAGCCCGGAATATAGGCGCCAATTACCTTGAGGGCGTCAGCGATGCCGGTATTGTCGCGGGTGTACTGCACCGCGCAGGCATCCGCCAGGTACTCCTTCTGGCGGCTGATGGCGGACTTGATAAAGCCCGCCGCCAGTCCTCCCAGCCAGCCGGTAATCCACAGCCCCAGCCCCAGTAGCGGTAGTGCCGGACTGCCTGAGCTGCGGTTGCGTTCGTTGCCGGTGCGATGATGGCGACTGGAGTGCATCAGGATATAGCCGACATCGCCGATGAAGGTGATTCCCTTGAGCAGCGACGCAAGACGGATATTGAGGCGCATGTCGCCATTGATGATGTGGCTGAACTCGTGGGCGATGACGCCCTGCAGCTCGTGCCGCTTGAGGTGCTCGATGCTGCCGCGGGTGACGCCGATGACCGCGTCCGCGGGGCTGATACCGGCGGCGAAGGCATTGATGCCGCGCTCCCCGTTCATGACATAAACCGGCGGTACCGGCATGCCCGCGGCCAGGGCCATTTCATCGACGATATTGAGGCAGCGGCGCTCCGCCCGGTCCCGGGTTTGTGGCAGTACCCGGGTGCCACCCATGGCTTCCGCCACTACCTTGCCTCCGGAGGCGAGCTGTATCCATTTGACCAGCGAGACCAGGGCTACCGTCGCGGCGACCCCGAGGCCGATTCCGCCAAACCGCTCCCAGGTGAAGTAGGACAGAAAATCCCGCCAGCCACCGCGCTGGCCGGCATAGACGTTATAGCTGTCGCCCCACCAGAGGAAGGCGGCGACCATAACGTTGGTCAGCACGATCAGGCCCGCCACGGCGAGCAGGAAAAGGAAGGTCAGCAGGCGAGCATTGCGCCTCGCCAGGTCCTGCCGGGCAAAGAAATCCACTGCGGGCCCTCAGGCAGGTGCTGCGCGATTGCTGGTCAGAAGCTGACCTTTGGGGCCGCCTGAATTTGCACCGAGTCGTCAAATTCCAGCAACTGGGCATCCTCAGGATGGCCGAAAGTGGCCGCAAACAGCACCTGCGGCATACTTTGGCGGTAGGTGTTGAAGGCCATCACGGCGTCGTTGTAGCCCTGGCGCGCGAAGGCGACCCGGTTCTCGGTGTTGGTCAGCTCCTCCGACAACTGCTGCATGTTTTCGCTGGCCTTCAGGTCCGGGTAGGCTTCCATGGTGACGCTGAGTTTGCCCAACGCGCCCTGCAGGGCATTTTCCGCCCCCGCCAGCTTTGCCATTTCCGCGCCACCGATGTTGCCTGCGCCCAGTGACTTGAGGATAGCCGCCGCCTCGTTGCGTGCGGTGGTCACCGCATCCAGGGTCTCTCGCTCATGGCTCATGTAGGCCTTGGCGGTTTCCACCAGGTTGGGAATGAGGTCATAGCGCCGCTTGAGTTGTACTTCGATCTGGGCAAACGCATTCTGGAAACGGTTCTTCAGCGTAACCAGTTGGTTGTAGATGCTGACGACATATAGAACCAGTCCCAGCAGTACCAGCCAGAAAATGATGGTGGAGATTTCCATGCCTGCGCCCTCCGAGGCGGTGTCCGGTCTCCGGATTCTACCCGAAAACTCTTGCGAGGCTATTGCAATCCCTGTGCCTCAGGTGCTGCTCACGGTCACCGGCACGCCATTGACCGCCGCGTTGCCCGAGAGCGCGTCCAGCGCCAGCTCATCGGTAACGTCATTGCAGCTCACTCCGGCATGGCGCACCGCGGTCTGCATGCGGATCCCGGGGCGATCGTGCCCGAAACCGTGGGGCAGGCTGACCACGCCGGGCATCATGTCCTCGCTGGCCTCCACCGTCACCGTGACCGCTCCGGTCCTGGAGCTCAGCGTGACCTTTGCGCCGTCGCTGATGTTCCGGCTGTGCATATCCCGCGGGTGCATCAACAGGGTACAGCGATTCTTGCCTTTCACCAGCCGCCGGTAGTTGTGCATCCAGGAATTGTTGGAGCGCACGTGGCGGCGCCCGATCAGCCGCAGCAGGCCGCCCCCGGATTCCGCAAACTCATCCCGCAGGCGCTGCAGGTCCGCCAGGGGCTGGGGCGTGGCGCAGTCGATGGTCTTGTCCCGGGTCTGCAGGCGCCGGGGTAGCTGCGGTTGCAGCGGCCCCAGGTCAATGCCGGACGGATGTTGCCTCAGTTTGCTCAAGCTCAGGGCATGGTCGCTGCCCTGGCGTTCGCTGTAGGGCCCCATCTGCAGGCCCATGTCGATGATCTCGTGGGGCGGCAGTGTCGGCTGGGCGGCCTCGCCCAGCAGCTCCGCCACCCGGTTGCCGAGCTCAGTGAAAATCTCCCAGTCGTGCAGGGTGCCCTCGGGCCTGGCGAACACCGCTTCGCTGTGACGAGCGGTGTTGCGAATGGCGTTGATGTGGAAGCCGATATCGTAGTGGTCGTGTTCCAGCGGTGATGTCGGCGGCAGGATGATGTCCGCGTGGCGGGTGGTCTCGTTAAGGTAGGGATCCAGGCAGACCATGAACTCCAGTTGCTCCAGGGCCGCGTCCAACTGGCGGCCGTTGGGGGTGGAGAGCACCGGGTTGCCGGCACCGACGAACAGGGCCCGGATCTGGCCCTCCCCGGGCGTGGTGATCTCCTCCGCCATGACCGCGGCCGGCAGCTCCCGGTCGAATTCGGGCAGCTTGCGCACCCGACTGTGGTGGCGGCCAAAGCCGCCGGGGCTGATGCTGCTGACCTGGTCTACCGCCGGCAGGGTGAACATCGAGCCGCCAGGGCGGTCAAGGTTGCCGGTGACGATATTGAGCAGCTGTATTAGCCACTGGCACAGCGTGCCATAGGCCTGGGTCGATACCCCCATGCGGCCGTAGCAGATGCCGGCGCCGGCGGCGGCCAGCTCGCGGGCAAGGCGCCGGATGGTTGCCGCGTCAATGCCGGTGTGGGCAGCGGCGAACTCGGGGGTAAAGTCGGTGATCGCCGCCGCCACGGCATCCAGGCCGCTGACGAAGCCACTGAGCGGGCCCGGGTCGACGAAATCTTCGGCAAACAATGTCTGTAGCAATGCCAGCAGGAACAGGGCGTCGCTGCCGGGGGTGATGAACAGGTGTTCGCTGGCGAGCTGTGCGGTTTCCGTGCGCCGCGGGTCCACCACCACCAGCTTGCCGCCGCGGCGCTTGAGATCCTTGATCCGCCGGCGCACGTCGGGCACGGTCCAGATGCTGCCGTTGGAGGCGATCGGGTTGGCGCCGAGCATCAGGAAATAGTCGCAGCGGTCGATGTCCGGGATCGGGAACAGGGATTTGTGCCCGAACAGCCACAGTGCCACCAAGTGGTGCGGCAGCTGGTCTACCGAGGTGGCGGAGAAGCGGTTGTCGGTGCGGAAATGGCGGAACAGGTTTTTCTGGTGGGTCATCATGCCGTAGTTGTGCACGGTTGGGTTGCCCAGGTAAATACCGATGGCATTGACCCCGTCGCGCTGGGCGATCTCCACCAGGCGCCTGGCAGTGGTATCCAGGGCCTCGTCCCAGCTGACGTCCTGCCACTGGTCTGCCGCGCCGCTTACGCCGCGGATCCGGCGCACGGGACCGCGCAGACGGTCAGGATCCTCGTGAATATCCTGCAGGGCCACCGCCTTGGGGCAGATGTGGCCTCGACTCAGGGGGTCATTTGCGTCGCCCTTGATCGACAGGATCTGCTCGCCGTCGGTTTCGATCAACAGGCCGCAGATGGCTTCGCAAAGGTGGCAGGCGCGATGGTGAATTGCTGTGGTCATGGCAGGAACGCTACGGTTATGGCTGTAGCCGCAGTGTAGCCGGTTGGGGAAAAGGGGTCAGGTCCATTTATGCCTGCATAAATGGACCTGACCCCTTTTCCGGCCCCTTCTCCCGGTGTAACCTCGGGAGAGACGTCCCACCGTGGTCAGGGAAACGATGAACGAGAGCTGGAAGTCGTATCAAACGGGCAAGTTTTTCGATGAGCTGATTACCCCACAGGGCCAGCCCCGGGCCGCGGCCCGCGGTGCCATCAGGCTATTGCAGCAGCTGCCGACCGAAGAAATGGCCGCGCGTCGCGCCGCCGCCGAGCTCGCCATCCGCGAGATGGGCATTTCCTTCACCGTCTACACCGAAGGCGGCAATATCGACCGGGCCTGGCCCTTTGACATCATTCCCCGGGTTATTTCGGCGCGCCAATGGCAGGCGGTAAGCGCCGGTCTGCGCCAGCGCAGTCTTGCTCTCAACCGCTTCATCGATGACGTCTACAACAAGCAATCGATTCTCGCCGCTGGCGTAGTGCCGGCAGACATCGTGCTGGAGTCCACCAACTACAAAAAGCCCTGTGTCGGCATGTCTCCTCGCTATGGGGTCTGGGCCCACGTTTGCGGCTCGGACCTGGTGCGCGATAGCGACGGCAAATTCTATGTGCTGGAGGACAACCTGCGGGTGCCCTCCGGCGTGTCCTACATGCTGGAAAACCGCGAGATCACCAAGCGTGTCCTGCCGGAAATGTTTGAGAACTACAGCATCCTGCCGGTGGATGATTATCCCTCAAAGCTGTACCAGACCCTGGCCTCCCTGTCTCCGCGTGAGCGGCGCCGCCCCTGCATCGCGGTGCTGACCCCCGGTATCTACAACTCCGCCTATTTCGAGCATGCTTACCTGGCACAGGGTATGGGCGCGGAACTGGTGCAGGGCAGCGATCTGCTGGTGCCGGACGATGATTGCGTCTACATGCGCACGGTCGACGGGCCGGTGCGGGTGGACGTGATCTACCGGCGCATCGATGAGGAGTTCATGGACCCGGAGGCCTTCCAGCCCGATTCCATGCTGGGGGTGCCCGGACTGATGCGGGCCTGGAAGGCGGGCAAGGTTGCCATCGCCAATGCGCCCGGTAGCGGGGTAGCGGACGACAAGGTTGTCTACGCCTACGTGCCCGATATGATCCGCTACTACCTCAAGGAGAAGCCACTGCTGGCCAGCGTCCCCACCTACCTGTGCATGCGGGAGAAGGACCGGGAGTATGTACTGAAGAACCTGGACAAGCTGGTGGTGAAGCCGGCCAATGAATCCGGCGGCTACGGCATCATGGTCGGGCCCCACGCCACCGCAGCGGTGCGGCGCAAGTTTGCCCGCCTGATCGAGGGGAACCCACGCAACTACGTCGCCCAGCCGACCCTGTCCCTGTCCACCGCCCCCACCTACATTGACGACGCCGTCGAGCCGCGCCACCTGGATCTGCGTCCCTTCATCCTCCAGGGCAAGGACAGCTGGGTGACCCCGGGCGGCCTGACCCGGGTGGCGTTGGTCAAGGGCTCGCTGGTGGTGAATTCCTCCCAGGGGGGAGGAAGCAAGGACACCTGGATAGTGGAGGGCAAGGTATGACCATGCTGTCCAGTGTTGCCGCGCGGTTGTACTGGATGGCGCGGTATCTGGAGCGAGCGGAAGATACCGCGCGCCTGGTGGCGGCCTACAACCACCTGATCATGGATATCCCCCGGGGTTCTGAGTTGGGCTGGGACGTGCTGATCCGCATTCTCGATGCCGAACCCGCGTTCTACGAGAATCACCGTGTCGGCAATGAGCAGAACGTGCTGCGCTACCTGCTGGCGGAACAGGACAATGTATCCAGCATCCCCTCTTCGGTGCGCTGGGCGCGGGAAAACGTGCGCACTACCCGCGACGTACTGCCCGAGGAAACCTGGGAGCAGATCAATGAACTGTACCTGTATACCAATGAGATGGCGGAGAAGTCCGTGGGCCGGCGCAATCGTCAGGCCTTCCTGGAGCAAGTCGTCAATCGCTGTCTGTTGATCAACGGCATGCTGGCTTCCACCTTGCCGCGAGATCATGTGTACCGGTTCCTCAAGCTCGGACACCTGCTGGAGCGATCGGACATGACCACCCGCCTGATGGACGTTGGCGCGGGCGAAATCCTGGCCCGGGACGGTACTCATGGCGCTATCGATCCGCTGATCTGGGCGTCCCTGCTGCAGGCTCTGTCGGCCTTCGGTGCATACCGGCGCATGATCGGGCCGCTGGTGGAGGCGGAGGGGGTGGTGAGTTTCGTGTTCAAGGAAGCGATGCTGCCGCGCTCGGTGGCGTTCTGTCTCGCCGGTGTCCGCGAGGAGCTCAAACCACTGAAAAACCACGAGGCGGCCGTGCGCGTGCTCGACCGCGGCCGGCGCAAGCTGTCGCGGCTGGATGCCGCGAGCATGTCGCGGGAGGAACTGCACTACTATATCGATGAATTCCAGTCATTGCTGAGCGAGTTGCACCAGGTCATTACCGCAACCTGGTTCCACCCGGACACACCATGAAACGCCTGCAGTGTGCCTGCGGCAGCCAGGTCTTTTTCGAAAGCCGGGACTGCGTGAACTGCGACGCTACGCTGGGCTTTGATCCTTCAACCCTGAGCATGCAGAGCCTGCAGCCTCAGGGTGACGGACTCTACGTCGGCGCCAGCGGCGCCCACTACCGTTTTTGCGACAACGCCGTGCAATGGGACGTCTGCAACTGGCTGAGGCCCGCCGACGATCCCCACCCCCTCTGTATCGGCTGCCAGTTCAACCGCATTATCCCCAACCTGTCCCTGCCCGGGAACATCCAGCGCTGGTGGATCCTGGAACAGGGCAAGAAGCGTCTGTTCTACACCCTGCTCAGCCTCGGCCTACCGCTGGTGGATGGCTGGCGCGACCCGCGCAATGGCCTGCTGCTGGATTTTATCGAGGACGGCCGCAGCCGCGAGGAGTTTGCCGAAACCTTTGCCAGCACGGGCTTCCTGGGCGGCGTGATTACCATCAATACCCTGGAGGCGGACGAAGTGGCCCGGGTGGCGGCGCGGGAGCAGATGAACGAAAGCTACCGCACGGTGCTGGGCCACATGCGCCACGAGTCCGGCCACTACTACTGGTCCCGGCTCTGGCGCGACACCGACCTGCGGGCCGATTTCTCCACCCTGTTTGGCGACGAGACCATGGACTACGCCGGTGCCCTGGCCCGGCACTATCGCGAGGGCCCCTCGCCCGAGTGGCGCAACTACTACATCAGCGCCTATGCCAGCGCGCATCCGGCGGAGGACTGGGCCGAGACCTGGGGGCATTACCTGCACATCGAGGATGCGCTGGAAACTGCGGCGGCCTATGGGGTGACCAGCCTGGACATCGATAGTCTGGACATCAATGCCCGCATCGCGCTTTGGCGTGACCTCAGCATCACCCTGAACGAACTCAATCGCAGCGTTGGCCGCGGCGACGCCTATCCCTTCGTCATCAACAGCTTTGTCGAGTCCAAGCTCAGCTTCGTGGAGCGAGCAATCCGGCGGCTGCAGAC
>JBGTGB010000258.1:0-37885 GCA_041746975.1 Haliea sp. | reverse complement strand
AAGAGCATCGCCCGCTGCGCCCAGTGGGCCGATGGCCTCTACGCCTGGTCCGGCAACGGCGAACAGGCCGAACTGGCCAACGCCTTCCGCCTGGCCGACGAAGCCTGGGAGGCGGCCGGCCGCGAGCAGAAACCCTACCGTCTCGGCGGCTTCTGGTGCACCCTGGCCGACAACGGTCCGCAGCGGCTCTACGATTACGTTTATGACTACCTCGCCATCGCCGGTCCGGAGATTGCGAAGATGATGGCGGAGTCGGTGCACCGCAGTTCTGAAGATGCCATTCGCGAGGCGCTGGACAATGCCGAGGCGGCGGGTTGCGCGGAGGTGTTTCTGGTGCCGGCTACGGCGGATATCGCTGAGGTGGATCGGCTGGGGGATCTGTTGCTGCGGCGTGGTTAAATGCTGATCGTCCCTGGACGGCACTTCGTTCGCGTGGCGGCCTGCAGCCGCTGCGTTACTTCGGGACGCGCGGACTCCGATACTCCATTCCGGGCGCATGCGGCGCGCGTTCCTTGTGTGATCCTGCGCTGCCGTCTGGCCGCGCACTTTGCCAGCTGGGCAGGCAAGCGGCATCGCGGCGGCGCCTCAGTTAACCACCTGTTCGCACTTACAGGGCTGGAGGTTGGTAGCCACTAAGCCATTACGGTGGGCGCACCGACGCCCTCCAAATCCGTATCGAAGCCCCCGCCCCCCGAATCAACGCAGGGTGCATAGGCCATCGCGAATGACTTCGTCTCCGGAATGCGCAAGCGAGGGATTGCAGTGTAAAGCTCGCGCGCTTCGCTTTCGCCCTCGGGTCACAACGTACCTGCGGCTTGGGCCACCACCTGCGTTGGTCCGGTGCGGGAATGTCCTTTTGCGGACTTGGAGGGCGTCGGCGCGCACACGGCCCTACGCTTAGTGGCTTCCAGCTTCCAGTCCAGTTAGTGGGAACAGGCCCGCTCAAAGACTGCCTTGGCCTTGGAGCGTGCCATACCGAATAACGATGTGCGCGGCCAGACGGCAGCGCAAGATTCGTGAGGGAACGCGCGCCGCATGCGCCCGGAATGGAGCAAAAGGAGCATGCCCGTGCCGGAGCAACGCAGCGGCCGCAGTGCTCCCCCCCGCCCCCTTTTCCGCTATACTCGCGCGCTTCGCAAGCCAGCAAATTCAACTTGACCCGGGGGGCCCATGGCCAAGCGCGTATATCTGTTCAACGAGGGCAGCAAGGACGACCGCGACCTGCTCGGCGGCAAGGGCGCCAACCTTTGTGAAATGACCGCGCTGGGGCTTCCCGTGCCCTTCGGCTTTATTATCACCACCCCCACCTGCCGCGAATTTTTCGAGTCCGGCAACAAGCTGCCGGCCCTGCTGGAGCAGGAGTATCGGGTGGCGCTGGATCTGGTGGAGAAAAAGATGGGTGCGCGCTTTGGCGACCCGGAGAACCCGCTGCTGTTCTCGGTGCGTTCAGGGGCGCCGGTGTCGATGCCGGGCATGATGAATACCATTCTCAACCTCGGTTTGAATGACGAGATTGCCGCTGGTCTGGCGCGCAGGACCGACAACCCGCGCTTCGCCTATGACTGCTATCGCCGCTTTATCTCGATGTTCGCGAACGTGGTGCTGGGAGCCAATGGCGAGCAGTTCGAACACGAGATCGAGAAGTACAAGGCCGCCCACGGCAAGCGCAATGATGTGGAAATGAGCGCTGACGACTGGCAGGAAATCATCCGCATTTACAAGGCCCTGGTGGACTTTCCTGAGGATCCGTTCGTGCAGCTGAAGCTGGCGGTGGAAGCGGTATTCCTGTCCTGGCATACGCCCCGGGCCTACGTGTACCGCGAGATGAACAACATTCCGGAAACTCTCGGTACGGCGGTCAATGTGCAGGCCATGGTGTTCGGCAATTTTGGCGACACCTCGGGTTCCGGCGTAGCTTTTACCCGCAATCCGTCCAACGGCGAGCACAGTTTCTTCGGTGAATTCCTGTTCAACGCCGCCGGCGAGGATGTGGTGGCCGGCACCCGCACGCCGCTGCCGGTGTCCGCCCTGGAGGAACGCTTACCGGAGGTATACGCGGAGCTGTTTCGCACCCAGGCACAGCTGGAAAAGCACTACCGAGATATGCAGGACCTGGAATTCACGGTGCAGGAAGGCAGGCTCTACATGCTGCAGACCCGCAGCGGCAAACGCACCGGCCGGGCTTCGGTCAAGATCGCCGTGGACATGGTGCGCGAGGGTCTGATCACCGAGAGTGAAGCCCTGATGCGGGTGTCACCGGAACACGTGGAATCCTTTCTGCACCCGATGGTGGATCCGGAGCAGAAAACCGAGATTGTCGCCACCGGCCTGCCCGCCAGCCCCGGCGGCGCCACCGGCAGGGTGGTGTTCTCAGCGGAGGAAGCGGTGGAGGTTGCAGCCACCGGTGAGAGCGTGGTGCTCGTGCGCCGGGAGACCACGCCGGAGGATATCCACGGGATGAAAGTCGCCGCCGGGATTCTCACCGAACTCGGTGGTATGACCTCCCACGCGGCGGTGGTTGCCCGCGGCATGGGGGTCTGCGCGATTACCGGCTGCGGTGGCATGAGCATCAACTACGCCGAGGGTACCGCGACCACCGCCGGCGGCGTGGTTATCCGCCGCGGCGATATCATCACCCTGGACGGCACCGCCGGTGAGGTGATGCTGGGCGACGTGCCGAAAACCGAAGCCAGCAGCAGCGAGGATTTCCAGATCCTGCTGTCCTGGGCCGACCAGCACCGGCGCCTGAAAGTGCGGGCCAACGCGGAAACCCCGGAGGATGCCGCCAAGGCGCGCGAGCTCGGCGCCGAGGGCATTGGCCTGTGCCGGACCGAGCACATGTTCTTCGACGCCGAGCGTATCGACCAGATGCGCGGCATGATCCTCGCCGAGAATCGCGAAGAGCGCCAGGTCTACCTGGACAAGTTGCTGCGGTTTCAGGAGGAGGACATGCTGGCCCTGTTCCGGGTGATGGACGGGCTGCCGGTGACCGTGCGTCTGCTGGACCCGCCATTGCACGAATTCCTGCCCCACAGCGAAGAGGACATGGTCGCCCTCTCCCAGCGCATCAACAAACCGCTGGAGAAAATCCGCGTAATGACCGAGAGCCTGAAGGAAGTGAACCCGATGCTGGGCTTTCGCGGCTGCCGCCTGTCGATCGTGCACCCGGAAATCACCGAGATGCAGGTCAAGGCCATTATCAGCGCCGCGGTGCGTGCCATTGCAGAGGGCTTGAAGCCGCTGCCGGAAATCATGATCCCGCTGGTGGTCAACGTGCGCGAAATCCGCCTGATCAGCGAGATCATCGATCGTGGCATCCAGGCGGTGATCAAGGAAAAACACGTTTCCGTCCCCTACAAGATCGGCACCATGATGGAAACGCCGCGCGCCACCCTGGGTGCGGACCGCTTGGCCTCGGAAGTGGAGTTCATGAGCTTCGGCACCAACGACCTGACCCAGATGACCTACGGCTTTTCCCGGGATGACGTCGGCAAGTTCCTGCCCATGTACCTGGAGAAAAAGCTGGTCGAGAGCGATCCCTTCGTCTCCCTGGACCAGCGCGCTGTCGGTCGCCTGCTGGAGATCGCGGTGACTGAGAGCCGGGCCCGCAAACCGGGCCTCAAGTACGGTGTTTGTGGCGAGCACGGCGGCGACCCCCGCTCCATCCAGTTTTTCCATGATCTGGGCCTGGACTACGTGTCCTGCAGCCCATTCCGGGTGCCGGTGGCACGTATCGCCGCGGCCCAGGCCAAAGTGCGCCGGGAAACCGAATCCCGCCGCTCCTGAGAAAAGGATACAGACATGAGCCAGAGTTTCTTCCCGCCGCGCCGAATTCTTATGGGCCCGGGTCCGTCCGACGTTTCCCCCCGTGTGCTCGGTGCGCTGGGACGTCCGACCATCGGCCATCTGGACCCGCTGTTCGTGGCGCTGATGGACGAGGTCAAGAGCCTGCTGCAGTACGCGTTCCAGACTGAGAACGCGCTGACTCTGCCGATCTCCGCCCCCGGCTCAGCCGGCATGGAAGCCTGTTTCGTCAACCTGGTGGCGCCGGGCGACACGGTCATAGTCTGCCGCAACGGCGTTTTTGGCGGCCGCATGCAGGAAAACGTGGAGCGCTGCGGCGGCATCGCCGTCATGGTGGAAGACGACTGGGGCCAGCCGGTGAGCATCGACAAAGTCGCCGCTGCCTTCAAGGCACACCCGGAGGCGTCCCTGCTCGCCTTTGTGCATGCGGAAACGTCAACCGGGGTGCGCAGTGATGCTGAGGCCCTGTGCGCCTTGGCCAGGGAGCACGGCGCCCTGTCCATTGTCGATACGGTAACCTCCCTGGGCGGCATTGAGCTCAAGGTCGATGCCTGGGGTGCCGACGCGGTCTATTCCGGTACGCAGAAGTGCCTGTCCTGTATTCCCGGCCTGTCACCGGTGACGTTCAGCCCGCGCGCGGTGGCGCGCATCCAGGCCCGCAGCCGGCGGGTGCAGAGCTGGTTCCTCGATATGCAGCTGGTGATGGGCTACTGGGGCGGTGCCAGCAAGCGCGCCTACCATCACACGGCGCCGATCAACCTGCTCTATGCCCTGCACGAATCCCTGCTGATCCTGCGCGAAGAGGGCTTGGAGGCCGCGCACGCGCGCCACCGCCGGCACCACGCAGCCCTGGTGGCAGGCCTTGAAGCGCTGGGCCTGGAAATGGCGGTAGCAGCGGGATACCGCCTGCCCCAACTGAACGCGGTGCGGATCCCCGAGGGCGTCGACGATGCCGCCCTGCGCAAAACCCTGCTAGAGGATTTCAACCTGGAAATCGGTGGCGGACTTGGCGCACTGGCGGGCAAGACCTGGCGTATCGGTCTTATGGGTCACGCCTGCTCCGCGGCCAATGTCAGCCTGTGCCTTACGGCGCTGGCCACGACCCTGGCACAGCAAGGCCTGCGCCTGGACGCCGGAGCGGCATTACAGGCCGCTGACGCGGTCCTCGCCGCTGCCTGAGAGGGGCCGCCCCAGCAACATCTGCCACAGGGTCTCGATCTGGCCATCGCGGCGGTTGCGATGCATGGTGTAGCTGACATGCTCCTCCTGCCCCGCCCCCGGCGTGAGCTGGATACTCCACAGAGAGTCAATCTCGTTCGGCAGCAGCGAATAGCGAACGTCAATCACCCGCCCGGGAATCACCGGGTCCCGGGCCACGTAGTCGTTGCTGAACCAGGCGAAACGCTCCACATCACGCGCCTGCTGCGACTCCGGATCCAGCCACGGCAGATCTCTGGCGGTTTCCAGACGCGGGATGGAACTGCCGGGATAGACGACAGTGCCAGGCCAGGTGCGAACAGCATCGACATGGAAGTCAGTCGCAGTCTCGTACACCACTTTCCACACCAGGATATTGGCAAAACTGGGCTTGGCCTCCAGCCGCAGAGGCAGGTGGCCACGCTCGGCCGCCAGCGCTTCACCCAGCAGCTCGGCGCGGTCACGCTGCCAGGCGCCCAGGGCAAGATAGGCCAGCCCCCAGACCATCGCCGCTCTGGCCAGTGCCGGCCGGCGACGCACCGCGGCGAATACAACCAGGGCCAGGATTGGCAGGCTGAACAGGGGGTCGATAATGGAAATGGTGTTCCAGGCAAAGCGCTGGTCACTGAAGGGCCAGAGCAGCAGGGTACCGTACGTAGTACAGGCGTCCAACAGACCGTGGGTGGCGTAGCCCAAGGTGCAGAACAGATAGCTGAGCCCAAAGCTCAGCCCCCCCCTGCGCCCGATCAAACGGTGCAACGCGAGGGCGCAGATAAGCCCGCCGAGGGGAATGAATACCAGTGAATGGGTAAACTGGCGGTGATATTCGAGAAACAGCAGCGGGTCCTCGGCGGAACGGATGAGGACGTCGAGATCCGGCGCCATTCCGGAGAGGAAGCCGAGCGCACCAGCCGCCAGTATCTGCCGACGATTGGCCGCAGCCTGCGGCAGGGCCGCGCCCAGTGCGCCCTGGGTCAATGGATCCACAGACGACCCTCCGGACTGAGCCGGCCCGACCCGGGCACTGAACAGGAGGTTCTCTGCATGCGCTGACTAATGCTCCTTACTTACAATTGTTAACAGGCCCGCTGTGAACTCTGCGGTACAATACACCCACCGCCCCCGCGCCGGGTCCTGACCTACATCTGTTACGCTGCCGGAACGCATCCGGACGAGGAGACTTTACATGCGCTTGAAGATTGCATCCATCGCCGCCGCCACTGTTCTGCTGGGAGCCTGCACTACCAATCCCTACACCGGGGAGCGCCAGGCGAGCAAGGCGGCCACTTACGGAGTGGGAGCCGCGGCTGTCTGCGGCATTGTCGGTTCCATGGACTCCAGCAAGCACGCCCGCAACGCGGCTCTCGGCTGCGGTGTTGTCGGCGCCGGCGTCGGCGCCTACATGGACGTGCAGGAAGCCAAGTTGCGCGAGGGGCTTCAGGGCAGCGGTGTCCAGGTCGCCCGTGAGGGCGATAACATTCGCCTGATCATGCCGGGCAACATCACTTTCCAGACCAACTCCTACAACCTGCGCGGTGACTTCTATTCTACCCTCAACTCCGTCGGCGAAGTGCTTTCCAAGTACGGTGAAACCACCCTCCGGGTGACCGGCCACACCGACAACACCGGTGGCCGCCAGCTCAACCAGGAGCTGTCCGAGCGTCGCGCCGGCAGCGTCGCCGACTACCTGGTCACCCGCGACGTCAGCCGCTCGCGGATGCTGGTGCAGGGGATGGCCTTCGACCAGCCCGTCGCGGATAACAGCAGTGAACAGGGCCGCGCCCAGAATCGCCGGGTCGAGCTCTACATCCTGCCGCAAACCTGAACTCGAGTCCCTCAGTCGATATCGAAGCTATAGTAAAGATCGACTGAACTCTCGAGACGACTCACCACTTCCAGCCACAGGCGCGCCTGCAGATACAGGCGCGCCGTCAGCGTATTGACGGGTTCATAAAGGCCAACACCGTATGAAAGGTAGATGCGCTCACCAATGTAGCCGCTGACGGTCGCCGCAGTCTCGTCCTCTGAGCCCTCGGCGCCAAACTCCACGTTGCGCAGGCCGGGCAGGCTGTTCAGCCCCTCCACGATCCCGCTCTGGTTGACCAGCCCGGTGCCCACCGACAGCGCCATCGCGGTTCCATCCGCCCCGCCGCTGCCACTGTCCATGCCGCGTCCGCGCACCAGATAGGACAGGGTCTCGGTCTGTGACAGCGCTGGCTCTGAATACAGGGTGATCTGGGGTTCTTCCAGGGTACCGCTCACCAGGACACCTGCGCGTACATCATCGGCGGGGATCTCCCGCTCTGCACGCAGATTGAGATCCGGATTTTCCGGCAGGCCGGTAAAGGAAATCCGCCCCTGGCGCACCAGCAGGCGCTGGCCGTAGGCACGGAATTCGCCGCCGACGATATTGAGGTTGCCAAACACCTGCAGGGGCTGCCCGGCAACTTGTTGCAGGGACAGGTCGCCGCCCACCGTTACATTCAGGTCGGCTCCCTGGACCCGAAACCGGTCCCGGATCCGCACCCGGACCTCCGCATTCAGATCGAAGGGGCTCTCCGGCGCCACCGCATTGCCGGCGTAATCCACCTCCACTATGTCGGGGGACAGGGAAACACTGCCGGGTGGAAGCTGCTCGTAGGCGAGCACGCCTGACTTTACCAGCACTTCACCTTCCACCCGGACGCCGTCCGTGGTCGCCCGCAGGCGCAGGTCCGGGCTCACCACCATCTGGGTACTGGGGGGATAGAGCAGACGATTGTCCTCGCCCCGCAGACCCAGAGTCAGCTCAAATTCCGGCCGCAAGCTGGCAGCGCCATCGATTTGGACGTCCCCGCTCCCCAGCTTTGCCGTGCCCGCGATTTCCGCACGGTCACCGAGCAGGGTCACGGCCAACTCGACAGCGCGCAGCGCAGTTGGATTGGCGTGGACCTCAAGGGCACCCCTGGCCCAGCTCAACTCACCCAGAACTTCGGGTGCATCCAGGGTGCCCTGCAGTTGCAGTGCCCCGTTCAGCTCTCCCTCCAGGCGCGACAGCTGCGGCAGGAAGGGGCGCAGAGCTGCCAGGTGTAACTTCTCCAGATCCAGGCTACCCTCCAGGGTCTCGTCGCGATCGCCAGGGAGACGCACCGCCAGCTGCATGACTCTGGCACCCTCCCGCTGCAGGCCGGCATCGAGCACCAGCCCGGACGCGCCCTGCTCCAGGTTTACAGTGAGGGAATCCCAGCTCAAGGTGGCAGACTCACCTTCCGGATAGAACTGGGTAATATTCCCCACCGGACTTAGAATCTGGGCCGTTGCCCGCAATGGCGAATCCGGCTGCCACTCGGCGCGTACGGATGCGGTGAGTGGGCCATCGGCCTGCAATTGCTGTGGCATCAGAGCAGCGAACAGGGCGAGATCGCCGTCCAGGGCCGCGGTGCCACCACCACTGGGCCCGAGAATCCACTCCGAGACGCACAGCGTGCTTGCGGGCAGCCGCCAGCAATGCGCCGCGATGCTGCTATCCTCCGGCCCGTAGCGCGCTGTGAACGGGGCTTCCAGGGTCAGTGGCCCGAGGGGAGTTTCGATCCCGTCGGTGCTTACTCGCACGGTCCAGTTGGCACCATCCTGGCGCGCTGCAAACAGCATCTCACCTGCCAGTCTGCCGCCGGAAGCCAACGCCAGCTCTGGCGCCTCCCGGGTGCCACTGACGCGCGCCGCAACGGTGCCCAGGAAAACGTCGCCCACCATCACCTGCTCAAGACTCAGATTGGCATCGAGCACCCCGTTCGGAGTCAGCGCCAGCTCCCCGGACAGCGTACCCTCGTCGATACCAATGTCCTGCCACCGCACGCCGGACAGTTCCCCCTGCAAGCCCACGGTGGATGCTTCCGCTCGCCACTCGCCCCGTAACTGGACACTGCCGCGACCTCCACTCTGCCAGCGACCGAGATCTGCGACGGCCAGTTCGACTGCGGCTGCGGTCTCTGTCCCACTGCCGCCGTGCAGTCGCAGCCGCGCTCCGTTGGCTTCACCCAGCAGCTCGCCGGAGGTGATGAAGCTGTCCGCAGCCAGCGCGAGATTCCCGCTCAGGGTGGCTGGCAGGCCATTGACCTCGCCGCTTACAGCGACATCTTCCAGACTTGCCTGCCAGTGGCCGGCTGTCAGCGTACCCGAGGTTGCCAGGCGGCCGCGCAGGGTGCCAAACACATATTCACTCAGCTCGGGCAACACCATACCCGGCGATTCAAGTGTAGCCTGCCAACGCGTTTCTTCACCGTATTCCAACGTTCCAGCGAGGGTTACGCTGCCGTCACCAGACACGTCGGTGAGACGCAGCTCCTGAACCGCAACGATACCGGCACTGTGCGCAGCTACCAGTTGAATAGCGAGCAGGGGGTAGCCCGTCTCCGCGAGCTGGGCCTGCAGACGCAGGGTCTGAGTGTCAAGATTGCCCTCCGCGGTCAACTCCAGCGGCAGGTCCAGACGAGCGGTGGCGAGGTCCTGCGGCCAGCCGGGCAGTTCCGTCAGGTCGAAACTTTCCAGGCCCTGGATGCGCACCTCGGCCACGAATGGTAGCGCTGGATCCACAAGGTCAGCACTTGCACTGAGCTCCAGGGCAGGCTCCCCCTCCACATTCAGCGTGGCAGCGAGGGCATCGGCCTGCCCTTCCAGCCGCAGCTGCAAGACGCGACCGTGCAAGAGTTCGGGCAGGGCAGCGTCAGCTGGAATCGCATCCAGCTGCAGTGCTATTGGCCAGGCGCCGCCCATACCCACCTCGCCGGCGGCGCTTAGGGCGCCCCATTCATCACTCTCGACCTCCAGCCGGGACAGGTCCAGATCAGTGCCCTGCCACCTGAGGCCTAAAGCCAGCCGTTCCAGGATGTGCTCGGTTTCGCCCAGGCGCAGCCGCGGTGCCTGCAACTCGAGACTTTCCACTACCAGCAGGAGGGGCAGGGCCACGTCCGGCAGCTCCAGCTGCTGCGGCTCAGTATCTGCCTCAGTCTCGGGGCCGGCTTCGAGATTGAGCAGGCCACCGGCAATCACCACTTCCTCCAGATAGACGCCGGATTCGTCCACCTGCAGCGCCAGACTGGCCTCCTGCTGCTCCCAGCTGCCTCCCGGCCACCGCACCAGCAATGTGCCAATCCGGACCAGAGGTGCGCGAACACTGACGGGAAGCACGAGGGGTTCGACGGCAGCCGCTTCCGCTTCCACCTCCTCCCCTTCAGTGGCAAACACCTCAAACGCGACCGCACCGAGGTTCAGCTGCGTGAAACAGAATTGACTCTGCCACAGACACCCCGGTTCCAGCTCTGCATGCACGTCAGTGAGCTTGAGTTCAATACCCTCTGTGACAAAAACCAGGCTATGCAGGCGCAGCTCCCCGGCGAGGCGGCCGCTATCGTATTCCACCTGCAGGGGAACCGCTGACGGCAACAATGCCAGCAGCAGCCGCGTGCCGGCGGCGGTAAACGGTGCTGCCGCCAGCAGTGCCAGCAGCGCCACCAGCACCAACACGAATCCCTGTGCCACCCGCTTCAAAACTCGGCTCCTATATTGATGTGCACGGTCCAGCCTGGCTGATCCTCACTGATGCTGCGTGCCAGCTCGAGTTTGATGGCACCCACCGGGGTCAGGTAGTGAACACCGAAACCGGCGCCATAGTTGGCGTCGAACTCGCCCTCATCAAACGCGTCACCGCCGTCGACGAACACAGCTGCCCGCCAATCCTTGAGGAATGAATACTGGTACTCCAGGCTGGCGATCGCCAGGCGGTTGCCCCCGAGCACAAACTCGCGCTCCTCGCCATCGTCCAGCAACAGATTCACCTCGTTCCCGATCGACTGGTAGGAAAAGCCGCGTATGCTCTGGGAGCCGCCAGCAAAGAAGCTCAGGGACGGCGCCAGGTCGTCCCGCTGGCCATCACCGAGCAGTGCAGCGCCGGCCTCGGCCCGGGCCACCAGCCGGTGGCGTTCCGCCAGGGGCATAACGTAGATCCAGTTAGCCGAAAGGCGGGTCATGTCAATGCTGGACCCCAATTGACTGGAAGTGGCTTCTACCGTGTAGAGTTGACTGAAACCCTGTGTCGGATTCACCAGAGGTCCCTGACGACGCTTGTGGGAAATGGAAAAGCCGGGAAGAACATAGTCCTCATTACCATCCACCGGACCGGCGTCCCACTGCTCGTTGAGCAGGCGCAGGTGATAGCTCAGGATCCAGCTGCCGTAGCGCTGCTCCCGCCGCACCAGTGCCTCCTGCTGCCGGCTCTCAAGGTCGCCAAACTCGTTTTGCTCCACCCGCAAGCCCAGCTGCAGGACGTCGTTTAGTGGGTGCGTGAGTGGTATGTTGTATATAAAGCGACCACTGGGATTGATCGCTGAGTACTCCAGGCGTGTTTCCTGACTGTGCCCGTGGCGGTTGATTTTCGGTGTCCGCCAGGTGAGGGATACGCGCTCTTCGGTGTCCGTGCTGTAGCCGATACCGACTTCAATCGTGTGCGTTTTCGCGGGAAACAATTCCAGGTCCAGGGGAACCACGCCGTTGGTCCGCTCGGCCAGAGCCGGCCGCACGGTAATGGCGGAAAAGTAACCCGTGCGCTGCAGCTGGGATTGCAGGCTCTGCAGGGTGCCCAGTTCATAGGGCGCCCCGGGCTCGAAGTTCTGCAGTTTTACCAGCAGATCCCGGCTCAGGATATCCTCGTCAATGCGCAATTCGCCGATGCGGTAGCGCTCGCCGCTGGCATAGTGAAGTTTGACCCGGGCCTCGCCGGCGCCGGGCTCAACCTCAACCGACCGCGCTACCAGTTCGCCGTCAAAATAGCCACGACGTTGCCCAAGGCTCAGCAGCGAATTGCGCAGGGATTCATATTGTCCGTGGTGCAGAATATCACCCTCGTTCAGTGGCTTGTCGACCAGCAGGCGTTCGAAAGCCGGGTCGGTGGCGGCCTCGCCCATCAGTTGCAGGTCCAGTGAGCTGACGGTGATGGGCTCCCCCGGATCGACCTTGATCACCAGGCGCCAGGGGTCACGCTCCCGGTCGAGGTTGAGGTCGACATCGGCACGGTAGTAACCAAGCGCCTGGAGGCTGCGCTCCACGCGGTCGCGCACCGAGGTCATGAAATTGGCTCTGGCCGGCCTTGTCTCCGGCGGAGGGCCGAGCCAGGCCTCAACGTTGGCCCGCTGGGCCCGTTCCAGCCCCTCTATCCGGTACTCAAGGGTCGGACCTGCATGCCCCTGCGCGGAAGCCAGCAGCAACAGCAATGACAGAGTTCGTGCCCGTAAACAGCGCATACTGGACAACCGTCAGTGCCCGGAGGTGAGGTGCGCATGACCCCAGTAGTTGAAGCCGGCGAAGCGCGGGGTTTTAGGCAGGTACATGGTTTCCACTGTCTCTGCCGTAAACCCTCCTGCCGTCAGTAGCGCCGGAATGTCGCGATTCAAATTGCAACCGCCCGCCAGCGCCTGCCAGAAACCGTTGAGACGGTCCTGCCAGCGCACCACATCCGGGTCGGGGGCTCTGCCGTGTTCGCAGAACAGTAACTCGCCGTCAGGGCGCAAAACCCGCGCCATGCCCTGCAGGGCGGCGACGGGATCCGGGATCGTGCAAAGGCTGAAGGTGACCACGACAGTGTCCACACTGTTCTCCGGCAGCGGAATCTGCTCACCCGGCAGACCTATGAACTCGACGTCGAAGTCCACCTCCGCGGCACGTTTTCCAGCCAGCTCCCAGGACTTCTCCGAGGGGTCGAGACCGATCAGGCGCTCAACCCTGGCAGGGTCGTAGAAGGGCAGATTGAGCCCGGTACCGATACCGATTTCAAGCACCGTGCCCCGCGCTCTGGGCACGATTTTCTGCCGCTGCTGCAATATCGGCTTGCTTCCACAGGCGCAGTTAATGCAGTGCGGCAGTATCTGCCTTTCGTAAAACCCCATACTGACTATCTCCCTGAAGTGCGTATGATTATAACGGGGCCGAGCGCGTATGCCCACGTCATCGCTGCAGCGGACACAAGGAGCACCCACCAGAATGTTTGAGGCACTCGAGACCGGCAAGTTCCTCTCGCCGGACGATTACAAGGCCCGGGAGCTGACTCTGCGCCGGGAATTGCTGGAAGCGCAGTTCGATCAGGCCGAGCGCAATTACCCGGTGATCATACTGGTCGCGGGTCTCCCCGGCGCCGGCAAGGGCACCCTGGTCCATCGTCTCAATGAGTGGATGGACCCGCGTCGCATCGAGACCAGCGCGATCTGGATGCATTCCGACGAGGAAGAGGAGCGCCCCTTCTTCTGGCGCTTCTGGCGCAAGCTACCACCGCATGGAAAAACCGGGATTTTCCTGGGCTCCTGGTACACCCGTCCTCTGCACGAGGCCACCGAAGGCAAGCTGGGTATGCACGATCTGCAGTTGAAGCTGGAGGAAATCAACGGCTTCGAGCGCATGCTCTACGACGATGGAGCCCTGGTGATCAAACTGTGGCTACACGTCACCCGCGAAACCCAGCGCCGCCAGCTCAATGAGGAAGCGCCGCGATTACAGCAGAATCCACGAGTGGATGCGTACTCGGGGCACTGGTGGGAGCAATATCCGCAGGCGCTGACAATGGCGGAGCAGGTGCTTCTTGGCAGTGACACCGGCCATACACCCTGGCATCTGATCGAGGCCGAGGATCGTCTGTACCGGGAGATAACCGGTGGTGAGATCATCCTGCGGGCTCTGCGAGATCGCGCGGGCCGCGACGAAAAACCCGCGCCGAAACAGAAAAAGCTCCGCGATAAACCCGGTGTGCTGGATCAACCCACGATTCTGGCGACAGTGCCCAGCCACCTGGCCTTGAGCAAGGACGACTACAAAACCCAATTGCACCAGCATCAGCGACACCTGCAGGATCTCGCTTGGCTGGCACACCGTCAGCGTCGCTCACTGGTGGCTGTGTTTGAAGGCTGGGACGCGGGCGGCAAGGGCTCCGCTATCCGCCGCGTTACCGCCGCCATCGACCCGCGGCTCTACCAGGTCGTACAGTACGCGGCGCCGACCGATGAAGAGCGCGCCCACCACTACCTCTGGCGCTTCTGGCGCAAGCTGGAGCGGGATGGCCGCGCGACGATCTTTGACCGCTCCTGGTACGGCCGGGTGCTGGTGGAGCGAGTGGAAGGGTTCGCTGCTCAGGAGGCCTGGCGCCGGGCTTACCACGAGATCAACCAGTTCGAGGGTCAGCTGGTGGCTCACGGCTGCATTCTGGTGAAATTCTGGCTACATATCACGCCGGAGGAACAGCTGCGGCGGTTCGAGGACCGCCAGCAGCAACCCCACAAACAGTACAAGATCACCGAAGACGACTGGCACAACCGGGAGCGCTGGGACGAGTATGCGCGAGCCGTGGAGGACATGGTTGCCCACACCAGCACCAGCTACGCCCCCTGGACCCTGGTTGCCGGCAATGACAAGCGCTACGCGCGCGTGCAAATCCTGCGCACCCTGTGCCAGGCGCTCAGCCAGTCGCTGGGGGACGAGTATCCGGCGCCCGAGCCCGCCGCTATAATCAGCGACCGCTTCCAGAACACGGCCCGCAAGTCATGAGATTGCACATCATCACCACCGGCGGCACCATCGACAAGATCTACTTTGATGCTAAAAGTGATTACCAGGTGGGCGCGCCGGTGATCGGCGAGTTGCTGCAGCGCATGGGCGCGGGCTTCGCCTGGACGGTAGAATCCGCCATGCGCAAGGACAGCCTCGACATGACCGACGCCGACCGCGCCACTATCCGCGCCGCTGCCGAGAACTGCCCGGAGCGGTGCGTGCTCATCACCCACGGCACGGATGGCATGGTCGCCACCGCACGCGCCCTCGGCAGGATTCCCGACAAGTGCATCGTCCTGACCGGTGCCCTGCAGCCGGCAGCTTTCGCCCAGTCCGACGCCATCTTCAACATCGGCTGCGCCATCGGCGCGGTGCAAAGCAAACCACCCGGGGTCTACATCGCCATGAATGGCGAGATATTTGACGCCGACAAAGTCGTGAAAAACGTGGCCGCCAACCGATTCGTGGCGGCCGGCTAGGTGCGGCCGGCCAGCCTCAGCGCAGGGACTTCACGATCAGGTCGATGGTTTCCTGCAGCACCGGCGCATCCGTCGGCGCCACACCCTGAATTTCAAAGCAGAGTCCCGCCCCCTGCAACCACCACTGGCGCAGATACACGTCCACCGGCAGCATGCCAAAGCCAGCCAGATCGGCGCCGGCGGGAATCTTGCGAACCACGGCGAAACCGCTGAAATTGCCGATGCGAATATCGTTCTCGACGTTAAACACCTTGACCCCGAGAAGCTTGGCCCAGACCTCATTGGCAACCGACTCTGCCGTCGGCATGGCCCTCTCGCGCTGGACGTTGAAGTCTACGCCGACCGCCGGGCCACCGCGGGATGTCAGGCAATTCCAGGGCTGGGCATCACCCGCCTGATAGGGGCGCTTCTTGCCCTCGCGAATAATCCGCGACAACAGGGTAATGCCCCAAACCCGCAGCGGCCCATCGAAGCGCTGTTCGACCTGCACCTGCCACGGGGCCGGTACATCGACCGAGAAACCCAATTCCCGGTTGACCAGCCTGAGATCCCCCTCCTCCGCTACGGCTGCCGAATACTCCCCGACAGCCGCCGCTCCCTGCTCAGGCGCGGGCTGCTCCGTTTTCGCCTCGGCCCGCTTCCGATACGCCTCTGAGCTGGCCTGCGCCGCCCGGGTCGGACGCTCCTGCCAGTCACGCAGTAAAGCCAACACGACCTGGGGATCATCGTCGGGGCCGCACTTGAACCCGCTGCTGTTGCCGCCGCGACTGAGCCTGACCTTGCGGCTTCGCGCCTTGGGGTAGTGCCACAGAATCCAACGGAAGGGGCGCCGCCCCGCGATGATAATATCTCCCGGGCGAGGTTGTTCACGAATCTTGCCTCGGCGCAGAAGTAACAGGCGCTCGCTGGTGATCGCGTAGTGCTCCTGCTGATTGCGGTTGAAGATCAGCGGCCCCAGGATCACGACCGCAGCGATCACCAGAGCCACGTTACGGGTATAGGGGTCCTGTTGCAGCTGCGCCAGGAGCGGTTGCAGCTCCCCCAGGATCACCTGCAGTTCTCCGGTCCTGCTAAACCACCACCACGCCGCCGCCGCCACGGCACCTGTCATCAACAGAGAACCGATGGCTCCCAGGCGTTTCGGCGTGTAACGCCCCTGCCAGTAGACCGTTTCACCAGGTGTCAGGACCCGGGCAATCACCGGGTCCACGCTATCCGCCGCCAGCGCAGCCCGTATCGAATCTGGTTCCGCCACTGACGCCATAGTCTCCCCGCTATTGCCTAATCAGATTGTCCCGAAGTTTTATAGGCCAATATTGCGCAGCTGACCAGCCCCTAGCGCTTTTCGATGAGGGGCACCAGCGCCAGGCTGGCCAGCATCAGGCCGACAAACAGGACGAAGGCCCAGTGGTAGCTGCCGGCCAGGTCCTGCACCCAGCCGGCCAGCGGCGGCGCCAGCAGATTGAAAGGCATCAGCACCGGATTCATTAGGCCCATCACCCGGCCATAGTTGGCGGGACCAAACACCCCCGCCAGCAATGCGCTCCAGACGGGGATCATGCCGCCCCCGCCGAGGCCTAGCAGCAGACTGCCCGCCACCATCCGCGGGTAAGTGGGCTCACCAAACAGGCACGCCAGACCACCGGCGACGACAGCAACCACCATAGCCAGTGCCAACCGCACGTCCAGACGATCCGCCAACCAGCCAAAGATCAGGGTGCCCGGAATCGCCATCAGGGCGATGTTGGAGATCAGCAATGCGCCGCGGTCGGCGCTGATACCCGCGTCCAGGGCGAAAGGCACCAGGTTGCCGAGGGTGGCGGTGAAGGCGCCAAAGAGTAAGCTGACGACTGCCGCCACAACCCAGAAGCTGCGATTGCGGACTATGGCCTGGGTGGAGCTGAATACCAGATCCCCGGCCTCGCCCGAGGCTACCGGCGGTGCCCGCAAGCCGTCGGGGAATAGTCCCTTGTCCCCGGGGCGATCCACCGTCAGCAGCCACACAGGAAGCACCAGCGCGGCGATGACCAGGGCCAGCAGGCGGAACGCGACGCGCCACTCCAAGGCTTCGGTCAGCCACTGGATCAGCGGCGGGAACAGGAAGCCACCGAATGATGTGCCCATGGCCGCTATCCCCAGCGCCAGTCCGCGGCGGCGCAGGAACCAGCGCGACACCAGGGTAGAGGCCGCCAACGGCCCCAGCAGCACGAGACCGAATGACATGCAAAAAAGGTAGACCGCCGGCATCTGCCAGATCGCAGTAGTCAGGGACAGCAGCAGGAAGCCGGTGGCGACTGCGAGAATGGCGCCCGCGAGCAAAACGCGCAGGGGTTTGCGGTCTATCGCTACACCCAGCCAGGGCGATAGCAAACCGCTCCCCAGAATCATGAAGGTCATGCCCAGCATGAGGGTCATGCGGCTGGGGGCGAAGGTCTCCGCGAAGGGCACCACAACCACACTGTAGGCATACATCAGGCTGCCGGAACCGATGCCCTGGATCAGGAAAGCGACAAACACCTGGGTCCAACCCCAGTTAAACCGGTTGTTCATGTTTGCCCTCCCGGGCCTTGATCGGGAACGAGGGACCACAGCAAGAGCTGCAGGTATTTACGCCCTCAGGGTCGAATTTCGATCGGAGTTCCGACCGTCACCAGCTGCCAGATTTCATCCATCTGCTCATTGGTCACCGCGATACAGCCGTTGGTCCAGTTGAACAGCTGGGCATGCTCCTCCGCGCCGTCGGGCTGGCCGTGAATCATGATATTGCCGCCGGGGCTCACCCCCAGTTCCGCTGCCCGCAAGCGGTCGCCAAGATTGGGATAGGAGACGCGAATGGACTTGTAGAAGCGGCTCTCGGCGTTCTTGTAGTCCAGGATATAGCGGCCTTCCGGCGTGCGTTCATCACCCTCCCGTTCCTTGTGCCCCCAGGGCACCGGCCCCAGCGCCACCGGGTAGCGGCGTAGAATCTCGCCGTTGGCCTTCAGATACAGCATCCGTTCCGACTTCACAACCAGCACGGTATCCACCGGAGTGAAGCCCAGGGCTGCCCTGGAGGCCAAAAAATGTAGCAAAATTACACAAATCCACAAAAACGATGCTCTGCTCACTGGTTTGCGATACTCCGGGAATGTTAATTTATACAAGTTCGGCTCACAGGACCTGAGGTCGGGAGTTCGAAGTTTGCACGTGAACCGCCACTTTGTGGCTTCTTAGACTGACAGGGGAAACCTGTTCAAGGAGTAATACCATGAAATCCACGCTTATCAAGGCTGTCGCCATCGCCGCTTTTGCCACCCTGGCAACCGGCTGCGCCACCTCACAAACTGACGAAGTCCGTAGCACAGCCGAAGCTGCGCAGCGTACTGCAGATGAAGCCAACCGGACCGCGGCGAATGCCGAGCGCACGGCGAATGAAGCCAAGCGTATCGCCGAAGAGGCCAAGCGCAGCGCCGATGAAGCCAACAGCAAGATCGATCGCGCGTTCCAGACCTCAATGCAGAAGTAAGTGAAGTGGGTTGTCCGGCGGGGGGTCAGTCCTCCGCCGGGCTTCTCCCTCCCACTCCGGCCATCAGCCCGCCGGCGTCGCAGCATCTACCTGCCCCAGCGCTTCATCCACCAGCCAGATCGGTCCTACCGGCACTGGCACACCAGTCGACTCCAGCACCGCTTCCCGCACCTTTTCCCAATCCACGGTGAAATCCGCTCTGTCATTTACTGTGCGCGCAATTGCCGCGCGTAGCTGCTGCAGTCTTTCTTCATGAGTCAATTGCGAATCCAGCAGCGGATCGTGGGACTCCACATACAGCACATTACCGGACCAGCCCGCTTTTACCGGTTGGTTCACGATTTCGACTTTGCTACCCACAGGCACGCGTTCGTAGAGGTACTCGATGTCCTCCGGGTACATGCGCACACAGCCTGCGGTCACCGGCATGCCTATGCCGAGCTCGCGATTGGTGCCATGAATCAGGTAGGTGGGCAGGTTGAGGTAGAGGGCACGCGTCCCCAGCGGATTGTCCGGGCCCGGTCGTACCACCGCCGGCACGGGTTCGCCCCGCTCCGCACGTTCCTTGCGGATATTCTCGGTAGGATACCAGGTTGGGTTTTCTGCCTTCCGAGTTACCCGGGCGCCAGCGAGGGGGGTTTCGCGACCATCGCGGCCGATACTGATGGCGTAAACCCCCACCCGGGCGGGGCGGTCTTCCCGAGCGGCCTCGAAATGGTACAGGCGCATTTCCGCAGTGTTGATCACGATGCCCGCGCGCGGTGCTTCCGGCAGGATGTGCCAGGTAGGCAACAGGACCTCGGTCCCCTCCCTGGGCATCCAGGAGTCCACCAGGGGATTGGCGGCACGAATAGCCCCGTAGCCGGTACGATAGCGGCGACCGATCAAGACCAGGGTATCCTCCTCCATGGCGACCGTGGTGCGGGGGCGGCCTACCAGATCATCTTCGGGATCGGGCAGCGAATAAAAGCCGCTGGCGGCAGCCGCTGGCGGGGTCTCCGCCTGCAAAGTTGCAGGGAGCAGAAGCAGGCTGAGCGCGACCAGCAGGGCGTGCGCGGGGAACAATCGAAAATCGGACATCTGGGGCCAACAGTCTCGGGAAATGCAGCGCCTATAATACCCGCTGGAGCGCTCCGCGAAAACCGTTTCCCCAGGGCCGTTAGCCGAACAGTTCGCCTGCCGCCAGTTTCTCCCGCGCAATAGCCGGGGGCTCGAAACGGTCACCATAGCGGCTGGCCAATTCCTCACAGCGGGCGACAAATCGGTCTAAGCCGTAAGTATTGACGAACTGGATGAAGCCGCCGGTCCAGGGCGGCGCGCCGATACCCATGATGGAGCCGATATTGCCGTCGTCGACGCTGCGCAGGACGCCGGATTCCAGACAGCGCAGGGATTCGATGACCTGGCGAAACAGCAGACGGTCGCGCAAGTCCTGCTCCGGAACTGAAGCCTCCGGCTGGCGGTACAGGTCGATCAGGCCCGGCCAGATCGACTTGCCGCCATCGTCGGCGTAGTCGTAGAAGCCGCCACCGTGGTGGCGCCCACCGCGACCGTGCTCTTCCACCAGCGTGTTGATTACACCCCGGGTGACGCTGCCGTCGCCGAATTTATCCAGCACGCCCATCTCTTTCCAGGTGGCCTGGGTCTTGATGGTCAGCTCCAGGCTCACCTCGTCGTAGACTGCCAGCGGCCCGACCGGCATGCCGACGGCCTTGCCCATGTTTTCCACCAGCACCGGGTGCAGACCCTCCTGCACCATGCGCACACCCTCGTCCAGGTAGGTGCCGAAGGTGCGGGAGGTGAAGAAGCCGAGTGAGTCGTTGACCACGATCGGCGTCTTCTTGATCTGGCGCGCATAGTCGTAGGCCTTGGCCAGTGTTTCGTCGCTGGTCTGCTCGCCGCAGATGATCTCCACCAGCGGCATCTTGTCGACAGGGGAGAAGAAGTGGATGCCGATGAAGTTTTCCGGCCTGCTGCTACCCTCCGCGAGTTGGGTAATGGGCAGGGTTGAGGTATTGGAGCCCCAGACTCCGCCGGGCGCCAGCTGGCCTTCCAGTTCCCGGGTGATCTTGTGCTTGAGGGCCATATTCTCGAATACGGCCTCGATAATCAGGTCACAGCCGGCCAGATCATCGTTGCTGGCGGTGGCCAGGATCAGGTCCAGGACCTGCTGTTTCTTCTCCTCGCTTATCTTTCCCCGCTGCACCCGCTTGGCCAGCAGCGCTTCACTGTAGGCCTTGCCCTTTGCAGCCGCCTCGACGGAAATGTCCTTGAGCACGACCTGGATCCCGGCCATGGCCGAGACATAGGCGATACCCTGGCCCATCATGCCGGCGCCGAGAATGCCTACCTTGTTGACACTCTGAGGTGGCACAGCCTGGGGCCGGCTGCCACCGCGATTAATGCGATTCATGGCAAAGAAGAAGGTGGAGATCATGTTCTTCGCCACCGGCGTCATCGCCAGCCAGGTCAGGCCGCGAGACTCGATCTTCAGGGCGGTATCGAAATCCAGCCGTGCTGCTTCCACCGCGCAATCCAGAATCACTTCCGGAGCCGGCAGCAGGCCGCGGGTCTTCTTCCGCAGCATAGCCGGTGCGATGGTGATGAGCTGGGCCAGTTGTGGACTGGAGGCACTGCCACCTGGAAGCCGAAAGCCCTTGCGGTCCCAAGGCTGCGTGGCCGCTGCAGCGGTGTCCTGCTGGGCCTTGATCCAGGCCTTGGCGGCGGCGACCAGGGCGTCGGGCGACTCCACCAGTTCGTGCACCAATCCAGCTTCAAGCGCCGCTGCGGGCTCCAGTCGGGTGCCCTCCAGCAAATAGGGCAGCGCCTTCTCCAGACCCACCAGATTGACCATGCGCACCACGCCACCGCCGCCGGGCAGCAGGCCCAGGCTCACTTCCGGCAGCCCCAGCTGCACGCTGCGATCGTTCCAGGCAATCCGGTAGTTACAGGCCAGGGCGATTTCGAAGCCGCCGCCCAGGGCTGCCCCATTGATGGCTGCGACCACTGGCACCGGCAATTTCTCCAGCCGCCGCAGACCGGACTTCACCCGCTCGCCTTCGGCCATGAAAGTCGCCTCGTCCCCGGGCTTCGCTGCCAGCAGATCGTTGAGGTCGCCGCCGGCGAAGAACACTTTCTTGGCAGACGCAATAACCACGCCGGTCAGGTCCTGTTCCGCTTCCAGCCGGTCCAGCGTCTCACCCATCGCCAGCCGGTACTCTTCGTTCATGGCGTTGACCGGTCCGGTCATGTCCATGGTGACGGTCACGATCCCGTCAGTGTCTTTCTCGTACTTGAATACACTCATTGTCACTTGATCCCTTAGACGCGCTCAATAATGGTAGAAATACCCATGCCGCCACCGACACAGAGGGACAGCATGGCGCGCTTGAGGTCGCGGCGCTCGAGCTCGTCCAGCATGATGCTGACCAGCATCGCACCAGTCGCGCCCAGCGGATGGCCCATGGCGATGGCACCGCCGTTGACATTGGTCACCTCGTGATCAATGTCGAGATCCTTCATATAGCGCAGGGCGACCGAAGCGAAGGCCTCATTGATTTCCCAGAGGTCGATATCGGCGGCCTGCAAGCCCGCTTTCTGCAGGCACTTCTTCGCCGCCGGTCCCGGGCCGGTAAGCATAATGATAGGATCGGTGGACAACACCGCGGTGGCAACGATACGGCCGCGGGGCGTCAGGCCGAGGTCCTTGCCGGCTTTCTCGCTGCCGATCAGCACCGCGCTGCTGCCGTCGACAATCCCCGAGGAATTGCCGGGCGTGTGCACGTGGTTGATCTTTTCCAGGGTCGTGTACTTGGCCAGGATCACATCGTCAAAGCCCATTTGTCCGGGGAGTACAAACGAAGGCTTGAGGCCGGCCAGGGCTGCCATCGTGGTGTCGGGCTTGATGAAGTCATCCCGCTCGAGGATGGTCAGGCCGTTGCGATCCAGCACCGGAATGACAGAGCGGTCGAAGTAGCCGCTGTCCCTGGCGTGCGCGGCGCGGCGCTGGGATTCCATGGCAAAGGCGTCCACATCTTCGCGACTCCAGCCTTCCAGCGTAGCGATAGTATCCGCGCCGATCCCCTGGGGCACGAAGCCGCTCTTCAGGCTAAAGGCCGGGTCGCCACCCATGGGGCCGCCATTGCTGCCCATGGGAACCCGCGACATACATTCCACGCCGCCGGCTACCACCAGGTCTTCCCAGCCCGACGCGACTTTCTGCGCTGCGATGTTGACCGCCTCGAGGCCCGAGGCACAGAACCGGTCCAGCTGTACGCCGGCCACGGATTCGTGCCAGTCGGCGTTCTGCACAATCATCTTGGCGATATCGGAGCCCTGCTCCCCCACCGGGGTGACACAGCCCATGACCACGTCATCAACGTAGGAGGTATCCAGGTCGTGCCGTGCCTGCAGCGCCCGCAGCAGACCGGCACCCAGGTCCACCGGCTTCACCTCGTACAGGCTGCTGCCAGCCTTGCCCTTGCTGCGCGGGGTGCGGACAGCATCGTAAATATAGGCGCTATGTGTCATGCGGGTCCTCTTACTGAGTGTGACAAAAGTTGAGCCCGCATAGTGTAAGCTGCGGCCGCTGAAGGCAATGATGCCAGCCGGCAAAAAAATTGACCGAAAGTGACACCAGAGGAAAAGAAACCCCATGGACACCAGCATTGATCTGCGCAGTGACACGGTGACCCGGCCCACGCCGGCCATGCGCGCGGCGATGGCCGCCGCGCCGGTGGGCGACGATGTGTTCGGCGACGATCCCAGCGTCAACGCATTGGAGGCACGGATGGCCACCCTGGCCGGCAAGGAAGCGGCCCTGCTGCTGCCCACCGGCACCCAGAGCAACCTGGTGGCGCTGCTGAGCCACTGCCAGCGCGGCGACGAGTACATCGTCGGCCAGCACTACCACACGTATTTTTACGAGGCAGGCGGCGCCGCGGTCCTAGGCAGCATCCAACCGCAACCGCTGCCAGTGCAGGCGGACGGCACCTTGGCCCTTGAAGATATCGAAGCCGCGATCAAGGCTGACGATGTGCATTTCGCCCGCTCAAGGCTGGTCGCGCTTGAGAACACCCACGGCGGACGGGTTATGCCCGAGGGTTACTCTGCACATGTACGGGCTCTCGCCGACCGCCACGGCCTGAGCGTGCACCTGGACGGCGCCCGCCTGTTCAACGCCGCGGTCGCCAGCGGCAAGAGTCTGGCGCAGCTGGCCGCTGCCGCAGACAGTGTCAGCCTGTGCTGCTCCAAAGGGTTGGGCGCACCGTTGGGCTCAGTGCTGGTGGGATCGGGCGCGTTTATCCACGCCGCAAGACGCTGGCGCAAGATGGTCGGTGGCGGCATGCGCCAGGCCGGCATCATTGCCGCGGCTATCGAGCATGCCCTGGACCACCACATCGAGCGCCTGGCAGAGGACCACGCCAATGCCGAGCGCCTGCATGCAGGCCTGCGCGAACTTCGTGGCATCGCCGGCTGCGTGGTAAACACCAACATGGTCTATATCGAACTGGCATCGGCGGCACAGGGGCTGAATCTGCAGGCAAAACTCAGGGATGCCGACATCCTCATACCCGGGGGCAGAAACATTCGCCTGGTGACGCATCTGGATGTGTCCGCCGCCGCCATCGACCGCGTCATCGCGGCCACGGCTGAGCTACTTGCCTAGCGCACGCCGATAAAGCCGAATAGATGCCCGGCGATCTTGCGCAGCTGGATTTCGTCGGAGCCTTCGGTAATGCGGTAGCGACGATGGTGGCGGTAATGGTGTTCAAACTGCTTGTAGCGTGAGTAGCCCATGGCGCCGTGCACCTGGATCGCCGCGTCGGCGGCCTCGCAGGCCAGCTTGTTGGCCCGGTAGTTACAGATCGCCACCTTGTCCGACAGGCGTTCTGCCACCTCCCGTTTCGACATCTGGTCCATTTCTCCCGCTACCTGGAAGGTCAGGGCCTTGACCAGCTCGTAGTCCGCATGCAGCTCGGCGAGGCGGAACTGAATCGCCTGATTGACTGCTAGCGGTTTGCCAAAGGTATGGCGCTCGCGGGCATAGGCAACCGATTCCGCAATACAGTAGCGTGCCGTACCCAGACTTGACGCCGCCTGGCGAATACGATTCTCGTGCACAAAATGCTGCGCCACCGCGAGGCCCAGACCCGGCTCGCCCAGAATCGCCGAATCCGGCACCCAGACATTGTCCACTGCGACTCTGGGATGGTCGGTGGGCATGTTGAAGGTCCACAGCCACTCCTCGACGCGCAGGCCTTCGCTGGGGTTGGGGACCACGAAACAGGTAATCCCCCGGGCGCTACCTTGCTCACCCTCGCTGCGGGCAAACACCAGCACATGGGTCGCCTGGTGCATGCCGGTGGTCCACATCTTGGTGCCATTCAGGCGCCAGCCCGCAACCCCATCCCTGACTTCGGCCATCGCGGTGGTCTCCAGCCAAGTCGCATCGGAGCCGTGCTCAGGTTCGGTCAGGCCAAAGGCGACGCCAATGGTTCCCTCGATACTGCCCAGGATAAAGTCGTCGCGCTGTTCCCGGCTGCCAAAGTCGCGAAAGGCCAGGGTGGTGGGAAAATTGCCGACGATGCTGTGCTCGTTCTGCAGGTCACAGTGCAGTCCGATGCCCTTGGCCGCCAGGTGTTCCCTCACCACCGCCATATCGAGGTTGCTGGCGTCACCGCCGCCGTACTCTGCCGGCAATGCAAAGCCGAGGAAACCGGCTTCACGGGCCAGGGCGCGGGCCTGAGCCAGCAGGGCCTCCCAATCAGCGTGAGGAAGTCCTTCCCGGTCCCAGTCCGTGCGTGCGTACTCACGCCGGTGGTCAAAGAAGCGTCTATTGTCACCAGTTGCTTCCAGGGGTTTCAGTTCGGCCTCGATGAAGGTGTCGAGGCGCTGGAGAAATTCACCAATATGCGCAGGAATCAGCTGGCTCATTACCTTGGCTCCTCGCCAGCAACGCCTGCGGCAGCCGCCAGCGCCGGCCAACGCTCGCAGCCCAGGCGAAACCCAGAATAGCGCGGGTTGTCGATGGCCATCTGACGCAGGGTGCGTTCGCGCAGATAGTCCTGCAATTCAGCGTCCGGTTCCAGGCTCCGTGCACGCAGGGCCAGGCTGATGTCCCGGGCCGGATTGTCGCCGGCGCTCCCGGCAAGCCAGCGCGTTCCCGCCGCTGCGTCCAGCGCCGTGATCGCATCGCGGCCGCGCAGTTCGCGGCTGACTATGGCCAGACTGTTGGCTGCTACGCGGGTGGTATAGGCATCAAAGCCCTCCAGCTGCGGCAACACCTGCTCGCGGAGGAAGGCTTGCACCGCAGCCAGCAATTCGATGGGGTCGGTTTGGCTCACGCGCTATTCCTCCAGCAACAACAGCAGGTCCATTTCCGATTCGGAAACCCGGCGGCCAACCGCGGCACGCTCCAGGCTTGAATCAGCACCGCTGCGGTAAAGATCAATCATGGTCAGACACACCAGGCCCCAGCCCAGGGCGCAAAAGACCTCCCAATAGCGCAGGGTCGCCATGTCCGGCGCCCACCCCGCTACGGCCTCATACCCCGCCAACAGGTCTTCGTATTCGCCAAAACCGCCCACCGGCTTGTCGGCGCGGCCGAAGCGCCAGACATTGCCGCAGAGATAGCCCAGGTCCTCGGCTGGGTCACCACAGTGGGCCAGCTCCCAATCCAGCACCGCCACCAGACCCTGCTCATCCACCAGCAGGTTGCCGTTGCGAAAGTCACCGTGCAGGAGGCAGTGCTGAGTCGGTTCAGGCGCGTTGGCAGTCAACCAGTTCAGCGCCAGCTGGTGTACCGGCGAGCTATTGCCGTAGCGGTCCAGCAGGGACTGCTGCAGCGCCAGCCGCTCCTGCAGGGTCTGGTTCGGCACCTCGGGGGGCAACAGTGCGGGCCTGACCTGATGGATGCGTGCCAGGGTGGCGCCACACTGGCGGGCAAGCTGTTCGCGGGCAATGCTATAGCGATCGTCCGCGAGAATCCGGCCGGGCAAGGCTTCGCCGCGCTCGTGGCTCATGACGTAGCCGGGGCCAAGCGGATCATCCAGCCCCAGCACGCGCAGTACCGAGGGCACCGACACACCCTGCGCAGCGGCCAGCGGCAACAGTGCCGCCTCCGCGGTCAAGGGCAGCTGCGACAGGGGCGAATCCGCTGCTGCCACCGCGGATCCCAGCGGCGAGCGGCGCAATATCAGCGGCTTGCTGGCGCCGGCGTGCTCAAGGTTGAACGCCCAGGTTTCCATATTGGCACCGCCCGAGAGACGCCTGAGCCCGGTAATACTGTCGGGCCCGCGAGCACCTTCGCCGCTGAGGGCCGCGGCCAGAGTCGCTGCGCTCACCGTAGCGTCAACGCCGCCCTCGGTTTCAGAATTCAAAACAGTTCACCTTGTCGCCGGGAGTGACGCGACCCCGCTCGCCAACCGGATCTGTCGCCAGCAGCTGCTCCAGGGCGGCGGCATTGCCTTTCGGCGTATTGGCAATGAAGCGGCGGCCGTCACCCATGCTGCCGAGGACAATACCCCTGCTGGGCCCTTCCTTGTCGAAGGCGACAGCGCAGGCGTCGATTCTGCCGGTGCCGCTGGCAGCGGCGTCAACCTGCAGCCTGGGTGCCGCATCCAGCCTCGTTTGCAGGTCCGGGCGCACCAGGGGCCAGGGCGCGACGCCCGGATCGCGGGAATAGATTCCCACGGCGTGCTTGGTGAGGTAGTTACCATTGGCAGTCACCATACCGTGGCGACCCTCGCCGGCCTGCAGTTGCGCCACCATTTCCGCGATCGCATGCAGTGAATAGTTGTTACCCGGGCCGCCGAACAGGGTCAGACCACCCGTGAGCGTGACGCCCCGCGGGTCATCGACCGCGAGGCCAATAGCGTCGCCGGCGACCTGCACCGCGGACGGGAAACAGCTGTAGAGGTCAAAACGATCCAGCGCGTCCAGCGACAGCCCCGCCATGTGCAGGGCAGCGTCTGCGCAGGCGGCAAGCGCCGGCGACTGGTGCAGCACCGGCCGCTCGCTGACGTTCCAGATATCGTTCGCCTCCGCACCACCGCGCAGGTACACCCAGCGCGCCGGGTCGATGCCCAGACGCTGCGCCTCGCCCACGGTGGTCATGATCACCGCGGCGGCCATATCCACCGCGAGGATGGCGTTCATGACCTTGGTATAGGGCCAGGTGATCATGCGGTTGCCGGAGCCGGTATCAAGCACCTGTTCCGGAGTGAAGAATTCCCGGCGCCAGGCGTGAGGGTTTTGCGCCGCCACCGCGCTCATCCCACTCACCAGTTGGCCGAGGCGCTGCAGGTGGGTATCGCGATCCCAGCCGCGGGCATGGCGCAGGGCGCTCTCGAACAGGGGATAGGTGTTTATCGGCTCGAACATACCGTGAGCGCGTTCCACGTCTGAACAGGGCTCTTTCGGCGCGCCCAGCTGAATCGCAGGCTGCTCGCCACCCTTTTGCCAGTGGCTGATATCGTGGCGAGCAGAAAATGCAGCGAACAGCGTTGCGAACAGTTCGCCGCCAGTGAGCAGCACCGCTCGCGAGTTACCGGACACCAGCCGGTCGGCAAAATAATTCACCATCAGCTGCGGGGTATTGCCGCCGACATCGGTGCTGAAGGTCTGGGCCTGCAGACCCAGGCGATGACACAGGGCCGCGCCGGGATGGGCGGGCAGCAGACCGGCAAGGTCCGGCACCATGGCCGCCAGGAAGGGGACCGTGGCAACGGTGTCGACGCTCTGCGTAAGGGAGGCACAGTCCGCATTGTCCAGAGCGGCACGGGATACGGTCTCCAATGCGTCGACAGGGCTGCGGGCGGCGTCGCGATCGCGCCAGGTGTGCTGGGCATGGGCGATTAGAATGGGCTGATTCGCAAACATCGGGGCTCACTTGCTCAGGAGTAGGTAAAGCGTCAGGTGGGGGCAACGGCGTCCGGTGTCGCGGCGGCAAAAGCCGGAAGCTGCTCCAGGTGGGCCGCGATGGACCGCAGCCGCGGATAATGTTGCAGGTCCTGGCTGAAACGCCGGGCATTGAACATCTGCGGCAGCAAGCAGGCGTCAGCAAGGGTCGGGCTATCACCGTAACAGTAGTGATCACCCGTCACCTGCTGCTCAAGCGCGGCGAAGCCCAGCGCGATCCAATGGTGATACCAGGCCAGTTTGTCCTCTTCGGAGGTTTGCAGCTTCTCTACCAGGTAAAGCTGCACGCGCAGGTTGTTCAGCGGATGGATATCACAGGCAATGGTCTGCACCATGGCCCGGACCCGGGCCCGGCCGAGAGCGTCGGCGGGCAGCAGCGCCGGCTCCGGATACGCCTCTTCCAACCACTCGAGAATGGCGACGGACTGGGTCAGCAGTTCGCCGTTTGCGGTTGCCAGCGCCGGTACCAGGCCCTGCGGATTGAGGGTGAGATAGGCAGCGTCGCGCTGCTCATTGGCAACCAGATCGACCGGCACGGACTCGTAACCCAGACCCTTGAGGTTGAGTGCGATCCGCAGCCGGAAGGCCGCGGAGGAGCGAAAGTAGTCGTAGAGCTGCACGGCAGTCAGCCCAGGACTTCTTCGAGAAAGTTGTAGAGTGCCCGGGACGAGCGGCGGTCCGCGTCGGCGCTGTAGACCGTTCCGAAGCCGGGGTCATTGGCGTGTGGATTGGTGAAAGCGTGCAAGGTATTGCCATAGGCGTGCACCTGCCAGTCGGCCCCGGCTGTACTCAGTTCCTGTGCCAGCTCCAGCAGACTGTCGGGCGTGGCCATCGGGTCATCGTATCCATGCAGGCAAAGCACTTTGGCTTTTATCCTGATACCGGCGGTGTTACCAGGGGCGTTGAACAGGCCATGGAAACTGACCACCCCGCGCACATCGGCTCCGGTGCGCGCCAGGTCCAGTGCCGTCAGGCCACCAAAGCAGTAGCCCATCGCGGCGAGGGCGGTAGCATCGACCTCTGCCTGCTCGCCCATAACCTTGACCGCCAGTACCACGAGGTCCTGCAGCAGCGCCCGATCCTCCAGCAGTGGCGCAATCAGGCCCTGACACTGTTCAGCCCCCTCGCCGCGCACGCCCTTGCCAAACAGGTCGAGAGCGAAGCCGACATAACCCTGTTCGGCCAGCTCGATGGCCTTGCCGTCCTCGAACTCGCTGCGCCCGGCCCAGGTGTGCGCCACGGCCACCCCGGGACGCGGTCCGCTGGCGGCGTCGTCCCAGGCCAGCAAACCCTCGTAGGTCGCCCCGGCATGTTGGTATGCAATCTGTCGTGTCTGAATAGCCATGGTCTCTCCTTGTGTGCGAAAAAATTGCTAGCCTAGACCATGCGTCGATCTCAGGCCAGCCCCTGCAACACCCGCAGGCAGGGTTCTTCCCGCTCCTCCAGCAGGCCGTGAATCTCGATGCCGGTATTGCTGTGGTACAGGTCGAAAAGAAAGTGGGCAATGTCGCTGGTAATTATCTGGCCGGGCACCAGCACGGGAATACCCGGCGGATACGGCACGATCTGATCTGCACTGACCGCACCCACCAGTGCCTCGTTGACCCCGCGGCCGCTGGCATTCAGCGGTATTTTCCGGGACGGTCCGAAATAGGCATCGCGGGGTAGGCAGGCGAATCCGCTCAGTACCGGCAAGGGGGTCACCGTGCGCCGGGGGCTGGCCGTGCCAGTATTGGCCGGTGCCTTCTGCGCCAGCTTGTTGAGCGCATTGAGCAGGCGCAGTACCTTGCTGTCGGTCGCTCCCAGGGTCACCAGGATACTGAGCGTGTTGTGGGTCACCTTTTCGATCTGGATACCGTGATCTTCGAATAGCGCCAGTTGTAGCTGGCGCGCGGAATACCCGGAAGCGGACACATCCACGCTCAGCTTACAGGGATCCAGGCGGATACCATCCTCGGCCAGTTCCTCTGGCAGCATATCCTGCAACTGCAGCACCCGGAATACGCCGCTGCGGTCGATGCCCTCGCGCAGCTTGGCGGCGATGTCAAAGCAGGCCTGGAGGCGGGCAAAACCCTCCATGCTCATCTGCTTGCGGGCCACATCAAGGCTGGCAATCATCGCGTACTGGGGGCTGGTAGAGGTATGCATATTGAGGTTTTCGCGAAACCGGTGCTCGTCGAAATCCGGGTCGGAGACATGAATCATGCTCGCCTGGGAAAACGCCGACAGCATCTTGTGGGTACTCTGGGTGACGTAGTCGGCGCCGCAGTCCAGGGCACAGGGACGCAGTTCCGGGTGGAAGCGGCCGTGGGCATACCAGGCCTCGTCGACGAGCACCTTGATCCCAGCCGCATGGGCATGGGCGACAATGGGCGCCAGGTCGTAGCGGAAACCGTCGTAAGTACAGCTGGTAAGAACCAGCAGGCGGGCATCCGGGTGGGCATCGATTGCCGCCAGTACGCGCTGCCGGGGCACGGGCCCATAGAATCCGAAGCGCGGGTTGAGTGACGCTGCGAGGTATACCGGTTCGGCGCCAAACAGCACCACGGCGTGATGAACCGACTTGTGGCAGGCCTGATCCAGGATGACTTTGCCCCCGGCCCCCAACAACTGCTGCATGATCACTTTGTTGGCGGTAGAGGTGCCGTTGGTAACGAAGAAGGTGTGGCGCGCCCCGAAAGCCTGGGCCGCGAGCTCCTGCGCTTCCTGAATCACGCTATGTGGCTCCAGCAGGGAGTCCAGTGACTGCACCGAAACCGAAAGGTCGGTATTGAAGATGTGCTCTCCCATCATCTGGTAGAAGTCGCTGACCCAGGCGCTGTCACGCAGGCTGTCGCCACCGGAGTGGCCCGGGGTATGCCAGGCATCCTTGGCGCTGTAGACATAGTCGCGCAGGGTGTCCGCGAAAGGCGTGCGCGCGCGGCGCTGAATAGCGGTCCGTAGCTGCCGGTAGAGATGGGTCGGCTTGCTGTCCAGGCGATCGAGCAGTTCCACCTGCAGTTGCCCGTAATCAGTGCCCGCCTCTGGCATCAGGTATAGGTCCAGTTCCGGCCGCAGCTCCGCCACGGCGGCAATCGCTACCGCGGCCTCGGCCAAAGTCGATGCATCAAAAACCAGCGCCTGCAGGAATCCGTCCTCGTTCGCCAGCCGCTGCGCATCTTCGCTATCCGGACTGTGGATAAACTGTAGTTCGCACTGCTGCGGGGCCCGTTGCTCACCAGCGGCGCAGCGATTGAGCTCGGCCACCAGGTCCGCGGCGAAGCTGGCGTCGGTGCTGACTATGGCCACGCGGGCATGACGTTCACGCATGATAGGCCTCGGGGTCCAGGCGCCGCATTTCAGCCTCTATCCAGCGTTCGATTTCGTCCATCAGCTCACCCGGCTGACGGTCCACGGCCGATACCGGAGTGCCGATGGACACGTCAATCACCCCGGGTCGCAGGGCAAAGGAGCGCCGCGGCCAGCAGCGCCCGGAGGTAACAGCTATCGGGATCACACTGGCACCGGTGGCGACCGCCAGCCGGGTCGCGCCACTTTTATAGCTACCTTTCGCACCGCGCTCGGTGCGGGTACCCTCGGGGAACATGATTATCCACTTGCCGCGATCCATCAGCACCCTGCCCTGCGCCGCCACCTTGCTCCAGGCTTCCGTGCGTTTGCTGCGATCGATGTGGACCATCTTCAGGCGCGCCAGGCACCAGCCAAAGATGGGAATTTGCAGTAGTTCCTTCTTGAACACATAGGCCAGCGGGTGGGGAGTCATGCTCGGGAAAAAGAAGGTTTCCCATGTCGACTGGTGCTTGGGGCAGAGCACGATTCGACGCATATCCTCAGCCTTGGGCAGGTTCTCTTCCCCATGAATCCGGTACTGCACTCCGCCCACGACCCTGGCGGCGCCTATCACACCTCGCAGCCAGGGTACGGCAAATATCCACCAGAGCCGGGTATCCTTCACCAACAGCGAACAGACGAGAAGCGCAAAACCCATGGGGATTACGCTTACCACCATCCACAGAAAGACCAGCGCGGAGCGCACTATGTTCACAGGTCGTCGCCCTCTGCCACCGGCACCCCGGCACTGGCGAGGAACTCGGCAATATTGGCATAGGCCTCTTCAGCCTCTGGCAGATCCGGGGTGAATATCTGCCAGACATGCACCATATGCGGCCAGGTCTGCAATTCTACCGGCGAACCGGCTTCCTGGGCTCTGGCGACATAGCGCCGGGAGTCGTCAAGCAGCATTTCCTGCTCGCTCGCCTGGAGCAGCACCGGCGGCAGGCCGGCCAGATCTCCGCGCAGGGGCGAGACATCAGGATGCGAGGGCAGAATGCGATTGTTGAACCAGGTCAGCCACAGCAGGACGACAGTCGGAATCCGCGCCAGCTTGCCAAACAGTGGGCCCAGCATATGGTCAGTCGCCAGGTTGCTGCGCATGCTCGGGCCGCTCATGGTGACGTCGGTAGAGGGCGAGAAAGCGATTGCGGCGTCTGGCGCTCGCAGTCCCTCATCGCGAATCCAGGCCAGCAGACCAAGAGTGAGACTGCCACCAGCGGAGTCACCGCCCACCATGCCGTAGTCCAATGATTCGGGGCCCTCGGGGCCGTTGACCAGCAGCCAGCGCCAGGCGTTGCGACAGTCCTCGATGCCGTCGCGGCGGCGATTTTCCGGTATCAGGCGGTAGTCGAGGGAAAACACGGCTGCGCCGGTGAGGCGCGCCAGGCGGTCAGTAATGGCGCGGTGGCTGCGTGGGCTGCCGGCGAACCAGGCACCGCCGTGGATATAGAGAAAACGCCTGCGCGGGTCGAAACCCGGTGCCAGCACCCACTCCCCACGGAGCTGCCCTTCGCTGACTGCTTCGAAGCGACTGGAGAATTCGACCCCCTCGCTAAGGGAGTCCATCAACTCGCGGACCGCCCGGAGCCGGCCGCGGCCTCCGTGAGCCTGGCCGGTCGCGGTAAACTCCCTCATCCGCTCGAGCACCGCACCGTGTTCCGGGCTGGGCTTGCCCATCGACGCGGGTAGAGGCGGTGCGTCGTAGCGGGACAGATCCTCGCCACGCAGGTACAGTAAACTGAAGGCGAAAAACGCCAGAACCGCCAGGATAAACCAGACCATGGGAACACTCCGGGGCAAAAGAGGACTGCATTAAACCAGAATGCCAGCGCGCTGCACAACGCAGGCAGCCGGCCTGCTTTGGGCGTCGGGGGCCGCCCTATGATTCTGCGCCGGGAGCGCTATACTGGACCATTTTGGGCGGTCGGCCGGGATCATCTACAGGCATTCACTACTGTGAAAAAACTACCGAGCAAGGCAGAACTGCGGGCGGCGCTGGAAAACGAGACCCAGCGTTTTTTGCAGAAGGGTGGAGAGGTTGAATCCGTGCCCCAGGGTATCAGCGGCAAGGACCCGCTGTCAGCACCGCTATACCTGACCCGACGCCTGTTCCTGGAGCCCCGGGCTGAGCGCACGCTGGTGCCGGAGGTGGTAGCCGCCATAGAGCAGCGCCGCAAAGCCATGCTGAAGCGCAACTTGAGGCCCAAGCGCAGCCGCCGCCCGCAGCCCCGACGGAAGATCCTCTACGATGACTTTGGCGAGCCCCTGCGCCGGGTGTGGGTGGAGGATTAGTCGCTTTCGGAAACAACCCAGCAGAAATCTGTAGCCGCCGCCCGGGCGTATAAAGCAACAACACACCACTGAGGTTGAGCACACATGATTGTGCTGCATGAAAAAATAGACGTTCCGCGCCCGCTCCGGGAAGCCTTCGACTACCTGAAGGATTTCCGCACCACTGCCGAGTGGGATGCTACGGCGATTGCGGCTGAGAAGCTGGACACTGGGCCAGTCGTGGTGGGCACCAGGTTCAACGTCACCTGCGAGATGCCTGTCGGTTCCGTGGATCTACTGTACACGGTCACGCACCTGGAACAGGACAAGGCCATCGAACTGCACGGCACCTGCCGGTTATTTGAAGTAAACGATGTAATCCACTTTTCCGAGACAGCCAGTGGCACCCACATCGATTACCGCGCCACCTTCAACTTTAAAATTCCTCTGGGGCCTGCGCTGGGGGCACTGCGTCGTGGCATGGAAAAAATGGGCAGAGCCTCGGTACAGGGGATGAGACGCGCACTGGAGGACAACTACCCTGCCCCGACCATATCGGCGAGCAACGCCCGTGCCGATCGCTGGATCCTGCCCGGGATGGCGCGCTTCGCCCGGCGCGGTTACCGCCTGGGGCGGCGACACTGGAATCCGATGTCCGCGTGGATGGGCGACAAGCACGTGGTCATTACGGGCGCGAGTTCGGGGCTTGGGCTGGCAACCGCCCGCGCCCTGGCGGAGCGCGGCACCTCCCTTACCCTGGTTATTCGCAACGAAGCCAAGGCGGCGGCGTTGGTGAATGAACTGCAACGTGAAACCGGCAACACTGCAATCTTCGTCGAAATCGCCGATCTCAGCCTCATGGCGGAGGTGCAGCGCCTTACCGAGCGCCTGACGCGCAATGGCAGACCGATAGATGTCCTGGTGAACAATGCCGGCGCACTTTTCAATCCGCGAGACGTCACTGCGGAGGGCATCGAGCAGAGTTTCGCCCTCTTGCTGCTCAGTCCCTACCGGCTTACCGAAGGCCTGCGACCGCTGCTGGCTGCGGCAGCCCAGGGCCGGGTTATCAATGTCGTTTCGGGAGGGATGTACTCTCAACCTTTGGAGGTGCACAAACTGGTTGCGCGCAAGGAGGGGTACTCGGGCAGCGTCGCTTACGCCCGCTGCAAGCGCGCACTGATGGTGCTGACGGAGCAGTGGGCAGAAGCGTGGCAAGAAGATGGCATAGTCGTCAACGCGATGCATCCTGGCTGGGCCGACACACCGGGAGTAGAGTCCTCCCTGCCAGGGTTCCACAGACTCACCCGCCGAATTTTGCGCAGCCCGGAAGAAGGAGCGGACACTATTGTCTGGCTGGCGGCGGCCACCGAGGCGGCGAAAACCACGGGCAAGCTCTTCCTCGACCGCGAGCCTCGCACCACTCATTTGCTCGCCAAAACCAGGGACGAGCCAGGAGAACGGCAGGCTCTGCAACCCTTCCTGCGCGATTTTTCCGCTCCGGCACCAAAACCCGGACGACTGGCCAGCGGCGAACGCGAACCCACCGCCACTCCGGCACATGGGCTGAGCAGCTGAACCGCTGCGCTGATACCACCCGAGTTGCTTGCATAGGGCAGCGGCTGTAGCTACGGTTAGGGTCCACACGGGGACCCGACCATGAACGAAGACATCTCACCCTTTACCGTTGCCATACCGGACGCTGTCCTCGACGACCTGCGGCACCGCCTGACCCAGACCCGCTGGCCAGATCGGGAAACCTGCGCTGACTGGAGCCAGGGCATCCCCCTGGCCTACACCCGGGAACTGGCGGAGTACTGGGCCAGCGACTACGACTGGCGCCGCTGCGAGGCGCAATTGAACGCCTGGCCCCAGTTCAGCACCCGCATCCAGGGCGTGGACATCCACTTTCTCCACTGCCGCTCGCCTCACCCCGAGGCATTGCCCCTGATCATTTCGCACGGCTGGCCGGGATCCATCCTTGAATTCCGCCATATCATTGATGCCCTGGTAGACCCGGTAGCCCACGGTGGTGACGCGGCGGATGCTTTCCATCTGGTGATCCCCTCCCTTCCCGGCTACGGCTTTTCTGGCAAGCCCACCGCCACCGGCACCTCTGTCGAGGTCATAGGACACATGTGGGGCGAACTTATGGCGCGACTGGGTTACGAGCGCTACGTTGCCCAGGGCGGGGACTGGGGCAGCATGATCACCCAGAGCATGGGCCTGACCGAAACCACCCACTGCGCCGGCATCCACGTGAACATGCCCATTGTGGCCCCGGACCCGGACACCATGGACAAGCTCACGCCCCAGGAACAAGGCGCGCTGGAATCGATGGGCTTTTACTCCGAATGGGACTCGGGCTACTCCAAGCAGCAGTCCACCCGCCCGCAAACGCTCGGCTACGGGCTCGCGGATTCACCGGCAGGCCAGATGGCCTGGATCATCGAGAAGTTCTATGCCTGGACCGACTGTGAGCGCGATGGCAGCAAGCATCCGGAGCACGTGATTGACCGCGATGAACTGCTGGACAACGTGATGATCTACTGGCTCAACAACGCCGGCGCCAGCTCCGCCCGGTTGTACTGGGAAAGCTTTGGCAACCCGGGTTTCGAACCGATCAGCATGCCGGTGGGCTGCTCGATTTTCCCCAAGGAGATTTTTCGCAGCAGCCGCCGCTGGGCAGAGAAACGCTTCACCCAGCTTATCCATTGGAACGAGCTTCCCTCTGGCGGCCACTTTGCCGCTCTGGAGCAGCCGCAACTGATGATCAGCGAGCTCCGGGACTGCTTCCGCACGCTGCGCTGACTACCGCCACCCGACAGGACACACTGATGTTTCCAGACGCCGACGGCAATGTATCCGTCTTCAACCCCTTCGCCTCCGAAGAGATTTCACCACCGTTCTCCCCCCATTGGGAGGCCAAACGGCGTGCGGCCCAGGCCCTGCGCGAGCTGATCGAAGTCGTGGTCACCAGCGATGCTACGACCGCGGAGATCGACGCTCTGGCTGACCTGCTGGAAACACAGTCGGCTACGCTGGCCGCCCGACCGCGGCTGCACGGACTGCTGGCATTCCTGCGCGATGGCAAGCACGGCGGTCACGGCGAGGTAAACCATGAGCTGAACGCCCTGGGCGGCTGGAGCAACCCACTGTCGCCAGAGCTGAACATGTGGCTTGAGGGCGATCGGGCCTTTGGCACTGTACGCTGCGGCTATGCCTATGAGGGCCCGCCAGGCTTCATTCACGGCGGCTTCATCGCCGCCATCTTCGATCAGTTCCTGGGCATGGCGCAGCTGGTGGGTAAAAATCCGGGCATGACCGGAACCCTGACCGTCCGCTATCACCGCCCAACACCGCTGAACAGGGATCTCGATCTAAGTGCGCAGCTGCAGGAAAGTGAGGGGCGCAAGACCATAGTGACCGGGGAAATGCACGCCGGCGACATCCTCACCGCAAGCTGCGAGTGCTTGTTTGTGCGACCGCGAGAGCCCCTGCTGCAGACTTCCTGACCTCGCTCCAAGCCAAGGCCGCGCTCAATCGTCCAGCGCGTCGCGGGTATTGAGGCTGGCGGAGAAAGGCACCGGGGTAAAGCGCTCTGCACTGTCGTCATCCCGGTCCACTGAGTCGGCGGCTGATCGCAAGGGCGTCTGCACGGGTGTCACTGAAGTCTGACCGGACAACGCGGGCTCAACGGTAACCGGGGCGCGAGCACCGAAGCTGAATCCCGGCGGGTTGAGCGGGTGCGAGTCGCCTGGCCGGCCGACAGGCGCCACCGCGGGCTCCGGGTCGCCAAGAGCGGCAGGGGGGG
>JBGTGB010000257.1:0-8961 GCA_041746975.1 Haliea sp. | reverse complement strand
GAGGAAGTCGAGCGTGGCCAGGTCCTGGCCAAGCCGGGCAGCGTGAAGCCGCACACCAAGTTCGAGGCGGAGGTGTATGTACTGTCGAAGGAAGAAGGAGGCCGTCACACGCCGTTCTTCAAGGGCTACCGCCCGCAGTTCTACTTCCGCACCACGGATGTGACCGGTGCCTGCGAGCTGCCGGAGGGCGTGGAGATGGTGATGCCGGGTGACAACATCCAGATGGTTGTGACCCTGATTGCGCCGATCGCGATGGAAGATGGTCTGCGCTTTGCGATCCGCGAGGGCGGCCGCACCGTGGGTGCTGGCGTCGTCGCCAAGATCATCGAGTAAGTCCTCGAGGCTTGGAAAGAGCCCGGCCCTGTGCCGGGCTTTTTCGTTGCCCGCTACGAAAATAAAGGGTCAGGTCCCTTTTATGAAAAGGGACCTGACCCCTTTTAGCGGTTCTTCTCGGAGATTTGTCCGTTCAGGGTGAGGAAATCGTACAGAATTCCCAGCCCGAACAGGCCGAGGGTAAGCAGGTAGATCAGGCCGGTGATGATCTTGCCCATGTAGAAGCGGTGGACACCGAAGACTCCCAGGAAAGTCAGCAGAATCCAGGCGAGGTTAAAGTCGACGGGGCCTTCAGTGTAGCGCCGATCCGCGGAGCGGGACATGGCGGGTATCAGGAACAGGTCGATAATCCAGCCGATGAACAGCAGCCCCAGGGTGAAAAACCAGATGACCCCGGTAATCTGCCGACCATAATAGAAGCGGTGGGCTCCAATGAAACCGAAGATCCACAGCAGGTAGCCCATGAATACCGAATGTGTCTCGTTGGGTTCCCGCACTGGTTCGACTCCATAACACCACAAGGCACCATCCTCTGCCGGCGTCTGCTCCGGGTCAAGGAATAGTTGGCACTGCAGGCGGGATATCTGTAGCCTGGCCGGGCCTGATCTGGATCATGGAGCGCGGCCAGCGGCTGCACTATGCTGTAACCATGGCAAGTCAGCCTCCCAAGGAGTTATCACCATGCCCGTAGAGCATCATGATCTTATCCACGAATTTCCGGAGCTGCGCGAGCGTATCCACGAACTCAAAGTAGGCGATGCTCATTTCCGCAAGTTATTCGATGAATACCACGAGCTGACTCGCAGTATCGAGAACATGGAGAATGAAGTGACGCCGGTGGCGACACATACCGAAGAACAGGCCAAGGTGCGGCGCCTGCACCTCAAGGATGCCCTGTACTGTATGCTGAATGCGGCGGCCGGCTAGGTGCCGGCTAGGGCCAGGCGCCGGCTTGGCGCCCCCCAATACGCCGATTGAATAGAAGTGGAGGTATGAAGTGACGGAATCGTCTATTCGGAGCCTGCTCGAGGAAAAGCTGACAGTCCTGGAGCAACGCCTGACCAGTATCAAGCGCGATGTGACCCGCAGCCACTCGGTCGACTCGGCTGAGCAGGCCCAGGAACGCGAGAACGACGAGGTCGAGGACGCCATTGGGGTGGAGACCGCCCAGTCCCTGCGCGACGTCAAGGCCGCCCTGGCAAGGCTGGATGAGGGGCTGTACGGCGTCTGCGAGAGCTGTGGCGACGAAATTGCCCCCGGCCGCCTGGAGGTCTTGCCGGAAACCGTGGTGTGTGTGAAATGTGCCGAATAAAGAGCGCCCTTCCAGCAAAATAATCCGGGTGTCCGCTTGACAGGCAGATAGCCGCTCTCTAGAATTCGCATTCCTTTTTCGGGGGGCTCCTTTGCGGACCCCTGGTTTTTTATTGATTGGAGTTAGGTCAGGTGCAGAATCAACGCATTCGTATTCGCCTCAAGGCTTTCGACCATCGGCTGATAGATACGTCTACTCAGGAGATCGTGGAAACGGCGCGCCGTACCGGTGCCCAAGTCAAGGGGCCGATCCCGCTTCCGACCCGGAAGGAAAAGTTCACCGTGCTGGTTTCACCGCACGTTAATAAAGATGCACGTGACCAGTACGAAATTCGTACCCACAAGCGTCTGTTGGACATCGTGGAGCCCACCGAGAAGACGGTGGACGCCCTGATGAAACTGGACCTGGCAGCAGGTGTAGAAGTACAGATCAGTCTTGGTTAACTACAATTTGTAGCAAGACCTGCCCGTAGGCCCACATGGCTTGCGGGTGTGTAACGCCCGGTTCTTTATAGCAAGGCGGGGCGGCCATAGAGGGTAAGCCCCGTACACTGAGAGGTTAGCAAAATGACTATTGGCTTAGTCGGCCGTAAGTCCGGTATGACTCGTGTTTTTACCGAGGACGGCGCATCCATCCCAGTAACCGTAGTGGAGGTCACTCCAAACCGGGTTACTCAGATCAAAGAGCTCGAGAGCCACGGCTATCGTGCTATTCAGGTGACTGCGGGCAACCGCAAGGCCTCGAAAGTGAGTAAATCAGAAGCCGGACATTTCGCCAAGGCGGGTGTGGAGGCGGGCTGCGGTTTGTGGGAATTCCGTCTCGACGCCAGCGACGAGGCTCCTGCTGTTGGCTCCGAGCTGACCGTAGAGCGTTTCGAGGCCGGACAGAAGGTCGATGTGGCAGGCAAATCCAAGGGGAAGGGCTTCCAGGGCGTTATCAAGCGCTGGAACTTCTCCATGCAGGATGCGACCCACGGCAACTCCCTGTCTCACCGTGCCCCGGGTTCCATTGGCCAGTGTCAGACGCCTGGTCGCGTTGTCAAGGGCAAGAAAATGTCCGGGCACATGGGTGCGGAAAACGTAACCACCCAGGGTTTGGAGGTCGTGCGCGTTGATCTGGAGCGAAACCTGCTCCTCATCAAGGGCGCTGTCCCCGGTGCACCCGGCGGAGACGTGATCGTGCGTCCCGCGGTCAAGGCTTAAGGTTAGGGGGTCTCTAACGTGGAATTGAGTGTAGTCAAGCCAGGTAATGCCACAGCGGGCACGGTTTCCGTGTCTGATGTCGCCTTTGCTCGCGAATACAATGAACACCTGGTTCACCAGGTGGTAACTGCCTATCTCGCCGGAGCCCGTCAGGGCACCCGCGCGCAGAAGACCCGCTCCGATGTGAGCGGTGGTGGCAAGAAGCCATGGCGCCAGAAAGGTACCGGTCGTGCCCGTGCGGGAACCATTCGTTCCCCAATCTGGCGCAGCGGCGGCGTGACCTTTGCGGCCCGGCCGCAGGATCACAGCCAGAAAGTGAATCGCAAGATGTACCGTGCGGCCATGCGTTCAATCATGTCCGAGCTGGCCCGCCAGGGTCGCCTGCTGGTGGTTGAGAGCGTGGAGATCGAGGCACCCAAGACCAAGCTGCTGGTGCAGCAGCTGGGTGAATACGGCCTCGACAGCGTGCTGATCGTGACTGCAGAGCTGGGTGAGAACCTGTATCTGGCTGCCCGCAACCTGCACAAGGTTGACGTACGTGATGTGGATGGCGTGGATCCGGTCAGCCTGATCGCCTATGACAAGGTGATGGTCACCGTGGATGCGGTGAAGATGCTTGAGGAGATGCTGGCATGAACCAGGAGCGAATTTTCCAGGTGCTGGTCGCCCCGCACGTGTCCGAAAAGGCCGCGGTGCTGGCAGACAGCAACAATCAGTACGTGTTCAAAGTGGCCGTAAATGCCACCAAGGCCGAAATCAAGAAGTCGGTTGAGCAGCTGTTCAAGGTCAAGGTTGACGCGGTCCAGACCCTCAAGGTCAAGGGCAAGGTCAAGCGGAACAAGTACGGCGCGAGCGCCAAGCCGAGCTGGAAGAAGGCATATGTTCGACTGGAGCAGGGTCAGGACATCGACTTTGCCGTGGCTGAATAAGGAGTAGGTTCGAATGGCAGTATTAACAAGTAAGCCCACTTCGCCCGGACGCCGTCACGTCGTCCGCGTGACCAGTGAGGACCTGCACAAGGGCGCGCCCTATGCCCCGCTGCTGGAGAAGCAGACCCGCAATGGTGGCCGTAACAACAATGGCCGTATCACCACGCGGCATATTGGTGGCGGCCACAAGCAGCACTACCGCGTCATTGATTTCAAGCGCTCCAAGGACGGTATTCCGGCCAAGGTTGAGCGTATTGAGTACGATCCGAACCGCACCGCGCACATCGCGCTGCTGCTGTTCGCCGACGGCGAGCGCCGCTACATTATCGCGCCCAAGGGCGTGAAGGCAGGCGATAATCTGCAGTCCGGCCCTGCGGCCCCGATCAAGAACGGCAACTGCCTGCCGCTGCGTAACATCCCGGTAGGTTCCGTGATCCACGCAGTTGAGATGAAGCCGGGCAAGGGCGCCCAGATGGGACGTTCGGCGGGTGCTTCCATCCAGTTGGTGGCCCGCGAAGGCCAGTATGCGACCCTGCGTCTGCGCTCTGGTGAGATGCGCAAGGTGCTGTCTGACTGCCGCGCGACCCTGGGCGAAGTGTCCAACTCCGAGCACAGTCTGCGCAAGCTGGGTAAAGCCGGTGCCACGCGCTGGCGCGGTGTGCGCCCGACCGTTCGCGGCGTGGCGATGAACCCGGTCGACCACCCGCATGGTGGTGGCGAGGGTCGCACCTCCGGTGGCCGGCATCCGGTCAGCCCCTGGGGTACGCCGACCAAAGGTTACAAGACGCGCTCGAACAAGCGCACTGACGGCCTCATTGTGCGCCGTCGTGGCAAGAAATAAGTTCGGTCGACAGACTAGAGATTAGAGGAAGACACTGTGCCGCGTTCACTGAAGAAAGGTCCATTTATCGACCTTCACCTGATGAAGAAAGTTGAAGTCGCGATTGAGAGCAACGACCGTCGCCCGATCAAGACCTGGTCGCGCCGTTCGATGATATCGCCTGATATGGTTGGTCTGACGATCGCCGTTCACAACGGCCGGCAGCATGTGCCGGTGCTGATCAACGAAGATATGGTTGGGCACAAGCTCGGCGAATTTGCGGCGACCCGTACGTTCAAGGGCCACGTTGTGGACAAGAAGGCGAAGCGCTGAGCGCTGCTTTAAAGCGAGGTTTAGGGAAATGGAAGTTGCAGCAAGACTGAAAGGCGCGCGCATCTCGGCGCAGAAGGCCCGCCTGGTCGCAGACCAGGTGCGCGGCAAGCCCGTTGAAGAAGCACTGAGCCTGCTGGAATTCAGCACCAAGAAGGCGGCGCACATTGTCAAGAAGATCCTTGACTCTGCGATTGCCAATGCAGAGAGCAATGAAGGTGCGGACGTGGACGAATTGAAAGTGTCCAGCATCTTTGTGGATGAAGGTACGACCATGAAGCGTCTGCGGCCTCGAGCCAAAGGTCGCGCTGATCGGATTTTGAAGCGCACTTGTCACATCACAGTGAAAGTGGCAGACGGCCAAAGCTAAGTTCAGGAGAAGACCACATGGGTCAGAAAGTACATCCGGTCGGCATACGTTTAGGTATCGTCAAGGATCACAACTCGATCTGGTATGCGGATAGCAAAAACTATGCGAAGACGCTGATCACTGACCTCGCTGTGCGCAAGTACATCGAGAAGACGCTGGAGCACGCGTCTGTCAGTCGGGTCGTGATTGAGCGTCCGGCGCAGACTGCACGGATCACCATTCACACTGCCCGCCCCGGCATTGTAATAGGCAAGAAGGGTGAGGACGTGGATGGGCTGCGCAAGAAGCTGGCCGACATGATGGGTGTGCCTGTGCACATCAACATTGAAGAAATCCGCAAGCCGGACCTCGATGCCAAGCTGGTTGCCCAGAACGTGGCGCAGCAGCTCGAGCGGCGGGTAATGTTCCGGCGGGCGATGAAGCGAGTGGTACAGAATGCCATGCGCCAGGGCGCAGAGGGCATCAAGATCCAGGTCGGTGGTCGTCTGGGCGGCGCCGAAATTGCCCGCACCGAATGGTATCGCGAAGGCCGTGTGCCCTTGCACACCTTCCGCGCGGATATCGATTACGCCACCTACGAGGCGACGACGACCTACGGCCTCATCGGGGTCAAGGTATGGATCTTCAAGGGTGAAGTGATTGGCACTGAAGGCCATTCCGACAGCGCCAAGAAGACAGCAACTAATTAAGGGTTACGCAGATGCTTCAACCAAAGCGTACTAAATTTCGCAAGATGATGAAGGGCCGCAACCGCGGCCTGGCCGAGCGTGGCAGCAAGGTAAGCTTCGGCGAATACGGTTTGAAGGCGACTGGTCGCGGTCGTCTCACCGCGCGGCAGATCGAGGCGGCTCGCCGTGCAATGACCCGTCACATCAAGCGTGGCGGCAAGATCTGGATCCGCGTCTTCCCGGACAAGCCGATTACCGGCAAGCCGCTGGAAGTTCGCCAGGGTAAGGGCAAGGGTAACGTTGAGTACTGGGTGGCACAGATCCAGCCCGGAAAGGTGCTGTACGAAGTGCAGGGCGTATCCGAGGAGCTTGCGCGTGAGGCATTTGCGCTGGCTGCTGCCAAGATTCCGGTAGCTACAACATTTGTTAAACGGTCGGTGATGTGATGAAAGCTAGCGAATTGCGTGATAAGTCCGCTGAGGACCTGAACAAGCAGCTGCTTACCCTGCGTGAAGAGCAGTTCAAGCTGCGCATGCAGAAGTCAACTGGTCAGCTCGGGCAGTCACACCTGCTGCAGCAAAACCAGCGCGACATCGCACGCGTCAAGACTGTACTGAATGAAAAGGCGGGTAACTGAACATGTCTGGTGCAGAAAAGCGTATACGGACGGCGACCGGCAAGGTTGTCAGCAACAAAATGGACAAGACCATCACGGTTCTGATTGAGCGTCGGGTCAAGCACCCGGTGTACGGCAAGTACATCACCCGCTCTTCCAAGATCCACGCGCACGATGAAGAAAACGTGTGTGGTATTGGCGATACCGTCAAGGTTACCGAGTCGCGGCCCATTTCCAAGAGCAAGACCTGGAAGCTGCTCGAAGTCGTGGAAAGTGCCCCACAGGTTTAAGCGCTGTATTTTGCGGCCTCGCCGCAGTTTGGAGTAAGAGATGATTCAGACAGAGTCGTATTTGGATGTCGCTGACAACAGCGGTGCCCGCCGGGTCATGTGTATCAAGGTGCTGGGCGGCTCCAAGCGTCGCTATGCGCGCGTGGGCGACCTGATCAAGGTGACTGTCAAGGAAGCGATTCCCCGGGGCAAGGTCAAGAAGGGCCAGGTAATGACCGCAGTCGTAGTGCGGACCCGCAAGGGCGTTCGGCGCCCCGACGGCTCACTGATCAAGTTTGACGATAATGCGGCAGTTCTGCTGAACAACCAGCAGGCGCCCATCGGCACCCGTATTTTTGGCCCCGTAACCCGGGAGCTGCGCGGCGAGAAGTTCATGAAGATTATTTCCCTGGCTCCGGAAGTCATCTGATTCGGTCCCAGGAGGAGAGGAAAGGAAATGTCCAAGATCAAGCGCGATGATGAAGTGGTTATCCTGGCCGGTAAGGACAAGGGTAAGCGCGGGAAGGTTCGCAAAGTGATGACTGACAATCGCGTGGTTGTTTCAGGCATCAACATGGTGAAGAAACACACCAAGCCCAACCCGCAGATGGGTGTGGCTGGCGGTATTGTTGAGCGGGAGGCGCCTATCCAGGTCTCCAACGTGGCGATCTACAACCCCGCCACCAGCAAGGCCGACAAGGTTGGTTATAAAGTTGATGGGGATACCAAGGTGCGTATCTTCAAATCCAGTGGCGAGGCGATTTGACGTGGCAACGTTGAAAGAAAGATACAAGAGCGAGATGGCTCCCCGGTTGCAGGAAGAGCTGGGTCTGAAGAACGTGATGGAGATCCCGCGTATCACCAAGATCACCCTCAACATGGGTGTCGGTGAGGCCGTGGGCGACAAGAAGGTGCTGGAAAGTGCGGTCGCGGACATGCAGAAGATCTCCGGTCAGAAGCCGGTTATTACCCTGGCGCGCAGATCTATCGCCGGCTTCAAGATTCGCGACGGCTGGCCGATCGGCTGCAAGGTTACCCTGCGCTCGGACCGTATGTACGAGTTCCTGGAGCGCCTGGTAGGCATCGCCATCCCGCGTATTCGTGACTTCCGTGGCATTAGCCCGAAGTCCTTTGATGGCCGCGGCAACTTCGCCATGGGCGTTAGTGAGCAGATTATTTTCCCGGAAATCGAGTACGACCAGGTGGATACCCTGCGTGGCATGGATATCACCATTACCACCACTGCTCGTACGGATGATGAAGGTCGCGCCCTGTTGCGTGCTTTCAACTTCCCCCTGAAAGGTTGAGAGGCTTTATTAATGGCTAAGAAATCGATGATTGCACGTGAGAAGAAGCGCGCGCAGATGGTAGTGAAGTATGCCGCCAAGCGTGCTGCGCTGAAGGCAACCCTGAGCGATCAGGGCGCATCCGACGACGTCAAGTGGGAAGCGCAGATTGCGCTGCAGAAGTTGCCCCGCGATGCCAGTCCGGTGCGCAAGCAGCGTCGCTGCCAGCTGACCGGCCGTCCTCACGGTGTCTATCGTAAATTTGGCCTGTGCCGCAACAAGCTGCGTGAAGCAGCGATGCGCGGTGATGTACCTGGTCTGGTTAAAGCCAGCTGGTAACGGAGAGATTCGAACATGAGTATGCAAGATCCGCTGTCAGATATGCTGACCCGCATTCGCAACGCCCAGATGGCCGGCAAGCCCCGTGTGGAAATGCCCGGTTCCAAGCTCAAGGCCGCCGTCGCGGAAGTGCTGAAGCAAGAAGGTTATATCGCCGATTTCGCTGCTGCGAATGACACCGGCAAGCCGCGCCTGAGCATCGAGCTCAAGTATTTCCAGGGCAAGCCAGTTATTGCAGAGATCGACCGTATCAGCCGTCCGGGCCTGCGCAACTACGCGGCCAAGGGTGAGTTGCCGACGGTTCGTGGCGGGTTGGGTGTGGCTATAGTGTCCACCTCCAAGGGTGTGATGACCGATCGTGCTGCCCGGGCTGCCGGTGTCGGCGGCGAAGTGCTCTGCACCGTTTTCTAGAATTACTGAGGAAGGGCATTCAACATGTCTAGAGTCGCAAAAAATCCGGTACAACTGCCCAAAGGGGTGGAAGTCA
>JBGTGB010000256.1:0-19041 GCA_041746975.1 Haliea sp. | reverse complement strand
AGCCGGGTGGGCATGCGGCGCGTTATGGCCGGGGCGGCGACGCGCACGGGTGCGAAGGTCGCAACAGCGGGTCAGGCAGGCAGCAGCGGGGCGCTCTGCGGTCCGATGGCCTGGGCCTGCATCCCAGCCCTGGTTGGTACGGTCTGGCTGGCAACGGACCTGGCTCTGAACGAAGTGGATGAGGCTCTCAACCGGGCGCGCATGCGTGAGGAGATACTGGCGGCTATCGAGGAGCACAAAGCCGCCCGCAAACAGGAACTGGCCACGCACTACGGCCAGATCGCAGCGCAGGTCTTCGCCGACATCGAACTGCGCCAGGGTGAGGTCTTTAATCTTTACCGGGATGGTGGGAGAGTACCGATATGACCTTGGCGTATATAACCCACCCCGATTGCCTGCTGCACGACATGGGCAGCGGCCACCCCGAGCAGCCGGCTCGCTTGCGGGCCATTCATGCCCGGGTCGAAGAAAGTGGGCTTCTCGCTCGCATGCAGCAGCATGAAGCACCCCTGGCCAACGACGCCCAGTTGCTGCTCGCGCATCCGCAGACCTATTTGCAAAGGCTGCAGGCCAGCAGCCCGGCCTCGGGGCACTATCCGCTGGATGCCGATACGCGCATGAATCCTCATTCCCTCTCGGCTGCGAGGCGTGCTGCCGGAGCAGCTGTGCTGGGTGTGGATCTGTTGTTGCGCGGCGATGCCCGCGCCGTATTCTGTGCTGTGCGCCCGCCGGGGCACCACGCCGAGCGTCAGCGCGCCATGGGCTTTTGCCTGTTCAGTTCCGTTGCCATCGCTGCCCTGTATGCGCTGGAACACTGGGGTCTTGAGCGGGTTGCCATTGTCGACTTCGATGTCCACCACGGTAACGGCACCGAGGACGTCGTGGCGGGGGATGAGCGCATTCTTTTCTGCTCCACGTTCCAGCACCCGCTGTACCCCTATTCAGGCACCGGCCCGGCGGCGGCCAATGTCGTTAACCTGCCGCTACCGGCGGGTTGCGACGGTGACCATTTTCGCGCAGTGATGCTGGAGCAGTGCCTGCCCCGGCTGGCGGCGTTTGCGCCTGAGCTGCTCCTGATTTCAGCCGGCTTTGATGCCCACCGGGCCGACCCACTGGCGGGGATGGCGCTGGAGGCCGCGGACTTCGGCTGGGCGACAACACGTTTGGCCGAGCAGGCCGCCGACAGCGCTGGCGGCAGGCTGCTGGCCAGCCTTGAGGGCGGCTATGACCTTGGGGCGCTTGCGGACAGTGTGCAGGCGCACCTGGAGGCTCTGCTTGCGGCAGGGGCAATAGCGCCTTGAAGGGTTTTGCCGAGCGTCTCTACGCCGCCATCATCAACCCGCCTGAGGATGAAACCCTGCAGGCCGTGCACGGTGTGCTGCCGATGCCGGTCCTATGGCTGCTCGGCAAGACCGGAGCTGGCAAGACGTCGGTCGTCCGGCAGCTGACGGGAGACAGCAGCGCCGCTATTGGCAATGGTTTTCGGCCCTGTACTTCAACCTCGAGTGCCTACGATTTTCCTGTTGAGCACCCCATAGTGCGCTTCATGGACACCCGTGGCCTGGGCGAGGCGAAGTATGACCCGGAAGCGGATATCGCCGAGTTGGGAACCGACAGCCACGCCCTGCTGATAGTGATTCGCCTGGACGATCCGGAGCAAAGTACAGTTTTGCAGCTGTTGCAGGCAGTTCGCAGGCGCTTCCCGCATATAGGCAGCGAAGCCGCAGTGGCTGTCTATACCGGCCGCGACCTGGTGGCGAGCAAAGCTGAGCGTGGGCGCACGCTGGCGCATCAACAGGCCGCACTTGAGGCTGCCTGGGGTGACCCGGTGGCGCATTGCCTGGTGGATTTCAGTGTCGTCGGTGGAGATCTTGCAGCCGACAATGGCGCCGCCGACTTGCGCGCGCTGCTGGTGGATAAATTGCCGCAGCTGGGCTTGTGGTTGCAGCAGCAAAGGGCGGACAGTAAAGAACAGGCCAATTTCCAGCATCTGCGTGCGGAAGTGCACTGGTACGCTGCTACCGCGGCCGCGAGTGACGCGGTGCCAGTGGTGGGTCTGGTCTCTGTGCCGCTGGTGCAGGGTAAGCTGTTACACAGCCTGGCACGCCGCTACGGTACCATCTGGGAGCGGCGCAGCTTTTCTGAATTTGCTGGCGCCCTTGGGTCCAGCGTCGCCCTCAAGTACGCGCTTGGCCACGGTGCCAGGCAGCTGGGCAAGCTGGTTCCCGGCTACGGTCAACTCGTGGGGACTGCCCTGTCGATGTCCGTAAGTTACGCCAGCACCTGGGCAATCGGGCGGGCTGCCTGCTATTACCTCTATCAGCGTCAGCAAGGCCTGGCACCGGACCCGGAGGCCCTGCGGGCGCTGTACAAAGATGCCCTGAGCAATGGCCGGCGGCAGGGGTCGGTAGTGGCGGAGCGGGCGCGACATGAGGACTAAGTGGCTGAGCACACTGTGGACTCAGCTGGGCGAGCGCCGCGCGGAGCTTTACCTCGGCGCCTTGCTGCTGTGGTTGCTGCCGGCAGTGGTGCTGCTGGCGCTGGGTCTGGTCTGGTTGTGGCAGAACGGCTGGATGCTGTGGTTCAGCGGCGGGCTGTTTGTGCTTGCTCTGTTGACGCTTTTTGGACGCTGGTTGCTGCGCCCCAAGACAGGTGGCGGGGCGTCCTCGACCGCCACAGTCACCCATCTTGCGCCGCGACCCGACTGGGCAGAGCAGGATGAGGCCGTCTGGGACCAGGCGCGGCAGAGAATTCAGGAACTGGAGCTAGCGGCCGTCGCCTGGGAGGACATGCCGGCCTTGGCCATGGAACAGCTGTTTTTTGTTGCCCGCTGCTACCATGCCGACGACGCCGAGGCGGAATATGCCTTCAGCGCGCCCGAGTTTCTGTTGATGCTGGAGACCTGCAGTCACCGCTACCGCGCCGATGTACTGGCACAGCTGCCCATGGCGCAGCGCCTGCGGATTTCGGACCTGCGTCGGTACTGGCGCCGGGGTGAGCGCGCCCATCGCCTCTACCAGCGCAGCTCGCCCTGGCTGCGACTGGCCGGTATCGGCCTGAATCCGGCTTCAGGAATCCTGCGCGAGCTAGGCTCACGGCTGGCCGGCACTATGCTCGATGAGTTGAGCGCCCACGTGCAGCAGAATCTCAAACTCAATCTGCTGGAGCAGGTTATCCAGGTCGCTATCGACCTCTACAGCGGTCAACTGCAGCTGTCCGAGCGGGAGCTGTCCGCCTGGCGCATGCAACAGGAAGCACCCGCAGCGGAAGTCCTGCAGCCACTGACGGTGTTGGTGCTGGGGCAGGTCAACGCCGGCAAGTCTTCTCTGGTGAACACCTTGCGCGCCGGAGCAGTCGCGGAGGTTGACAGCCTGCCCAGTACCGACGGGTTTCGGCGCTACCCCCTGCAGCTGGCCAATGGCACCGAGCTGGTGCTGGTGGACAGCCCGGGTCTGGATGGCAGTGACGCCGCGAGTGAGAACCTGCTGGCGGCGGCGGTCCAGGCCGACCTACTGCTGTGGGTGAACGCAGCGAATAAACCCGCCAAGGCGCTGGATCATCAGTTTCTGCTGCGTTGGCGTGACTGGAGTTCAGCCAATCCCCGCCGTCGGGCGCCGCCGCTGCTACTGGTGACAACCCACAACGATCTGCTGCCTCCCCGCGGAGAATGGGAACCGCCCTATGACCTCGCGGCAGAGGACGACCCCAAGGCTGCGGCGATTCTGGACGCCCTGGAATACAGCCACCAGGCAGTCGGATTCGAAGCGGAGGACCCCGCCCTGGCCATAGCCCTGCCGCCGGCGCAGCCGACCTGGAATATTGAGGTGCTACAGGAGCTGCTGCTGGAGGCAGCTGGGCAGGCGCGCTCGGCCCAGCTCAATCGCGAGCGCTTGACGGCGGCGGACAGTGGCGGCCCCGTGCTGGGGCAGTTTCTGGCCCAGGCTCGGGGCCTGGTGCATCTAAGCAAACAGGTGTTTCGGGGGCGGCGCTAGCGCCTTAACAGGCTCCCGGAATCACATATTGAACCGTCGCCAGCCCGTTGCCTCCCGGCTTTGCAAATACCGCCTATTGACGCCATATTGCCTTCCACGCTCGCACCTAAAAAAGGAATCCAACCGTGTCCAACCGATTCTCCGCCGCCACTCCCTGCCGACTGGACCAGGTACCACAGTGGGATATCGAAACCGACGTCATTGTGGTCGGCTTCGGCATAGCCGGCGCCTGTGCCGCGATCGAAGCGGCCAGCGCCGGGGTGCAGGTTACCGTGCTTGAAGTTGCCGGCACCTACGGCGGCAGCGCGGCGCTGTCTGGTGGCGAGTTCTACCTGGGCGGCGGCACCTCGGTGCAACAGGATGCCGGATTCGACGACAATGCCGAAGAATTGTTCAAGTACCTGGTGCTAAGTGGCGGCCCCGGAGCCGACGCGGAGAAAGTGCGCCTGTACGCGGATGGCGCGGTCGACCATTTTGAGTGGATCCGTGCCCAGGGTATCCCTTTCAAGGGCACCTTCCTCCCGGGCAAGTGGCTGGAGCCGGTCACTGACGACACCCTGATCTGGTCCGGCAGCGAGGCCGCCTGGCCATTTTCGACAGTCGCCCAACCTGCGCCGCGGGCCCACGCGGCGCAAATGGACGGCATGGGAGCCGGCCGGATAGTGATGGACGCGTTTGCGGCCCGGGCCCTTGAAGCGGGCGCGGAAGCACACTACAACGCGCGCACTCTGTGTCTGGTGGCCGACGCTGTCGACACCGTGCACGGCGTGGTGGCCCGCATCGACGGGGAAGTGCGCTACCTGCGCGCCCGCAAGGGCGTGATCCTGTGCGCGGGCGGCTTCATCTGCAACACCGAGATGTTACAGCGGTTTGCGCCCGCCGCGCTGGAAGCCGCCGCGCATCCGACTACCGGCGGCAATGATGACGGCTCCGGCATACGGATGGGGATGTCGGTCGGAGGCGCGGTCAGTCACATGGAAGAGTTCTTCGCCACCAAGCCCTCGTTTCCGCCGGACAACATGGTGTTTGGCATTTTTGTCAACGAGCGCGGCCAGCGCTTTATCAACGAGGACGTCTATCATGGGCGTGCCACCCGCTACATCATGCGCCAGCCGAATGGTCGGGTCTGGCTGCTGATGGACAACGCTGTCTTCGCGCGCCCGGACTTCAATCCGGATATCCACATTGCCGCGGTGGGCGAAACCTGGGCGGAAGTCGAGGCGGAGCTGGGTCTGCCCGCCGGCGAATTGGAGCATACGGTGGAGTCCTACAACCGCTACGCGGCAGCAGGCGAAGACCCGGTATTCCACAAGGACGCCAAGTGGATGCAGCCGCTGGTAGAGCCGCCTTTTGCCGCCCTGAGTTTTGGTGCCGATGACTATCCCGCAACCGGCTTCACCCTCGGTGGGTTGCTGACGCGGTCCACGGGCGAGGTTTTGAATGCCGATGGCGAGCCTGTACCGGGCTTGTTCGCCGCCGGCCGCACCAGCTGTGGCCTGCCGCGCTGGGGTGAGGGCTACTGCTCCGGGATCTCACTGGGAGACGGGAGTTTCTTCGGCCGCCTGGCGGGTCGTCACGTGGCCACGCTGCAGGGGCAGCCTGACTAGCCCGGCCAGCTACCAGCGGTCAGGAAGAAACGCCGGCTTTCATCCCCCCGCTCATCGACCTCGGCGAGCAACTGGGGACGGCCGCCGCGAGCGAAGTGTTGCTCGAGCTTTGCGCTGAGTTCTTCCGGTCCCAGCGCATCATTGCCGTGCCGCAGCGGCGACAACCAGCGCAGGCGCGGCAGGATAACAAAACGCGCTCTCGGGGCCACCAGCGTGCGCCAGTAAGGCAGCGCATACCAGCGCGGCAGCGGCAGCAGGGCAGGGTTGTAGCCCGCCGGCGGCGACAGCGGGTCCTGGGCCGGCTGGAACAAGGCCCCGCGCAGGGCGATCTCGCGCAAGGGATGCTCTATTTCGCGGCTCGCCAGCAGCTCACTGCCTGCGGGATCAAGCGAAAGCCTGCTCTGGTGCTGTAGCAGACGCTCCAGCTTCAGGTCCAGCCGGTCCACCGTATTGGGTCCCAGCCACTCGCGGGCTGTGCTTTGTCCTGCACCCATGGTTGCGTGGCGGTGGCCAAGGTAAAACTTCACCGCGAGTTCCAGATGCACCGGCCGCTCGCGTCGGTGACAGTAGTACAGGCAGTCAAATTCCCCCACGGTCTGACTATCTCTGCGCACCGGCAGGTTGTGCGCCAGAAGCTCGGTTTCGCTGTCTGCGGTCAGGAAGAACTGCCAAAGGTGCTCGAAATACAGACCGAGGCGGCTCGCAGCTCGCGCATCCAGCCACCCGTACAGCGGCTCAGGTTGCCTGTCCAGTTCCCGCAGCCAGGCGGCTCGCTTGGCGGTGAGGGGTAGATCGACAGTCTTGACTCCGCTCCCGGGTTCCAGTGCTTCGAACTGCAGCAGGGGCGGGCCAAAGCAGGCCCAGGCGAGGTCCCGCACCCCGGGGTTCTCCAGAGCAAGTGCGGTCAGTTCCTGGCAGGTCTCAGGCAGGTGCATCGGCCACCGTGGATCATCCTCAGGGGCCTTATCGTATCAGGGCACGATCAGTTCCGTCCCATTCCAGCAGCGGTCCTCGCGTATCGGCGTCGGGTTGGTACAGCGGCTTTCCGGTGTGCTGGGCCGCTTGTCCACCAGCTTGACCCGCTTGTTCTTGCCGCCCACCAGGTCGAAGGCATCGTAGAGCTTGCCGGTGGCCGTCAGCGACTCGTAGCTGAGGCGGTCGTTGGTGAAACGTATAACCTGGAACAGCTGGGTGTCCTCGGCGGTACGTTCCATAGCCTGCTCGGCAATCTCGGTCACCAGATACATTTTCGGACCCGCTACAGAGACGACGTATACAGGCCCCTGGCCTTCGGACCGGGCGCGAGTACCTTCGGCCAGGTTGGCGCCGCGCCCATAAGTGTGGTCGTGCCCCTGCAGTACCAGGTGGACGCCGTATTTTTCGTAAAGAGGTTGCCAGTGGTCCCGCAGGGACGGGTTGTCGCGCCCGAGGGAAACGGAGAACACCGGGTGATGATGAACGACGATTGTCCAGCGGGCAGGGTTTGCTTTCAGCACCTCCTCCAGCCAGGTGGCCTGCAGCAGGGCGTTGTCTTCGTCCTGGATGGCGGCCATGGAATCCAGCACGATGTACCGCACACCCTGGTAGTCGACGAAATATACCGTATCGCGCATGCCCTCGGGGCCATTATCCGGAGTGCCGAACTGCACCGGCCAGTGGGGTGCAAGATAACGCAGCGCATCCGGTTCCGGCTCGATATATTCATGATTGCCTGCCGCCACCAGCTGGTTGGTCATGCCGTGCAGCCAGCCACCGGCATCGAACCATTCGCCCCACTCGTCATCGTGGACACCGTCGCGGGAGTTCACGAGGTCACCGGCGTGAATCATCAGCGAGCCCCGGGGCAGGGTGCTATGGGCTTCGCGAATCACCCTGGAAAAGTGCGATTTCACCGCGTTCTGGGCATCGCCGAAGTAGAGGATATCGTAGGGGTGGAAGCCCGCTTTCGGAGTGCGAAACTGGAACCACTCGCTCCAGGTGTTGCCGCCCTTGACCCGGTAGGCATAGAGGGTGTCTTCCTCGAGCCCATCAAAGGTCAGGCTGTGGTGATGGGCCGCGCCATTCTCCGTGTTGAGAGTCCTGGTCTCACCGCTCACTGTGCGGGCGCGCAGATGCAGGCCGGGCTGGTCTTCTGCTTTTGCGATCTGCGCCGTGGCCTCTTCAACGCCGGTATCCGTGCGCCAGTTGACGCTCTGGCTGCGCTCTGGCGTTGCGGTGGGCACCAGCACGATCCGGTCGGGGACGATGCTGGGGGCGTAGTGGCGGTAGCCGGCCGGCAAAAGCGTATTCTGGATCTCCTGCCCGTGGGCGTTGGTGATCAGGGCCAGGCTAACTGCGAGTACAGCGAGAAATCTCATTGGGTCGGTGCTCCAAAAAAAAGGCCCGCAGTGCGGGCCGGGCATAAGGCTTTTCTCATGCAGATCGTGCGGCCATCCCTGGCCAGGCAAAAGTGGGCTAGAAGTTGGCCCTGACGCCGATCAGCCAGGATTCACCGAACTTCTCAACCTCGTAGACACGGGAAGTATTACCCTGATAGCGGCGGCCCTCGGAGTCTGTGAGGTTGGTGGCTTCCAGGAACACAGTGAAGTTGTCACTGATGTCGTAGCTGGCGGTCAGGTCCAGGGTGCCGCGCTCATCCCAGAACACGTTCAGTTCCGGTTCCGCCGTGTCAAAGGAATCAACGTACTCGCTGCGGTAGTTGTAGGCCAGCTGGGCGCTGAAACGTTGCAGATCGTATTGCAGGGCCAGGTTGTAGCTGTCGCGGCTGGTGCCCTGCAGGTCCGTCTTGCCCGCGCCAAAAGGCAGGTCGGCGGAGGATTCGGTGTAGGTGTAGTTGGCGATGAAACCAAGTCCGCCCCAGTAACCGGGCAGGAAGTCGAGGCGCTGCTGCCAGTTCAGCTCCATGCCATACAGCTCACCATTGCTGCCATTTTCTGGACGCGTGCGGCGGAAGCCAGCGAAGTCACCTTCAGTCAGCGTGGTGCGGGATTTGAAAATAGGGTCGCTGATATCCTTGTAGAAAATGCCACCGGAAATCAGGCCCAGTGGCTCGATGTAATACTCGGCCAGCAAATCGAAATTGTGCGCGTACGCCGGGTCCAGGTCCGGGTTGCCGATATCAAGGGAGCCGCGACCGGAGACCCTGTCCTCTACGATGAAGTAGGGCACCAGGTCGGCGAAGTTGGGCCGGCTGATGGCGGTGCTGTAGGCAGCTCGCAGGATGACGTCATTTTCCAGCTCATGGCGCAGATGAACGCTGGGGAACCACTTGGTGTAGCTGTTTTTCTCTGTCAGTGGGGTTGCCAGCTCCAGGTCGTCATCGAATTCTGCGGCGGAGCCCTCGGTGCTTGTGTGCTCGACCCTCAGTCCGTAAACCACGGATGTGCGTTCCCATTCCAGTTTCTGCATGCCGTAGGCAGCAACGATATCCTCGCTGGCATCGAAGTCGGAGGTGATTGACGCCGCTATGCGAGGGAGATAGTCGCTGTTCTCAAGTGTTGGGCCAAAAGCAGAGACGAAATCACTGCGGAATTTCGGGCCGTTGTTGTAGCGGCCGCCGAAGGGTAGGGACTGCCTGTCTATAATGACGTCAGAGAATGCGGGAGCGCCTTCCCCTTCACTATTGCGGAAGCGATCTTCGTCGTTGAACTTCTCCCGCAAGCGGGCCTTGGCACCGAATTTCAGCGTGCTGTAGGCGTTGTTCATCTGCCCTGGAATGGAGAAATTGATTGCGTAGGACTGCTCTTTGTCCTGGGCATCGCCAAAGCGGCGCTCATAGCGGCGCCAATTGAAGTCCTCTGGCGCAAAGTTGAAGTCCGTGCGCACTACCTGACCATCGCCGTCCAGGACCGAATACCGGGGGAGGTCGGGATTGGTGAAGTCGATGCCTAACGCCGGGCGGCTGGCTTCCCGATAGAGGAAGTAGTCGCGATCGGGGTATGCCTGTTCGGCTTTGGTGTAGGCCAGCGTGTAGTCGACGGCCATGCCACCCGACAGCTGGTGGCTGCCGCCGAAGGCTGTAGAGTTGATGGTGTTTTCCACGGTACGGTTGCGTAATTCCTTTTGGATGGTTGCGCGGCCGGCCACACTTTGCAGGGAGGTGGAATCTGCGGTGTAGCGCTCATACTCAATACCCAGGGTGTCGCGTTTTTCCTCGTCCTCGAATTTTGAGTAGGTGTGGGACAGATAAAAGTGGGTGTCATCGTTGGGGGCAAAGTCCATGCGCGCGCTGATCCCGGTGCGGGTCCGCGTAGTCTCGTAGTCCTTGAACTCGGTCTCCTCGGCGAGGAATTGGCCGTTGTCGGCGAGTCCCCAGACATGCTCGACGTTGTCGACGAACTTGTCGCTCTTGCTCTGGTTGGCGGATACCAGAAAGCCCAGGCTTTGCTCCTCGTTGAGGACGTCACCGTAGGTAAAGCCCATACGGTAGACGTCGCCACCGAGGCCGTTTTCATTTTTGCCCCCCGCCAGGTTGCCGCGCAGCACCCTGCCTGCGCTGTCGAGCGCACCCTGGGTGACAATATTGATGTTGCCGGCGATGGCATCGGAATCCATGTCAGGGGTAATTGCCTTGGTCAGCTCCAGATTGGAGATCACATCGGAGGGGATTGTGTCCAGGTCGATGGCCCGGGTGCCGCCATCTGGTGAGGGCAGGACTACGCCGTCGATAGAGACGTTGGCATATTCCAGGGGGGCGCCGCGCACGTTGACGTAGCGGCCATCCCCCTGGTCGCGCTGGATGGAAGCGCCCACCAGGCGCTGCATGGATTCCGCGACATTGGTATCGGGGAAGCGACCCAGGTAATCAGAAGACAGGACGGATTTGATGTTATCGGACGCACGCTGGGCGTTGAGGGCGCGGGCCTGGGCATCGCGGGTGCTGACGCCGTACACCACGACTTCCTCCAGCCCGACAATCGCGCCGGACTGGGACAGGGTAAAGGTCAGACTTTCACCGCTCGAAGCCGAGACCTGGGCAGAAGCTTGCTGCCGGTCGTAGCCGAGGTAGTCCACGGAGACCTGATAGGTGCCGGGTGCCAGGTCGTTAAAGCGGAAATTGCCCTGGCTGTCAGTTCTGGTCTCGCGATTGGTGCCCTCGAGGCTCACTATGGCGCCGCTTAGAAAATTGCCGCGCTGGTTCTGCACCTTGCCGCGCACCGCAGGCGCGCTGATGGTGCTGGTTGCTGCAGCGCCTTCGGTGCCGGCCGGAGCAGGCTGTGCAATGGCTGGAGCGCCGAACAGCACGCTGCTGATGGCAATGGCCAGAACAGATTTTTTGTGACTCATGATGTATCCCCTCGGGAGCGTTTAACTGCTTGAAAGGGGCACCATAGGTGCTCAATGTTACAGGGGCGTTGAATATTTATTACTATTACGTGACAAATTTAAGTTGCGGTGGGGTGGCGGTTGATGATGCTGCGGCACTCCACAAGACTATACAAATGTGCAATTATGTCGCATTGTCGCGTGGCCAATACGTTTCTTGATCGGAGCTCCCCATGTCAGGCTGTCCCTTTGCCAATCTGCTCGACCCCACAACCTATGTTGAGGGCATGCCCTATGCAGAACTGGCCCGGATTCGCGAGGCGGGCCCGCTGGTGAAACTCGAAGATCCCCTTACCGGAGTGCCCTATTGGGTAGTGACCCGACAGCGGGAGCTGGACGAGATCTGCAAAAATCCACAGCGCTTTTCTTCCGCCGAGCGTTCGCCGTTTCCCACGGAATATGACGACTGGCTGGTCGAGGAGGTGCATCGCCGCACCATCATCGGTATGGATCCGCCGGAGCACCAGATCGTGCGCCGTATCGTGCGCGCGGCCTTCACCCCGGGCAAGATTGGTGCCTATGAGCCCAGCCTGCGCGAGCACGCCAGGCGTATTGTCGATGCGGTCGCGAGTCGCGGAGAGTGCGAGTTTGTGGAGGAGGTCGCTGCTGAACTGCCGCTGATTGCGATCCTCGAGCTGCTTGGTGTCCCGATCGAGGACCGCAAGGAGTTTTTTACCTGGACCAATACCATGATCTTTGCCGATGACCCGGAGATGTCGGTGTCCGAGGAGGCTGGGCAGATCGCCTCCGCCGAGGTCATTGGCTACGCCATGCAGCTGGCGGAAAAGCATCGCCAGAATCCACAGCCCGGGCTGCTACAGGACCTGCTCGAAGGCGAAGTGAAGGGGCGCACCATCACCGAGGAAGAATTCGGCTGGATGTTCATCCTTATTCTGGTGGGGGGCAACGAGTCCACCCGTACCGTACTCTCGCACGGCATGCGCCTGCTGATTGAAAACCCCGAGCAGCTGCAGTACCTGGTCGACAACCCGGAGCGCATCCCGGACGCCTGTGAAGAAATCCTGCGCTACAACACTGCCTTTACTGCCATGCGTCGCACCGCCATGGAAGATGTGGAGATTGGCGGCCAGCAGGTGCAGAAGGGCGACAAGCTGGTGCTTCACTACCATACGATCAACCACGATGAAGACGTGTTCGGCGACGACGCGACACGCTTTAATGTGCGCCGGGCGGAGCGCCAGCCGGACCTGGCCAACCAGTTGCGCTCCTTCGGTATCGGTCAGCACTTCTGTATCGGCTCTCACCTGGCCCGGCTGGAGCTGCGTATCATGCTCGAGGAGATCATCCCGCGCCTGCGCAATCCACAGTTCGTGGCACCGCCGCGCTATGTGCAGTCCTTTTTCGTGAATGGCATGAAAGACATGTACATTCGTTTTGACCCGGAGGCCTGAGCAGATGCCAGCAGAGCAGTACGACTACATTATCGTCGGCGCTGGTTCGGCCGGCTGCGCCCTGGCCCTGCGCCTGTCCCGCGAAGCCAGTCGCAAGGTGCTGCTGCTGGAAGCCGGTGGCCCGGACCGCAACCCCATGATCCACATTCCGCTTGGCTTCGCCTTTCTCATGAAGCAGCCGGCGCTGAACTGGTGTTACGAGACCGATCCTGAACAGCACCTGGGCAACCGCCGCATCGCCTGGCCCCGTGGCAAGGTATTGGGCGGCACCAGCTCCATCAACGGCATGATCTATGTACGCGGTCAGCGCGAGGACTATGACGGCTGGGCCAATGCCGGCTGCGAAGGTTGGGACTTCGAGAGCGTGTTGCCCCATTTTCGCCGGGCCGAGCACAAGGCCGAGGGCGGCAACGCACTGCATGGCACCGGCGGGCCCCTGTGGGTGGAGGAGGTAGCCGCAGCGGACAAGATGTTGCCCGCGGATATGTTCGTGCAGGCGGCGATGGAAGCCGGGCTTCCTTTCAATCCGGACTTCAATGGACCGCAGCAGGAGGGCGTGGGTTTCTACCAGCTTAATACCCGCAAAGGCCGGCGGCAGAGCACCAGCAACACCTACCTGAGCCTGTGCCGTTCGCGTCCAAACCTGACCCTGGTGACCGGCGCCCAGGTCCAGCGGGTACTGCTCGAAGAAGGTCGCGCGGTGGGCGTGGAGTACAAGACGCGACAGCGCAAAAAAGAGCAGACCCACCGCGTACAAAGCCGACGTGAGGTGCTGCTCTGCGGCGGCGTCGTCAACAGCCCGCAATTGCTTGAACTCTCTGGCATCGGCAACGGCGGGCGCCTTGATGCACTCAACATCAAGGTAGTCAAGGATCTGCCAGGCGTGGGGGAGAACCTGCAGGATCACCTGACCATAAACGTGATTCAGGGTTTACGCGGCGTCAGAACCTTTTACGAGGAGAGCCGTCCGCTCGCGCTGGTGGGCAACATCGCAAAATACATGGCCACTGGTCGCGGTCTGCTGGCGCATCCGGCGTCCCAGGTCGGCGCGTTTTTCCGCACCTCTCAAGCGGAGGAGCGCCCCGATGCCCAGGTTCACTTTACCCCCGCGGCCGGCGAGCCCGACGCCAATGGGGTGATGAAAACCCTTCCAGGCACGACTGCGACCGTCTGCCACCTGCACCCGACCAGTCGTGGCAGCGTGCACATTCGCAGCGGTCTGCCGGAAATGGCGCCAGCTATCATCGCCCGCTACCTGGACACAGAACACGACCGCCAGGCCATCATCGCCGCGGTGAAAAAAGTTCGGGAAATCTTTGCCGCCGCGACCTTCAATGGCTACCGCGACCGGGAGTATATGCCCGGCGAGCGGGTGCAGACCGACGCCGAGATTCTCAACTACGTCGCTGAAATTGCCGAGTCCGTGTACCACCCGGTAGGCACCTGCAAAATGGGCAACGACCCGCTGGCGGTGGTGGACGAACGTCTGCGGGTGCGCGGCGTTGATGGCCTGCGGGTAGTCGACGCCTCGATCATGCCCACTATTGTGTCCGGCAATACCAACGCGCCCTCCATCATGATCGCCGAGAAAGCCGCGGACATGATTCTTGAGGATGCGGGGGTGCTCACCCACGTACAAGCCGCTGCTACCAAGGAACTCGCATCATGAACCAGGCCTTTGCCCCGAAACCGGTCGCCGCACCGCTTGCAGCGCTGCTCGACAATCAGCGCGCGGCATTTCGCGCCGAAGGTGAAGTCGCTCTCGCCACCCGCATTGATCGCCTCGACCGCTGTATCGCAATGCTGGTGGATCACAAGGACGAAATCTGTGCGGCGGTGGAGCAGGATTTTGGCTGCCGCTCGCGCTATGTCACCCTGATGATGGATGTGATGAACTCCGTCGGCAGCCTCAAGCACGTGAAGAAAAACCTGAAAAAATGGATGAAGCCCGAACGCCGCACGCCGTTGGTGCCGATGAACTTTCTCGGTGCCAAAGCCTACGTGCAGCACCAGCCCAAGGGCGTGGTCGGGATCATGACGCCCTGGAATGTACCGATCAACATGATCTTCAGCCCGCTGGCGGATGTCCTGGGAGCCGGCAACCGGGCCATGATCAAGCCGTCGGAATTTACCCCCGCCACAGCGGACCTGATGCAGCGCCTATTTGCCGAGTATTTCGAGCCCTCGGAGATCTGCGTGGTTACCGGCGGGCCGGAGGTGGGCGCCGCCTTCAGCAGCCTGCGTTGCGACCACCTGATCTTTACCGGTGCGACCGGCATCGGCCGCCATGTCATGCGCGCGGCGGCGGAAAACCTGGTGCCCGTAACCCTGGAACTGGGCGGCAAGTCGCCGGTGATCGTGTCCGCGCAGGCGGATTTGCGCAAGGCCGCGGATGTTATTATTGCCGGCAAGTCCATGAACGGCGGCCAGCTCTGCGTCAGCCCGGACTATTGTTTTGTCCCGAAGCATCAGCTCGAAGCCTTTGTGCGCGAATGCCAGGCAGTCATCGCCGGGATGTTTCCCAGGATTCAAGGCAACCCGGACTTTGTCGCCTGCGTCAATGAGCGTCACTTTGGCCGCATTGCTGGCTACATCGAGGAGGCCCGCGAACAGGGCGTGCGGGTGGTGCCGCTATGCCCGCCGGGAGAGGATATCTCGGACCCGTTGGTGCACAAAATTGCCCTGCATCTGCTGATTGACCCCGCGGATGATCTTGCCTGCATGACCCAGGAAATTTTTGGACCACTGCTGTGCATCAAGACCTACAGCGCCATCGATGAGGTGATCGACTATATCAATACCCGGGAAAAACCGCTGGCCCTGTACTACTTTGGCACCGACAAGGCGGAGAAGCAGCGGGTTCTGGGGCAGACCAGTTCCGGAGGCGTGGGGGTGAATGCGATTGCCACCCATGTTGGCTGCGACGATCTTCCGTTCGGCGGTATCGGCCACAGCGGCATGGGCAATTATCGCGGCCGCGACGGCTTCCGCACCTTCAGCCATGCCCGCGGTGTCTATGAAGAGGGCTGGGTGAATATCGCGAAACTGGCTGGCACCCTGCCGCCTTACGGCGAGAAGATTGCGAAAATGCTGGAGGGGCAGATCAAGCGCTGAACGGCTGGCGTGGTACTGCGCTCAGCCGGTGAAGTTTTTCTGCAGGCCGTCCCAGCAGCGCGCGTAGTCCCGCTGTCTCAGTTCCGTTTCCAGTGCCCAGGGTGTAGGCTGAAACACATAGCGTGATTCGAGCATGAACGCGAGCGTATTTTGGTAGCGTTCAGGCGCCAGGCCCTCGCTGCTCGCTTTGTCGAACACCGCGGCCTCGGGACCGTGGGACGACATGCAGTTGTGCAGGCTACTGCCGCCGGGGACAAAACCTTCCTTCTTGGCATCGTACACACCTTCGATCAGCCCCATGTATTCACTCATGATATTGCGGTGGAACCACGGCGGGCGGAAGGTGTCTTCAGCCACCATCCAGCGCGGCGGGAATATCACATAGTCGAGGTTGGCGACCCCGGCGGTGTCTGATGGGGAGGTCAGCACTGTGTAAATACTGGGGTCGGGGTGATCGTAGCTCACCGAACCCATGACATTGAATCGGGACAGCAGGTATTTATAGGGGGCCGAGTTGCCGGTCCAGGCCACGACGTCCAGCGGCGAGTGGCCGATGGCGGCGCGGTACAGATGGCCGCCGAACTTGCATAGCAGTTCGAATTCGCCCTCGATGTCTTCATAGTGGGCGACCGGATATTGGAAATCCCGGTCATTGGCAAAGCCGTTGGCGCCGACCGGGCCGCGCTCGGGCAGGGTCAGGGGAGCGCCGTAATTCTCGCAGATGTAGCCCCTGACCGGGCCGGCCGGCAGGTCGACCGCGAATTTCATGCCCCGTGGGACTACGGCGATTTCCCCGGGATTGAGATGCAAATGCCCACATTCGGTTCGCAGCAGCAGTTCTCCCTGTTGCGGGATGAACAGCCATTCACCATCCGCCGAGTAGAAATAGCGCTGCTGCATCGACTCGCTCGCGGCGTACAGATGAACGCCGAGGCCGGTCTGCGCCAGGGCATCGCCGCAGGTGGCGATCGTGGTCATCCCATCCAGCAGGTCCACGCCGGCACCGGGCAGCGGCAACGGATCCCAGCGCAGCACGTTCGGAGGCGTGGGTCCCGCTAGTGGTCCCGTGAGAATTCGCTCGCCTGTGGTCGTGCACGGCTCGTAGTCACCCTGCACTACGGAGGGGCGTATCCGGTAGAGCCAGCTGCGGCGGTTGCTGGCACGGGGCGCAGTGAAAGCGGTGCTGCTGAACTGCTCCGCATAGAGCCCGTGGTTGACCCGCTGGGGACTGAAGCGTCCGATGGGCAGGGCGCCTTCCAGAGCTTCGCTTTCGTGCTCGTTGCCGAAACCGGTGAGATAGCTGAGTTCGGTGGTATTGGTGTCCGCTGTCATTGGGGCATCACTCTTCAATGTGGAGCTGGCCGGCGATCGTCGGCGCCTGCTCCAGGATCTGCTGGTTGCCAACCTGATTCGCCAGTAACAGAATCAGCCGGGTATTGATCGCAGCGCTCTCGGCATCGCTGCGGTCGCATTGGATATCAGCCAGAGCCACGCGCGTCCTCTGGCCCCGCTTATAGTTGCAAACGAGAATAAATATAGCGGAAACGGAGTTCGGTTACAACAGATTTACCGTATTTATTAATAGCCTTATTGTGTCTGCTACGCTTTACTTTACCCGCGATTAAAGTTGTCCATGCAACTACTTTGTGGTATGTTTCGCCTATCATTTGACTGACAGGATCGCGCCAACATGGCGAAGCGGCAGGTCTCAGAACCGGCTAGACGGGAACTGCAACTCGAGAGCTTCCTGCCCTATCTGGTCAACAATCTGGCAGACCGGATCAGTACCGGCCTGTCACGCATCTATGACGGCGAGTATGGCTTGAGCATTCCGGAGTGGCGTGTGCTTGCGAATCTGGCCGAACACGGTGTACTCAATGCGAAGCAGATTGTCAGTAACACCGGTATGGAAAAGAGCAAGGTATCCCGGGCGGTGAAGAACCTCACCGAGCGTGGCCTCATCCTCCAGCGTCGCAAGGAAGAAGACAACAGGGCACGGGATCTTGCTCTGACGGCGGCGGGCCTGGCGTTGTACGGCGATCTTGTACCCCAGGCGCTGGCCTGGGAAGGCCAATTACTGGACTGTCTGTCGGTGAGTGAATATCGCGACTTCATGTATCTCCTGGGCAAGCTGCGACAGCGGGCAAGAATAATGGGCCAGGACGCAACCGGCTCGCAAAGTTAGTTGGCGCACAGAGGGTTAGAGCGAGCCATGCGAGAATGTTGCATGGGCATGCGAGGTAAATTCAGGCGAATGTTAACGCTCTCCGCGATCGTCCTGATCGCGCACTTGATGGGTTTCGCGACATCGCTGCATGCACTGATGGATACCCGCACCGCGCCGGGCACCGTTGCCTGGATCGTATCACTCAACACGACCCCCTATTTTGCCGTACCCGCCTACTGGATATTCGGGCGGGACAGAATCGATGATTATATTCAGCTGCGGCGCGAGCGCGTGACATCGTTGAATCGCTCGCTGGAGTCCCATCTAGTGGAATTGGCACCATTCCGCACGGAGTGGGGCGACCGCGATCCGACGTTCCGCTCGGTCGAGCAGTTGGCAGGCATCCCGTTTGTCGACGGGAACCGAGTCGAGTTGCTCATAGACGGCAGCGCGATCTACGAAAGCATGTTCGACGGCATCGATGCCGCCGAGGACTACTTGCTGGTACAGTTCTATATTGTTCGCGACGACCAACGGGGCCTTGATCTGCAACGTCGATTGATCCGACGAGCACAGGAAGGAGTGCGGGTCTACGTTCTGTTCGACAGCATCGGCAGCCTCGATTTGAGCAGGTCGTACATAAGCGAACTCACCGAAGCCGGAGTCGAAGTTCGCTCGTTTTCCCAACATGAAAGCTGGGTAGACCGCTTCCGGCTGAACTTTCGTAACCACCGCAAGCTCGTAGTCGCCGATGGCAAGGTCGCTTGGATCGGCGGCGCTAACATTGGTGCAGAGTACGAATCCCACGGTTGGCGGGACGCGCAGGTACGGGTCGAGGGTCCGGCGGTATTGAACATGCAACTGTCGTTTCTCGAGGACTGGCGCTGGGTTACCGACGAACTGCCTGCTGTCTCATGGCAGCCGCAGCCGCAGCCGGTTGGCGACGTTGGGGTACCGGTTCTGGTTCTCCCTACCGGACCCGCCGACCGTTTCGAAACCGCGAGCCTGATGGTACAGCAGTTCATCCATCTCGCCCAGAAGCGGATCTGGATGTCCAGTCCGTATTTTGTCCCCGATGAAGGCGTGATGGGCGCGTTGAAGCTCGCCGCCCTGGGAGGGCTGGACGTGCGTCTATTGCTCCCCGAACGCACCGATAGCCGGCTGGCGGGTCTGGCCGCTTACAGGTATATGGATGCGCTCAGCGCGGCCGGCGTCCGAATCTTCCGCTACCAGCCGGGAATGATGCACGCGAAGGTATTTTTGATCGACGACCGCGGTGCGGCTATCAGCTCGGTGAACCTGGACAACCGCTCGTTCCGCCTGAATTTCGAATTGACGGCGCTGGTCGATGATCCCGCACTCGCCGGCGAAGTAGAGCAGATGTTCGAGGTCGATTTCGCCAGCTCACACGAGATGGACGACAA
>JBGTGB010000255.1:0-6622 GCA_041746975.1 Haliea sp. | reverse complement strand
CTACCTGGAATTGACTTCCGTATCGACAATGATCTGGGTAACCTGAATTATCAGGTCAGGCAAAACCCCTGTAAGCCCCTGGGGTCTGCGATTACCCCCGCTGAAACGGCACCCGTTTACCGCTTTCTGAGTAGAGTCTATTTTGTCAACGCTCAGGATCAGTTGGTGCGCTCCGAACTCGTTGGTGATGAATATGAGGAAAATGTTCTTGTCGAGGGTGTGGAGTTGATGCGTCTGGAGTATGGTGTGGATCCAAGCGGTGATGGTCAGGTGGATCAGTTCAGGCAGTTTGATAATCCACCAATGGGCGCTCAGTGGTCGGACGTGGTTATGGTGCGCATTACCCTCATAGTGCGCAACCTGGAGGCAAGCGCTGGCTACTCCGACACTCGCGAGTACAGGCTCGCGGGCGCAGCCGAGTCATACCTGGTGCCGGCCGCAGTTCAAAACCATAAGCGACAGGTGTATACCCGCACAGTTAGTCTGCGAAATGTTGCAGGTCGACGGGGGTAAAGTATGAAGTCCAAGAAATATGCAGCAGTTAATGATGAGCAGGGCGTTGTGCTGGTGGTTGCGCTGATCATGCTGCTGGCAGTTACGCTCATCGTCGTCTCAGCATCCAATCTAGTACAGACTAATCTCAGGGTCGTAAGTAATCTTGAGAGCCGTCAGATGGCGCGCGCCGCCGCGCTCGCGGCAATTGAGGAAGCGATAAGTTCACCTCGCTTCGTTACCAGCCCGATGGCAATGTTCAGTAGGACGCCTTGCGATGACAACGCCGTAAATCAAATGTGCTATGACCTCGATGGCGATGGCGAGTTTGATGTGGTGGTGCAGATGCAGGAGCCCACCTGTGTGAGTGTCAGGCCACGTGAAAACGCCAGTCTAGACGTGTTTGGAGATGCAGCACAGGCCTCCTGCTTTCTACCACCCGCTGTGTACTCTATGTGCGCAGATTCCATTTGGGACTTTCAGGCTACGGCGACAGACGCTGTTACTGGCGCAGAGGTTGTCTTGCGTCAGGGCATTTCAGTTCTTACAACGCTCAATAATATCGATACGGTTTGTCCAATATGACCATTAGCGAGAGGGTACTCTCATGAAAAGCTTTCTGAATTCGCTCAAAGGGATACTTGTCGCCAGTTTGATGTTTGGTACGCCGGTTCAAGCCGAGGATATTGATATCTTCGGTGGTACTACTGCCGCCAACACAAGTCTTCCCAGCGTGATATTTGTCTTAGACAATACCTCGAACTGGTCACGGCAGTCGCAAAAATGGCCCGGCGGACTCACTCAGGGGCAATCCGAGGTCAGGGCTATAGGCAACGCATTGGCCGCCCAAGTAGGGAAGCTTAATGTTGGCATCATGGAGTACGGAACTCAGGGAAGTGCCGGTGATAACGACCATGCCTATGTCCGCTTCGATCTCCAGGAACTCACCGCTACCAGGTTGGGCCAGCTGAACTCGGTTTTAGATAGGATATTCAATAACATAAACTCTCCTACCGAGCAGAGATCTTCCTCGAACAACTACGGTTGGTTACCCAACGGACTACACAACTACCTGGCGGGTGTCAGCCACACAAACAGTGCAAACAGTGGCGCAGGAACTCCAACGACGCTTGCCGATGCGGCTGCGTATGCTGCGCAATGGGGGCAGTTCCGTTCTCCGCTCGTCGCGGATGATGTTTGTGCAGACGTATACATGATCTTTATTGGGAATAACACGCAGGGAAACATTGCCAGTGATGATGCTGCGAACTCGAACAATTTGAAGGCACTGTATGACGCTATCGGTGAGACACTTCCCGACGCTCTGGTGGGCGATAGCGGAGGAGCGCCAATACCTTTGCAGGAATACGTGATCACGGAGACTAAGGAGCCGGACACGATTATACCGGCAGTTTATGCAGATTCGGTTTGGATACCACCTGTCATCATTTCTCCAGAAGTGGTTATTCCTCCTGGAGTTAGAGGTACTACGACTGCTTGCTATAGAAACAACCAGGTAAACGCCTGCACGATTGCCGAGCAGTCAGCAGGCGGTTTATGTTTCGGAATCCCTAACTGCAGTTGCGGTGCGCGAGAAAATCTTTGTAGCGGGAGCTCGTATCGGCGAGTTGTCAGTACGACTGGTGGTACCATTCCCGCAGTTATTGAGCCCGGGACAGGCATAACGATACCGGGAGCGCTTATCACGCCAGAGCAGATAATCCCGGGAGATATCGTTTCTGTCGCCACGCCCACAGGGCAGCCGAATTTGACCGCAGGCCGGAACTACAACTTTGATGACTGGGCTAAATATTTGTTCAGCTACGGCGTTCCAGTCAATGTAACCGTTGATGGTGAAGCATATACGCAGCGGGTGAAGGTTAGAAGCTACACGATTGACGTATTTAACGCCCAGCAAAATGGCGATTTAACGGCGCTCTGGCAAAGTGTTGCCAATGTTGGTGGCGGGCGTTATTTTCAGGCAAAGAATGAGGCTCAGATTCTCGCCGCAATTAACTCTGCCCTCGGTGACATCCTGGCCGTGAACACCAGCTTCGCTGCGGTGAGCTTGCCACTGAGTGCTACAAACCGTTCCCAGGTGGAGAATCAGGTTTATGTGGGTATGTTCCGTCCCGCGCCGGGTAAAAGTCCGCGTTGGGCCGGCAACCTCAAGCGTTATCAACTCGCGTTATTTGGAAACGAGCCGCGTCTAGCGGATGTTAATAGACGTCTTGCCATTAACACCAACACCGGATTCCTGCGCGAATGCGTCCAGAGTTTTTGGTCGGATGACTCTGGAAACTATTGGCAGAATCTAAATGTAGACCCCCCGCCTTTCTCCAACTGTGGTGCATCGCAGGAGGCTGGGTTCAACTACGGTGGCATTCCAGACTGGAGCGCTTGGTCTGACGTGCCAGACGGCCCCTTTGTGGAAAAAGGTGGTGTGGCCCAGCAAATCCGTAACGGTGTGACACCCGCTAACCGGGTGCTATATACAAGTAATAGTAGTTCCCTGCGCGCGCTCACTTCCAGTGACGCAGCAGCTCTCGGGGGCAACAATGTCTACAGTTACTTCAGGGGAGGCCTGGGGGGCGTCGGTGAGACTATGCCGGACGACGGCCTGCGTGCAAGTGTCCATGGTGATGTTGTGCACTCACGCCCACTCTCCGTGCGCTACGATGCTGGCGACATAGCGATTTTTTACGGCAGCAATGATGGCCTCTTCCGCGCTGTTGATCCCGCTACCGGTGTCGAGCGCTGGTCACTTATTGCCCCTGAGCACTTCGGTAAGATATCTCGTCTCTACAATGATAGTCCGCGCGTTAGATTCACAGGGTCAGACGAAGAGGCTGGGTTTTCATATGAACCTAAGGATTACTTCTTTGACGGATCTACAGGGGAGCTCATTCGTTACAGCGATGCAGGTGAGGTTGAACTTGCCTATATCTATCCCACGATGCGGCGGGGCGGGAGAATGGTCTACGCGCTTGACGTAACTGATCCGGATGCTCCTGAAATGTTGTGGAAGCATGGTTGCCCCAGTCTGAGCAACGATACTGGCTGCACAAGTGGATTTTCCAGTATCGGCCAGACCTGGTCCGTCCCGATAGGCGGCTATGTGTTGGGATATGTTGATACTGATAATGCTAACGCGCCGAAGCCACTGGTAATGTTTGGTGGTGGTTTCGATAACTGTCTTAACGAGGATGTGGCTGCTTACCCTTCGTCTTGTAGCTCTGCGAAAGGTAAGGGTGTCTATATACTCGATGCAAAAACAGGGCAGACTATCAGGAAACTTGATACCGATGCGCCAGTTGTGACTGATATCGCTACAATCGATCTGGATTTTGATGGCTTTGTTGATTTCGGATATGTCGCTGACGTGGCGGGTAATCTCTACCGCATAAATTTTTCTGCAATGGCAGGGGAAAATCCCTACAACTCGCTGTCGGGGATCGAACCTGATGATTGGACCATCGTCAAGATAGGGGCTATGGCGGATAATACGCGGCGATTCTATAACTCGCCTGCGGCCGCGGCTGTAAGAGGTTCCGTGGTGGTGACCTTGGGCTCTGGTGATCGGGAGAGGCCTTTGGAGACAAATTATCCTTTCGCATCTGATGTGCAAAACCGGTTTTATGCGCTGCTTGATAGACCGTACCTAACCTTCGTGGCTAGTAACCCCAATGAAGCTAACGGTGAGGTTTCTACAATCAATCTTGATGGTGGCAGCATGCTTGCTGTGGAATCAGGTGGCGGTGGTACGTTCAATCCTGAACTGTATACTGGTTGGTACATGGACTTGCCAGATAGAGGAGAGCAAGTTGCTAATCCCGCGGCAGTAGCGGGCGGTAAGGTGTTTTTCAATACCTTCCAGCCAGGAGGTGTAAGCGACGGTATATGCAGTAGGCCATTGGGGATAGGAAAAGGATATGCTGTCGACTTGTTTGGTCCTACCTTCACAGCAGGAGAAGAGATCGACGGTGGAGGCATGCCAATTCCTCCTGGAATCTATACTGTGAAAGTGCCCCCTGGGACGCCTGATTGTTTTGGGGCTGGGTGTGAGGTGCCGGAGATAGACTGTAGTGACACGGCGGCGGGTTGCAGGGTGGTCACTGTATGCATCGGCTGCCAGGGTTTTGAGCCGATTGAAGTGGTTCCCACTGCTCCCCCAATCAGGCGTCGGGTGTACTATAGCGAAGACACTGACCGTGGGCAGTGAAACGACTTATTAGTTGATAACTGAAGGAGTCTGCACAAATCGACTAGTTCTATTTTCAGTAGAAAAGAGGATTAGTCGATGTTTTCTACTCGCAATGTTGCTGCATCATTGCTGCAGCCTCTTCCTTGCGAACCACCCTGTCTTCATCGGTCAAGAATACGACCTCGCCTTGGTCATTGCGAATTTGAACCCGAGCAGAGTCGTTGAGAACGTTGAGATTGGTGCGAGCGATCTCGCAAATTTCGGGATTCTTGAAGTTTCGGACATCCGGACTGCGAGCAACAGGCTGGAAATCGTTACTAATGGTCGGCACAACCTCCCGCGGCACCGCCCCCTCATCCCCAGTCACCACCCGCTTCAACCCTGACCGGGTCGACACCACCTCATAATCAACCCCCGCAGGCGGCGGCCGGTCGCTGTGCACCGGGTTGCCACGATTGTCCAGCCAGCGGTAGTAGTTGTCGGCGGCACCGACATGCAGGCTGCCGGCGGCCAGGAGGACGATCAGGCTGCCCTGCAGGCCTTTGCGAAATACTTGTTTCACGCGCATTTTCCCTCACCCCCGGAATGTTGCTTTCGTAAAGTACCGCAGCTGCGGTGGGTGCGCAATCCGCTGCTGGTGGTAATAGTGATGGACAAGAGTAGTTTTGCACGGTTCCCGGCGTTGACAAGTGGCCCCTCGCCACTAACAATAGGCGCGTCTGATGAATGGCAACGACTATCGCCGGGTACCCTCGGCCCCTGGTCTACCGCAGTGATGTGATTATTCCCTGCGGCTGTTTGTGAGTCCCGTAGTCATCTCGCGCCTTACTGGCCGGGTTGATGGCCAGATACTGCGCTACCTCGCAGGGCGACCGATACACGGGTGTTCGTGATCGTTTTCCTTAGTGTCATGAGCACTGTATCGCGCTTGAAGGGGGTGGCGTCGCCAGTCCGGTACCGGTCCAGGTACCTGTCATTGCAACGTCCACACAGAAACTTGAACTGCCACGGCGAGGGTAACGCGTCGGGGCGTTTTTGTTATTTGGGAGAAAGATTGTGGAGTTGTTATCCGGCGGTGAAATGATCGCCCGTGCCCTGGAAGATGAAGGCGTCGAGTACATATTCGGCTATCCCGGCGGCGCGGTCCTGCATATATACGATGCCCTGTTCAAGACCAGCAAGGTGCCCCATGTGCTGGTGCGCCACGAGCAGGCGGCTACCCACGCGGCGGACGGCTATGCCCGCGCCACGGGCAAGCCCGGTGTGGTGCTGGTGACCTCTGGCCCGGGCGCAACCAACGCGATTACCGGCATTGCAACCGCTTATATGGACTCCATCCCCATGGTGGTCCTATCCGGCCAGGTGGCCACGCACCTGATCGGCGAGGACGCCTTCCAGGAAACGGATATGGTGGGGATTTCCCGCCCGATCGTGAAGCACAGCTTCATGATTCGCCGCGCCGAGGACATTCCGGCCACGATCAAGAAGGCTTTCCACATCGCCACCAGTGGCCGCCCGGGCCCGGTGGTGATCGATATTCCCAAGGACTGCACCCGCCCGGACGAGAAGTTCGAGTACCACTACCCGGAGTCGGTGAAGCTGCGCTCCTATTCGCCGGCCCAGCGCGGCCACACTGGTCAGATCCGCAAGGCAGCCAAGCTGCTGCTCGGCGCCAAACGCCCCATCCTCTACAGCGGTGGCGGGGTGATCATGGGTGAGAGCTGCGATCTGCTCACCGCCCTGGCACGCAAGCTCAACTATCCGGTGACCAATACCCTGATGGGTCTGGGCGCCTACCCGGCGACGGACCGGCAGTTCCTCGGCATGCTGGGAATGCACGGCTTCTATGAGGCCAATATGGCCATGCACCACAGCGACGTAATCCTCGCGGTCGGTGCCCGCTTTGACGACCGCGTGACCAACACG
>JBGTGB010000254.1:0-14420 GCA_041746975.1 Haliea sp. | reverse complement strand
ACCAGAGCCTGGCGGTGGAGTTTCTTGTCCTGGCGGAAGCGGATGTAGGGGCTCATCCGGCTCGAGGCCTTGATCTCGTCCAGCTTGATCTTGTCGATCTGCTTCGCCCGCGAGGTGGCCTGCTTGGCCTTGGAGGCATTGGCGGAGAAGCGGCTGACGAACTGCTGCAGGTCGGCGATCTGGGCCGACTTCTTCGCGTTCTCGGACTGCAGGCGTTCGCGGGCCATGGTCGAGGCGGTCATGAAGTCGTCGTAGTTGCCAGGGTACAGGCGCAGCTCGCCGAAGTCGATGTCCGCCATGTGGGTGCAGATGGCGTTCAGGAAGTGACGGTCGTGGGAAATGATTACCATGGTGCTCTTGCGCGCGTTCAGCACCTCTTCCAGCCAGCGAATGGTATTGATATCGAGGTTGTTCGTGGGCTCGTCCAGCAGCAGGATATCCGGGTCGGAGAACAGGGCCTGGGCCAGCAGCACCCGCAGCTTCAGGCCCGGTGCAACTTCGCTCATGGGGCCGAAGTGCAGCTCGGTGCCGATACCGGCCCCGAGCAGGATCTCGCCGGCGCGGCTCTCGGCGGTGTAGCCGTCCATTTCCGCGAACTGGGTCTCCAGGTCCGCGACTTTCATGCCGTCTTCGTCGGACATCTCCGCCAGGCTGTAAATACGATCCCGCTCCTGCTTTACCGCCCAGAGCTCGGCGTGGCCCATGATCACCGCGTCGATGACCGTGTACTGCTCGAAGGCAAACTGGTCCTGGTGCAGCTTGCCGATGCGCTCATTGGGCGAGATCGACACGTTGCCGGCGCTGGGCGCCAGACTGCCGTCGAGGATCTTCATGAAGGTCGATTTGCCACAACCGTTGGCGCCAATAAGGCCGTAGCGGTTGCCGTCGCCAAACTTGACCGAGATATTCTCGAACAAGGGCTTGGCGCCAAATTGCATGGTGACGTTTGCTGCACTGATCACTGTATTGTACCTGGGGGACGATGGGTGGAGCGAGGTTTAAACCGCGGCAGGCCGCGGACTATACAGACTGTTCGGTGCCGAGTCGAGCATCCGAGCTTGTGTTTGAGAATCTAATCGCTAGTATGCCTCTAGATCATAATAAAACGGGAACAGCGGAGCATGTTGTACAGGACAAAGTGGATAGTTTCACTTGTGTCGGTTGCAGTGATTGCACTGGCAGTCATTGTATTCACAATTTCGTCTGACTCCCGGTCTTACCAGCGAATCATCTCTTCCGCACTCGAGGAGGGGAACCTCACAATCTACGCGACCACGGACCACCGATCGGTGGCTGGCTTGCTGGCAGAGTTCAGTCGACTCTACCCGGATATTCAGCTTACGTATCTCGACCTCAATGCGGCGACACTGAACACTCGCTTTATTGATGAGGTTACCGCGGCTGAGCCCACGGCCGACCTGCTCTGGAGCTCTGCGATGGATCTCCAGATCAAGCTGGTGAACGATGGTTACGCCCTGGCTTACTCGTCGCCAGAAAAGTCAAACCTGCCATCCTGGGCAGTGTGGAAAGACGAAGCATGGGGCGTGACTGCCGAGCCTATAGTCATGGTCTACAACAAAGCCCTTGTACCGGCCGAAGATGTGCCGCGGACCCACGATGACCTGACTCAACTACTCGCCCGTAAACAGGACTTCTACGCTGGCAAAATTGCTACCTATGACCCCTTCGCCTCCAGTGTCGGGTTTCTCTACCTTACCCAGGATATGCAGAACAACCGTAATACCTGGGATCTGGTCGCAGCGCTTGGCGCTACCAGGCCCACGCTTTATGCGTCTTCGGTTCGCATGACCGAAGACGTGGCCGCTGGAAGTAAACTGCTGGCCTACAACGTCATCGGCTCTTATGTACTGGAGCGATTGGCGGAGAACCCCTCCATCGGCATTATCAGCCCTCAGGATTACACGCTGATCATGTCGCGGATTGCAGTCATTCCCAAAGCAGCCCGCCACCCCAATGCGGCCAGATTATTCCTCGATTTTATGTTGTCAAAGCATGGCCAGAAGGTGCTTGCTGACAGCTATCTGGATTCGGTGCGTTCCGATGTGCCTTCCCCTTCCGGTGCGGTTCACCTCAGCCCGAAGGCCCGGGCCATCCGGGTCGGCCCCGGCTTGATTGCCAATCTTGATCGAGTCAGGCGTCGCGCCATCCTCAAGGCCTGGAACGACCTGGTGTCGCCTGAGGGTGACGCGAAAAAGAATCAAGACTGATATTTTTCACCCATGACAGCTTGGTGACAGGAAGCTTTGTTAGTGTAGCTTCAAAGCTGCCCACTATCGGTGGCCTGTCTACCAACCCGCAAATGGCGATGGGGTGAATAATGAATATAACAGCATCAAGGTTCAATCTGCTGGCGACGACTGCCATATCCCTGGCGCTGCCGCTCTCGACAGTGCAAGCACAGATTATGGAAGAAATTGTTGTAACCAGTCGGGCTGCGAAACTTTACCGCATCGACTCCACCTCAGTGGGGAAACTGCCCACAGCGCCGCTTGAGTCCAGCCAGATGGTGGCTGCGATCACCGAGCAGTTGATTGCCGATCAGGGTGCCCGTGATGCACAGGATCTATATCGCAATATCTCCGGTGTCACCTTCTACAGTTTCGCGGGGGTTGCCGCGCGAGGCTTTCGCCAGGAAGAAATCTACTATGACGGTCTGCGCGGAGATCCCAACGTAGGCTTTGCAGTTCCCCAGTTGTTTAACATCGAACGCGTCGAATTTCTCAAGGGCCCGGCGGGCATGCTGTACGGCCCGGGGGCTCCGGGTGGATTGTTCAATTACGTGACCAAAAAGCCCCACGATTACTTTGAGGGTAGTCTCCGCGCTGTCATTGGTGACGAAGACCGATCCGGCGCCATGGCCGTCATTAACGGTCCGCTTGGTGGCGGTGTCTCGGGTCGCGCTGGCATTTTCTACGAGGACAAGGGTCTGCTGCGCAACAATGCCTTCCAGGAGTCTATCGTGGCTGACCTTGGGCTCTCCTATGATGTCGGTTCCTCCAGGTTCATTCTCCAGGCTACCCGCTATGACATGATCCAGGATGGCGCGCGGCTGCGCGGCGTTCCCGTGGATGATGACGGAAATTTCCTCACCAGCGTGCGCTGGAGCGCGAATGAGCCAGACGACTTCCTGAAAATGAAATCCGACGTATTTCAGGCCAGCGTCCAGTCAGAGCTAACGAGCAATCTTACCTTCGATGCTACGCTGCGCTACAACGATGCAACCGAACAGCAGCACTACCATGAACTGAACAGTCTGTTCGACTCCAACGAGGACGGGTCGGTCGATAGCGTCAGACGTGAGTATCGCGAACAGCGCCGAAACAACGAAAACTGGTCGTTCGGGGCCAACGCTGTATGGTCTAAAGACATCAGTGCCGATGTGCAGAATCGTGTGCTGGTTGGCCTCGACCGCTTTACGGGCACTGAAGATCGCTTTGCCAGCCGCCTGCGTGGAAACACCAGCCCCAGAGCAGGCTTGCCTGACCCCATCAGCATCTTCAATCCAGTGTATGGCAGAGGCGCTTTCAGAAACTATAATTCCGCCGCGATGGTCCCCAATCTTGTCGACAGTGACCGCGCGGGATACTACCTGCTCAACGAAGTCACCTTCGGGAAGTTCATTGTTGTCGGTGGACTGCGCTACGACGATTTCGAGGATGACGTCAACGGCATAAAATTCGAGGATGACGAGGTCACCTACCGCCTGGGCGGCGTTTATCGTCCCCGCGATGATATCAGTTTTTTCCTGCAGTATGCCACCAGCTTTGAGCCCCAGAGTCCGTCTTCGCAGATCCCGGAAGCGGGCGGCCCTTTTGCACCCAGCGATGGCGACATGGTAGAGGCCGGGGTCAAAACGGCACTGATGGATGGTCGCTTCCAGGCTTCAGCGGCGATTTACCAGATAAAGCGCGCCAACGTTCTCCAGGACGATCCTCGCGGCGATGTGGACAATGACGGCTTCGATGACCTGCTGCCGGTAGGGGAGGTCACCAGCGAAGGCTTCGAGTTGGATCTGGCCGTGGACATCACCCCGGACTGGGTTGCAACCGTCAACTATGCCTATAACAAGACCCGGATTACCGGGGGGTTCAGCGATGAAAATCGTGGCCTGGGTGACAACGTCGGCGACAGATTTGCCAACGCTCCGGAAAATACCTTCGGCTTCTGGACGCGCTATCAGTTCGGCGACACCGGACTTGCGGCAGCTTTTGGCGGTGATTATGTCTCGAAGCGCTTGAGTGTCGACGGCCAGACGGTCAAGGCCTACGACATTTACGACGCATCGCTGATCTATGACTTCGGCGACTGGCGCGCGATGCTGCGTGTCGACAACCTCTTTGACAAGGACTACGCGACAGCTGGCTTCCGGACTCATACCGGGCACTATCCAGGGCGGCCGCGTACAGCTTTTCTGGAATTGATCTACACCATTGAGTGATATGTGAACCAGGCGATAATTGGAGAAAAAAATGCAAAAGTTTCTAAATGTAGTACACAAGGTGCGGTCACTGTCGGTGTTGGGACTCGCGGTCGGGCTGGTCACGTCGGCCTCGGCCTACAGCATGGGTAACAATCCGCTGATCAAGCAGGACCACTGGTGGGACCCGCTGACGGTTGAGATGATTCAGGAACAACTGGATTCTGGTATCGACATCAACCAGGTGAATCGTTCCGGATCATCACTGGTAGTCCGCGCTGGCAATGCAATGGCTGGCGAAGATGTCTGGCAGTTTCTCATCGACAAGGGTGCACGTCTGACTGAGCAGCAACTGGAGGGTCGCGAGGCGATTTTCTGGGTGACCAAGGGCGGCACGCCCGCAGCGGTGCGCCTGGTGTTGGCGCAGCCCGGTGTGGACATACATACGCTGGATGTCGTACAGCGAAACTCCTTTGCTCATGCGGTGCGGCTGCAGCCTGACCTTGAGGTCTACAGGGAGATGATCAAGGCCGGGATCGACATTCATCTGGAGGATGAGAATGGTCGTACGGCAATGCATGAAGCAGCAATGCGCACGCGCTATGTTCACCTATTCGAGTTTTTCGATTCACTTGGGCTTAAATACGACCAGCTGGACAATAATGGCTGGGATCCATTCCTGAACGCGGCGTGGCGTAATCCGGTATTTGACGTCGTAACCCATCTGGCTTCGAAAAGCGACGTCGAGCGGGTTGGCAAGGATGGTCTCAACGCTGCCATGCTGGCGGCGCAGAATAACCCCAGCGGCGAGGTCTTTAAATGGCTGCTCGATCAGGGGCTCAAGGTTGACGGTCTGGACGGCGATGGTGCCACTGCGTTGATCCGCTCCGGTGCCAACAGCGCCGCAGTTGCCTCCCAGCTGATTGCCATGGGGCAGGATGTCAACGCCGTGGACGAGAATGGCAACACCGCGTTTATCTGGTCCGGAAAGTCACAGCTTTATGGTCCTGATCTGTTCAGCCTGCTGTCTGAGGCGGGCGCTGATGTACATGCAGTAAACAGGAACGGTGCCAACGCCCTGATGCTGGCGCTGGCAAACGCGCATGGCTACAAGAATGGACCCCAGAACATCAAGCTGCTGATGAACGAATATGGCCTGCGCCCAACCGCAAAGCTGAGCGACGGTTCAACGCCATTGACTATCGCGGCTGCTGCCAACCAGTCAGCAGAAATCCTGCGCTTGCTGGTGGCTGCGGGTGCGGACGTCAACGCGAAGAATGCCGAGGGCCTGACGCCTCTGATGATTTATGCGGCAAGATCACAGAATCACGGGGCGATTGATTTCCTGATCAGTGCGGGGGCGGATACTCGCATGAAGAATCCGCAGGGCAAGACCGCAGCAGATCTTGTAGCTGGTAACAAGAAAGTCGGTTTCCCGAGCCTCCTTTAGCCTGGGGGGCCGCACCAAGCCTGGCCAGGGACGGCATGGCGAGTTGAATTGCAATCCATCGCTCATTCAGCAAAAATGAATCCCCCTTTCCCCGGACTGAGGAGCGATCCCGTGGCGCGCGTCCTTCTCGTAGAAGACGATCCATTGTTGTCGCGGGGTATGGTGGCTGCGCTGTCCGTTGAAGGCTACAGCGTTGACACCGCCTCCCATGGCAAAGCCGCCCTCACCATGGCCGATGATCAGCCTTATGCCATTATCATTCTGGATATCGGCCTGCCAGACATCTCCGGCTTCGACGTGCTGCGCAAGTTACGCTCCTCTGGCCATACAGAACCCGTTTTGATTTTAACCGCCCGGGACGCTATCGATGATCGCATTCGGGGCCTGGATCTGGGTGCTGATGACTATGTTCTCAAACCTTTCGAAACGTCTGAACTGGCGGCGCGCCTGCGTGCTCTGCTACGCCGCCAGCACGGGGACCCCGCACCTGTTGTCCATATCGGCAAGCTCGAGTTCGACCGTTCCAGGGGCACAGTGCATGTCGATGGCCGGCTGGTCGAACTGCGTCCGCGGGAGTGGCTGGTACTGGAGCGGCTGATCGCCCAGGCAGGCAAGGTCGTTTCCACCGAGAGGCTGACAGCGGAAGTGTTCAACTACGATGATTGTGTCAGCCCCAACGCGATTCAGCTTTACATCGCAAGGCTGCGACGCAAACTGGCGCCAGACGGACCTGCCATCCTCACGCTGCGGGGACTCGGGTACCTCCTGGACGATCAGTAGTCGCTCATGGGCAAGGCTCCGTTTTCACTCACCCGGCGTCTGCTTTTGGTACTGATCGCCCCAACCACCGCACTGGCTGTCATGCTGGGTTTTGGCGGTGTGCTGATGATCAACCGGATCGTCGAGGGCGTGAACGACAGGGTACTCGGTGCCTCCGTCCGCATCATCGCGGAGACCGTTGCCGTGGAAGACGGGCACATCATCTTCGATCTTCCACCCTGGGCTCTCGGCATGCTCGAGACGGATTTGCGCAATAATATTTATTACAGCGTCAGCATCGGTGATGAGCTGGTCTCTGGGTACGACCTCCCCGAGTTCAAGCCGCTGCCCGGACGGGATGGCGATGTGGACTTTCAGTACTCTGAATATCTTGGCTCACCGGTGCGCGTTGCGGCGACCCGGGAACAGGTTTCCGGCATGCGCCCGGCCGTGGTCATTCAGATCGCAGAAACCCTGGATACCAGGAAACTGTTGCAGCGACGCATGGTAGGGGGCCTGCTGGTATTCGAACTACTCGTGCTGGGCTTGTTGGTGTTACTGCTCCCCCCCGCAGTGCGCTGGGGACTGGCGCCACTGGCGAGCCTGAGGCGTGATCTTGAGAGAAGAGCCCCTGCGGATTTCACTCCTCTACCACTGCATGACGTACCGTTGGAGCTGCATAAACTGGTCATTGGGTTCAACGAGCAGTTGGCCCGGCTTGAGAGAGCGGTCAAGGCGATGAGACAGTTCACCGCAGATGCCGCCCACCAGATGCGAACTCCGCTCTCTATTCTCCGAACACACCTCAACGTTCTTGAATCTTCGGGTTTGAGAAATCCCGATCAAAATCAGCATCTCGAGGACATGCGTACAGCGACAGACCGCCTGCAGCGCTTGCTAACCCAGCTGCTGGCTCTTGCTCGCGCAGAAAGTGCGAAAGAGGGCGCGACCCGCGTAATGCAAGCGGTTGATATTGTAGCCATTGCCCGCACTGTCACTGAGGAACATGTGCCTGCTGCGGTGCGGGCGAACCAGGATCTGCAGTTCAGTACAAGTCGACCCGTGCTGATGGTGCAGACGCAGGCACAGCTGGCGACCGAGCTGTTGGCGAACATTCTCGATAATGCCATTCGCTATAATCAGCCCCGCGGTCAGGTTCACATTGAATTGCGTGCAGTCGGCGACAACATCGTGGTTGCAGTCGAGGACAGTGGGCCCGGTATCGCCGAGTCTCAACGGGAAGAAGTTTTCAGTCGCTTCTTCCGGCTGGAAAGAGATCAGGTCCACCCCGGGAGCGGGCTGGGACTTGCCATCGTAAAGGAAATTGCCATTCATATTGGCGCAAAGATACAACTTCTCGACCCCGTCAGTGGTTCTGGTCTCAGAGTGGAAGTCACTTTTCCCGCCGCAAAGCCCTGACAGTGCCATGACAGGTTGACTCCCTATAATCGGGGTATGCGGGCCGTTTCGGATTATAAGATATGTTGACATTCATTGGTCTTGCGACCGTGGCGAGCATTGTCCTGCTTCTTGTCCTGCGCAAGATATCGCCGGTTGTTGGGCTCTCACTGATTCCATTTCTGGGAGCTGTCGCCGCTGGGTTCAGTCTCGATGAAATCAGCGGATTTTTCGCAAGTGGCCTCGGGTCTGTGGTTCAGGTCGCAACCATGTTCATCTTCGCGATAACGTTTTTTGGCGTGCTCCAGGATGCCGGGCTGTTCCGGCCGCTGGTGCAGTTTCTGGTCAAGGTGTCTGGTGGCAATGTCGTCTCTGTTGCTGTGGGCACGGCGATCGTTGGCATGCTTGCACATTTGGACGGTGCCGGTGCCACCACCTTCCTGCTGACGATTCCCGCGCTGCTGCCACTGTACAAGCGGTTGGGCATGAGCCCGTATCTGATGATGATGCTGTTGGCCACCGGTGCCGGGATACTGAACCTCATGCCTTGGGCTGGGCCGGTGGGAAGGGCCGCAGCGGTGTTCGAGATGGATCCCATTGAACTCTGGCAGCCTCTGATACCCGTGCAAATTGTGGGTGCGGTCTTGCTGGTAATGTTTGCTGCCGCGTTTGGGGTCAGGGAGCAGCGGCGTATCGCCAGGGGCGAGGGCTTGCCTCTTGAAGACGACTCGGATATGTCGCCGTTACCAGTGGTGGAGGGTGATCCTGAGCTGCTGCGTCCCAGGCTTATCTGGGTCAATCTGGCAGTACTGATCACCGTTATTGCCTGTCTTGTAACCGGGGCACTGCCCTCCGCCTACACCTTCATGCTGGGCCTTGGTGTGGCCCTGCTGATCAACTATCCCTCCGTGACCATGCAGATGCAACGGATGAATGCCCACGCACCAAATGCACTGCTTATGGGTGCGATCATTCTGTCGGCGGGATCTTTCCTCGGCATTCTTGAAGGTACCGGAATGCTGCGCTCCATCGCGCAGGACATGGTCCTGGTACTCCCTGAATCCATTGTGCCGAACCTGCACCTTATCATCGGGGTATTTGGTCTGCCCCTGGAGCTGGTGCTGAATACGGATGCCTACTACTTCGCGCTGCTACCGATAGTTGACCAGATTGTGACGGCGCATGATGTGCCCACAACGTCCACCGTCTATGCACTGCTCATTGGTAATGTCATCGGTACGTTCCTCAGCCCCTTCTCACCGGCACTGTGGCTGGGGCTTGGTCTGGCGGGGCTGGATTTTGGCAAGCACCTCAGGTACTCGTTCTTCTCAATATGGGTGTTTTCCCTGATATTGATGGGCTTTGGCTATGCTATTGGTCTGATGCCGTAGCAAGAACAAGCAGGGACTTCTTGGTCTCATAGAGCACTCGCGCGGTCTCCAGAGTGTTCGGTCAACTTCTGGCGCTCAGCCGCAGCACCGACGCCCGCTTGTCCGGCCTGTCGTGGGACCAGCCGGGTGCCAGCAGCAGGTAGCGCAGCCGGTCCCCCCAGCTCTCGGCCCGGCGCAGATCGCGCCCGATCGCGCGGTACTCGTGGCTGAGCACGGTCCAGGGGTTGTCGGAGTCGATATTGGTGGTGAGCCCGTAGACCACGGGCTCGTCGTCCCGTTCTTCACTGAAGGTGCCGAACAGCCGGTCCCAGATGATCAGCACGCCGCCGTGATTGCGGTCCAGGTAGCGCACATTGGAGCCGTGGTGTACCCGGTGGTGGGAGGGCGTATTGAATACGGCCTCGATCCAGGGGTGTAATTTGCCCACCGCCTGGGTGTGGATCCAGAACTGGTAGAACAGGTTGATGCCGATCACGATGATGATCATGGCCGGGTCAAAGCCCAGCAGCGGCAACCACAGCCAGAACAGGAACTTGTGCACCCGCTCGCCCACGCCCTGGCGCAGGGCGGTGCCGAGATTCAGATACTGGGATGAATGATGGTTGACGTGCCCGGCCCACAATAGTCGCACCTCGTGATTCGAGCGGTGAAACCAGTAGTAGGTGAAATCATCGAGCAGGAACAGCAGCAGCCAGGCCCACCACTGGCGGCCGATGACATCCTTGAGCGGGCTCAGCTCGTAGAGCTGGAAAAAAAGGACTAGAGCCAGTATCCGCGGCAGCAGCTCCACGATGGCAGAGGCCAGCAGCATGGAGAGGGAGGCGAGGGTGTCGTGAAGGCGGTAGCGGTTGAGCTTGTGGCGGCGGGCGTGCCAGGCTTCCAGCAAGATGGCGGCCAGATAGAGCGGCACCGACAGCAGGCTGAGGTCGTCCTGGAGGATCTCCTCAACCAAGGGGACCCTCGCTTGCCTGCATTTTTTCCGTCGCCGGGATACGATCCGCGCCCCAGCTGCGGTGGATTCTGGCGATCACCCGGTCCAGTTCCGCTTGCTCCACCTGTGCCAGTTCCCCCGGCTCCAGCGGGTCGTAGTGGAAGATGTACAGCCGTGAAGCGAACTCTTCGAGTGGCAGAGAAGATTCCCCGAAGCGCTCACCGTTGCCCGACGTGCTCACTCTGATGTCGTCGCCCCAGTCCTGGCCGCTGTCGTTATTGGGATTGTAGAAGTAAACCCGCATCACGTCGGTTGGATCTATACTCACCCGCAGCAGGCTGATGGCGTGCCAGCCGATGAAGCGGGCGGCGCTGTCGGTGACCGCAATTCCCGCAGGCTGGGGGTGGATCAGCGGCAGATTACCGTTGTAATAGGGATGATAGCTGGCGTAGAAGTGGCGCAGGAACGCGTCCAGGTCGATCAAATGCCCGGTGTCTACATCGACATTGATGCGGAAGCCGCGCCCGGACCACCAGCCGTGAAACTCGGGGTTGACCCAGCGGTGAGGGTCCCCCTCGCGGTCGTCGCAGCGCCGGCCCATTTCGGCGTATATGCGGTCCAGGTGCGGCACCACCAGGAGGGAAACCGGATCCAGATCTATCGGCAGGCTGGTGGCGACGCCGCCGGCACTTTCCCGGGACGAAATCGGCTGGCCCTCAAAGTGCATGATGATCTCGTCATCCCGCGCCGCCCAGGCCAGCATTTGCAGCAGGTAGTCCGGGTCACTGTAGGCCCACATCGACAGTGCCCGGGCCGACTGGCAGGTGGGATTGTTGCCCTGGCCCACTCCCAGGGGCTGGCCCAGCATGCACAGCACCCCCTCCAGCAGCCGCGCCCGCGGGGATACCGTATCGCCAAAGGCCAGAGTCAGCCGCTCCTGGGACCAGTCCGACAACTGCAGGCCAAGCTGACGCAGCAGCGCTGGCGCCATCGAGGCCTGGTACAGGATGCCGCGCTCAAGCAGCAGCGCGAGGCCGTACACCGCCTGGGCTGTCGGGGGATGCACGCAGGCGCGGATCAGCGAGCGGACCAGGTCGTGATAGCAGAGCATGCAGTCGCGCCCGGTCGCCGACAGGCCCAGCGCCTCCGCGAGCAGATGCTCACCCTGATCCAGCAGAAAGCGCAGCAGTACCGGATGGTAGGGCGACACCAGCCCGGTGTCGTGCATGGCGCGGGCAAAACCGATCGCCTCACTCTGCAGGGCGGAGGGATCCATGCTGGTAAGGCGCTCCCGGTAGACCCCGATGCCCGGATCCTCCTGGCAGCCACGGGTGGGGCTGTAGAGGGCGCTGACCAGGCGGTTGGCACCTTGGCCGCTCGAACCCAGATCGATCTCCGGATTCGCCTGACAGATGGCGATCTGGGTAATCATGCTCTTGACTGCGTCGACCTGGATCGGGCGCTGCTCGAGTATGCGCCAGATCTCGTCAATCAGCTGGTCGATCACGTGCTCGTAGCCGATTCGTTCGGTCAGGTACTGGAACAGATTGCGCGGCAGCTGCGCGAGTTGGCCCTGGGTTTCCCGCTCTGCCTCCGTTACCGCGCCAAACAACAGGTTCAGATTGATGGCGATAACCTGGGTCAGGTGGTGATGGGCCTCCTCCGCTGAAATCAGTGGGTGCCGATATTCCTCATGGGCCACGGCCAGCAGGCGCAATTCACTCAGAGCCTCGATCACGACGATGTTGGCATCAGCGCTGCCAAGGGAGTGAGGCGTGAGGGCTGGGATCAGGATCTGCGGGGTGGCCCAGTCGGAGCCGGCAAAGACGCCAGCTTCGTCAATGGCCTGGGCACGGGACGCCACGGCCGCGCAGCCGCCTGGTTGCAGCATCACCTGGCGCGCGGTGTCCAGCACCTTCGGCAGCCAGGCCAGCTTGGAGGAGTCCCGAGCCGTGGCCAGCAGCCTGATGGCTTCCTCCAGGTCCGCCAGTAGGCTCGCCAGGCTGTCGTCGCTCTCCGTCACTGCGAGTGTTGCCATGATTTAGTCATAGTATTGTGCATTTTCCTGGTATTTGAGCAGCTTGCGCACCTCGTGCGGCCCCGGCCGTCTGAAGAAGGGTTTGCGGAGGTGCGTTGAAAAGCAAGCCCGGCAAAAGCGCGGGTATGATACACGATCTCACCCCTGGTCTCATTCAGGCTGTGGCTGCGCGTCGCTTTTGCTATGCTGTTTACCCTGTAAATCGCCGGATATAGCCAATGGAAAAGGACCTGCTTACGGCCTGCCCTGTGCGATTACTGACGACACCCAAATGACGCTGTTCACCGCCGAGGGACTGATACGCGGCCTGATGCGCTACCGGGACAGCGGCCTGAAAGAGTACGCCAGCGTGACCGCCTGGGCCTACCAGCGCTGGCTGCTTACCCAGGGGATGCATAGCACGTTCGACTTGGACCCGCTGCAGCCGGATGCGGGTTGGTTGTTCGGTGTGGGCGCGCTGCACAGCCCGCGGGGGCCGGGCAATACCTGCCTGAGCGCACTGCGCAGCACCCGCACGCCCGGCGAACCCGCGATGAATGACAGCAAAGGTTGCGGCGGGGTGATGCGGGTGGCGCCGGCGGGCCTGTTTGCGGATTCGCCTCAGGAGGCGTTCGACCTCGGCTGTGAGTTCTCTGCACTGACTCACGGCCATCCCACCGGCTGGCTCGCAGGGGGTGCGATGGCGGCGATGGCGACGGTGCTTCGCGACGGCGGCGATCTGATCGACGCGCTGAATGTGGCGCTGGACTGCCTGAGTGAGCGCACGGATGCCGAGGAAACCATCAACGCCCTCGAACAGGCAGCCGACCTGGCGGCGACCGATACGCCCCACGCCGAGGCCATCGCGCGCATGGGCGGCGGCTGGATCGCGGAGGAGGCGCTGGCCATCGCGGTTTACTGCGCCCTGGTCGCCACGGACTTCCACGAAGCCCTGATCATCGCCGTCAACCATGACGGCGACTCCGACTCCACCGGCGCCATCACCGGTAACCTGCTGGGGGCGCGGTGGGGAGTGGAGTCTATTCCCGCGGCACTGCTGGAGCCGTTGGAACTGCGTGACGTCATCACCCAGGTCGCGGATGACCTGCTGGACTGCGTTGACTGGCAGCCGGATGAGGCGGTGTCGCAGCGCTATCCGGCTTTTTAAGGTGAGGCGATTGATCCCCCGTGCGTGCTTCCGCGTCTCCGCGGAGATTTTGGCCGCATTTGATGAATCAGAGCGTACTCATAGCACACCCTGGATCACTGGCACCGCGACCGCCAGCAGTGTCACGCCCATCAGAGCGGACAGCACCCGGAAGTTGCCGTTCATCGTGGCTTCGATGGAGGCGAGCTTGACGTCCTGCTGGTTGAGGCGGGCATCAAGCCTGGCCTCCAATTCAGTCATCGCTGCGCGCAGAGTCGCATCCAGGTAGTCCCTGGTAACGATGTTGTCTGCGTAGAACCCGAACGCTTCCGCCATCAGCTCTGCCTGCACCTCCGCCTGCGATTCCGGTACGCCCGCGTCCCTGAGGCGCCGGGCATACTTCAATGAATCAAATGCCAGTGTCGTCATAGCTTAGCCTCCCTGCTGAGCCTGTGCCAACCATGCCCGAAATGTCGGTGAGAGCGTACATCCATTCCAGCCAGGAGCGGCAGAGAGTCCAGTCACCCAGGGGCGCGAACAAGCCCTTTTATTCATCAAATACGGCCGAAATCTCCGCGGAGATCTGATCGGAATTGATGGGTACTCACAGCAAGCTCTGGATCGCCGGCACCGCGACTGCCAGCAAGGTCACGCCCATCAGCGCAGACAGAACGCGAAAATTGCCATTCATGGTCGCTTCGATGGAGGCGAGTTTGATGTCCTGCTGGCTGAGGCGGGTATTGAGCATCGTCTCCAGTTCCGCTTTCAGGCCCGTTCTCAGATCCCCAAGCTGGTGCTCAATATCGTTAAACCGCTGATCAATACTCGAAAACCGCTGATCAATGGCAGCAAACCGCTTCTCGAACTTCGCATCCTGCTCCGCAAACGC
>JBGTGB010000253.1:0-2885 GCA_041746975.1 Haliea sp. | reverse complement strand
CGGCGCTCGCTGCGGACCCTGCGCAACTGCCGGCCCCAGCGCGCCTGGGCGAGACCGCCGTACGCTGGGGACGCCAGCCGCTGCTGGCGGGTATCAAGCATCTCAACCGTTTGGAGCAGGTACTCGCCGCCGCAGACTGCGATCCTGCCAGTTGTGATGAAGTACTGATGCTGGATCAGTCCGGGGCACCTCTCTCCGTGTCCGCGGGCAACCTGTTTCTGGTCGCGGGCAAGCGTCTGTTGACGCCGCTGCTGGCTGAAGCGGGGATTGCTGGTACCCGGCGGCGCCTGGTGCTGGAGCGGCTCGCAGCAGTTTGCGGGTTAAGGGTGGCGGAGTCGCGTCTGGAGCTGTCCCAGCTGCTGGCTGCGGACGAGCTATTCTATTGCAATACCGTTGTGGGCCTGCGCCCCGTGGGTTCGTTTCGCGACCGCCGCTGGACCCTGCATCCGGTTACCCATGATCTGCATGCAGCCTATGTTGAATGCCTGCGGGAGGGATCAGTCTAATGCGCAAACTGTTCGTTGTGGTCGTGCTGGCTGCGGTGCTGCTGACGCTGGCCGCCCGTGAGCTGGTGCAGCGCTGGCGGGCCCCGTTGAACCTGCCGGAAAGCGGCATGGTACTGCTGGTGGAATCCGGCGATAGCCTGCGCAGCGTCGCCAATCGATTGCATGCCCAGGACGTGTTGCCGCACCCTCTGTTGCTGATCGCCTGGGCCCGCTACCAGGGCGTGGACGCGCGCATTCGCCGGGGAGAATACCGGCTTGCGCCAGGCCTGGATGCCCGCTCCCTGCTGGATCTCATGGTCAACGGCGAAGTGATTCAGTACCAGGTGACACTGCCCGAGGGTATCGTCCTCAGCCGTGCCCTGGCGATCCTTGCGGCGGAACCGGCACTGGAAACAGTACTGGCAGGAGTGGACGACCCTCGCCTAATGCAATTGGTGGCGCCGCATGAGGCTCCGGAGGGGCTGTTTCTGCCCGAGTCCTACCGCTACGAGCGCGGGGCCAGCGACCTGGATATTCTCGGCCGTGCCCATCAGGCCCTGCTGGAAACGCTGGCCAGTGAATGGGAACGGCGCGCGCCGGATCTACCTTTTGCGACGCCCTACGATGCCCTGATCATGGCTTCGATCATCGAGCGTGAGACGGGTGTGCCCGAAGAACGTGAGGAAATTGCCGGCGTATTTGTGCGCCGCCTTGAGCTGGGTATGCGCCTGCAGACGGACCCAACCATTATTTACGGTCTCGGCGACGCCTATGAGGGCAGGCTGCGGCGCACCCATTTGCGCGATGCGGAAAACCTGTTCAATACCTACCGCCACGATGGGCTGCCGCCGACCCCCATCGCGCTACCCGGCCGCGCTGCTATCCGTGCGGCCCTGCAGCCTGCTGCCGGCGATACCCTTTTCTTCGTCGCCCGTGGCGATGGCAGCCATGAGTTCAATGCCACCCTTGAAGGCCACGAGGCGGCTGTGCGTAAATATCAGCTGAACCGACGGGAAGACTATCGCTCGACTCCGGGGACACCATAGGGCATGCAGACAGGACGCGGCTTGTTTATCACTGTGGAAGGGGGCGAGGGTGCCGGCAAATCCACGAATATCGCCTGCATTGCCGACTATCTCGAGAGTAACGGGGTGGAGCTGGTGGTTACCCGCGAGCCTGGCGGTACCCGCCTGGGTGAGGAGGTGCGCAGTGTATTGCTGCGCGTGCGCGAGGAGCCAGTTGCGCCGATGGCGGAGCTCCTGTTGCTGTTTGCCGCACGCGCCCAGCACCTGCAGCAGGTGATACTGCCCGCGCTGGCCGCGGGACAGTGGGTCATTTGCGATCGCTTCACCGACGCCAGCTACGCCTACCAGTGCGGGGGTCGCGGGATGCCTGCCTCCGCGGTGCGCACCCTGGAGGTGCTGGTGCAGGCTGAGCTGCGTCCGGACTATACCCTGTTGCTGGATGCGCCTGTGGAAACAGGGTTGGAGCGGGTGCGTGGCCGGGGTGAACTGGACCGCTTTGAGCAGGAGCAGCTGGCTTTTTTTCAGCGGGTGCGGGATACCTACCTGCAGTTGGCGCGGGAAAGCAGCGGCCGCTACCACCTGGTCGATGCCAGCCAGCCTCTGCCGCAGGTGCAGTTGCGCTTGCGGGAGATCTGCGAGGAGCTTTACGCCTGCTGGCGCCCGCGTGACCGGGGGCGCTCGTGAATCTGCTGGAGTTGCCGCCCGTCAGTGCGCCTCTGCCCTGGCAGGGCGGTGCCTGGACCAGGCTGCAAGAACAGCTGGAGGCAGGGCAATTACCCCACGCCCTGCTGTTGGCCGGGCCCGCGGATATTGGCAAGGCACGTCTGGCGCTGGCGCTGGCACGCTTGCTCCTGTGTCACAAGCCCGTGGCTGGACACAACTGCGGCACCTGCCCGGGCTGCCGCTACAGCCAGTCTGGCAGTCACGGTGATTTTCGCTGGCTACAGCCCGAGGGCAAGAGCAAGGTCATCAAGATAGAGCAGGTCAGGGAAGCTGTGGCCTTCGCTTTCCGCACTGCCGGATTCGGCAGTCGCAAGGTGCTTGTGCTGGCCCCGGCGGAAACCATGACCAACAACGCCGCCAATGCCCTGCTCAAGTGCCTGGAAGAGCCCGCCGACGACACTCATATCATTCTGGCCTGTGAGCGCTTGCAGGGCGTGCCGGCCACCGTGCGCTCGCGCTGCCAGTTACTGAAGCTGCCTCTGCCGCCTGTGGAGGACTGTCTGCCCTGGCTTGAGCACCTCACCGGGTCGCGGCAATCCGGCATTGACCTGCTGCAGCTGGCGGCGGGCATGCCGTTGCGGGCGGAGCGCCTGTACCGTGAATCCGGCATCGACAGTCTTCAGGCGCGGCGGGCGGGCCTGCAGGCGCTGGC
>JBGTGB010000252.1:0-34522 GCA_041746975.1 Haliea sp. | reverse complement strand
AAGGTTCACCTCACAACGGATCTGGCCACTGAGGAGGGACGGCAGCGGTTGATGTCACTGTGCCAGGAAGCCGACCTGGTGCTGGATCACGGACGTTTGCCAGCAGCGGGGATTGAGATAACGCAACTGCGCGCATCGAATCCCTCGCTGACCGTGCTCAGTATTTCGGACTGGGGTACCAGCGGGCCCTATGCCGGGCGAGCTGCCAGTGAATTCACCCTGCAAGCGGAGGTCGGTGCCACCGCCTATCGGGGCTACCCGGATCGCCCACCCTTCGCCGCCGGCGGCCAGATCGGCGACTACATCTGCGGCACTTACGCCGCGGTGGCAGCGGCGGCATTCGCCGGCCGCGGACGCGAGATCGAAGTCTCGCGTTTCGAGAGCATGCTGCTCAGTTTTCAGCCCTATCAGTATATTCATGGCCAGTTGGAACCCGGCAAGGTCCCCGCCTCCGTGGACGTGCCCAGCATCGCCCAGGCGCTTGATGGTTGGGTAGGTTTCTGCACCATCACCGCTCAGCAGTGGCAGAGCTTTGCCGAGATGATTGGTCACCCGGAGCTGGGACCGGATCCGGAGCTGGCAACCGGTTTTCAGCGCTTTCAACAGCGCCACCGGGTGCTGCCAGCGATCAATGCCTGGACCAGCGAGCGCGACGTGAACAGCATAGTTGCGGAAGCCTCCCGGCGCCGTATTCCCGTAGCACCGGTAGGCAATGGCCAAACCGTTCTCGAGCTGGAACAATTCACGCAGCGCCCGGTGTTCTGGAACAATCCAGCAGGTTTCAGGCAACCGCGGCCTCCCTACCGACTGGGCAAGGGCGCGTGGCGTCACCCCGCCGCAGCCCCCGACGCCGGCGACGGGCAGACGAACTTTCATTGGACAGAAACGGCACGCAACGCTGTTGCATCCAGCGCCAGGCCCATGGAGGGTATCCGCGTCCTCGACTTCACCGCGTTCTGGGCCGGGCCCGCGGCCAGCGCCTGCTTCGCTGCGCTGGGCGCCGATGTCATCAAAGTGGAATCCATCCAGCGCCCCGATGGCATGCGTTTCGCCGCCGGCTTTTTTCCCCAGGACAAACCCCTGTGGGAGTGCTCACCGATCAGCCACGGCGCCAATGCCGGCAAGCGGGGAATCACCCTGGACCTGGAAAGTCCACGCGGCCTCGCGCTTGCCAAACAGCTGGTCGCCGAGTGCGATATCGTGATCGAGAATTTCTCCCCGCGAGTACTGGAGAAGTTCGGCCTGGGCTGGGAAATCATTCACGGCATCAACCCCCAGGCCATCCTGGTGCGCATGCCCGCCTTTGGCCTGGAGGGTCCCTGGCGCGACCGCACTGGCTTCGCGATGACGATAGAACAGGTCTCCGGGCTCGCCTGGCGCACCGGCTACCCCGATCGCTCCCCGGAAGTACCGCGTGGCTGCGTTGATCCACTGGGGGGCATGAGCGCGGTCTTCGCAACCCTGTGCGCGCTGCGACTGCGCGGGCGCGAGGGTGGGCAACTGGTCGAGGTGCCACTGGTGGAAGCGGGATTGAACATTGTCGCCGAACAGGTCATTGAATACAGCGCCTACGGTAATTTGTTGCAGCGCCATGCCAATCGCGGCCCGGAGGCTGTACCGCAGGGCGTGTTTGCCTGCGAGGGCGGAGAGTGGCTGGCGCTCTCCATCGCTAGCGACCGGCAGTGGCAGGCCCTGACAGAGCTGCTGCCCGGTGCTCCTCTTGATCGCGAGGCCGATACCCCGCAGCGCCGTGAATCTGAAGACGCACTGGAACAGTGGCTGGCAGAACAGTGTTCACAGCACGATGTCGAATCGCTGGTCGCAAAACTGGTCGCCGCCGGCATTCCAGCGGCGCCCCTGCGCAACGTGCGCGAGCTCCACCATCACCCACACCTGCGGGAGCGTGGATTCTTCACCCGCCTGCAACACGAGATTGTGGGAGAGCTGGACTACCCCAACCTGCCATTTCGCATTGATGGCAGCTACCTCCCCATCGAAAGGCCTGCGCCACTTCTCGGTGAGCACAACGAAGAGGTGCTGAGCGGCCTCCCAGGGATGGATAGCAGAGCGCTTGCGGAACTGGCAGAAGACGGCATTATTGGCAACAAACCAAGCTTTGGAAGTTAACGAGGAATCCCAGTGCCCGACGCAACCAGCTGTCTCAAGCTCAAAACCGATATTCGCTGTGGCATGGTCATACCTGCCCAGGACCGGGCCAATACCCTGCAGGCCGCCCGGCGCATGGAGCAGGCGGGGTTTGATTCGATCTGGGTTGGCGATCACATCTCGTTTTATATTCCGCTGCTGGAGTCGCTGACCCTGCTGTCATTTGTCGCCGCAGCCACGGAGAACATCAGACTGGGGACCAGTGTCTACCTGCTGCCGCTGCGGAATCCCACCATAACCGCCAAGGTCGCGGCTACCGTGGATGTGTTGTCCGGCGGTCGCCTCACCCTGGGCATCGGCGTCGGCGGTGAGTTTCCACCGGAATTCGAAGCCTGCGGCGTTCCCCTGGCGGAGCGCGGGCCGCGCACCGATGAAAGCATCGACATTCTGCGCAAGCTGTGGACCCAGAATCAGGTCGAGCACCGCGGCAAGCACTTTGACTTCGGCCCGGTATCCATCGACCCCAAACCCCTGCAGGCCGGTGGGCCACCGATTCTGGTGGGAGGTCGCAAGGGCCCCAGCTTCCGCCGCGCGGGGCAACTGGGGGACGGCTATATTTCGCACATGTGTTCCGCGGAGCAGTACCGGGACAATATGCGGGCAATCGACCAGCACGCAGACGCTGCCGGGCGTGAGGCGGTGGACTTCGAAAGCAGCGCGTTTATTTTTACCTTCGCGGACGAAAGCTACGACAAGGCCCTGGATCGCGCCGCGGCGATGCTGGAAATGATTTACAACCGGCCCTTTCGGGACGCCGCGAAAAAGTATTGCCTGCTGGGTCGGCCCGAGGATTTTCTCGAGCAGATGCAGGCATTTGTCGACGCCGGCGCGCGGCGCTTTATCTTCTCCGTGCCGGAGGATCCCATAGGTTTTATCGATACCTACGAGAAATTGATCAAGCCGGGGCTACAGAAGCTGAAGATCCCCGGATGATCATCAAGCGGACTGCTGCTCGATAAAGTCATCCAGAACCTGATACAGATACTGGCAGTCCTCATAGGTCATGGTCGGATGGCAGGGCAACATGAGTCCGTGGCGCATCACCCGTTCAGCGTTGGGGTAGCCCGCTGGGTCGAGGCGGTAGTTCACCTCCTTCATCATCGGTTGCAACGCTACGTGGCCAGAGAAAATCACCCGGGTGAATATCCCCGCCTCCTCCAGATGAACCTGCAGCTTGCGGCGGCTCCAACCCAGCTCCGGGCGCAGCATGACCGGGTAGCAGATCCAGGTGGTAAACACATCGTCGGCCACGCGGGGTTTTATGAAGTGCTCGCTGTGGCTGACCATGTACTCATCGTGCAGGCGGAAGCGCTCCTGGCGCAGCCGGGTGAATTCGTCCAGCTTGTTCAGCTGCTCATGTCCGAACGCGGCGCCGGCCTCGTTGGGGATAAAGCCATACCCCAGCTCCTCGAAGATAAACATGCCGTCGTACTCGATATCGCCCAGGTCCTCCAGGAAGCGGCCGTCGCTCTCCTGCTGGCGGGAGCCGTACAGGTATTTCTCCGAGGAGCGGCCCCAGGCTCGCAACATCAGGCCGCGGTCCCACAGGGCCGGGTCGTTGACTGCCACCAGGCCGCCGTTGCCGAGACAGGTGATGATGTGGAAGATGGAAAAGCTGGTGATGCTGATATCGCTGCGGGTGCCGGCGGGGGTACCGCGGAAGGTGCCGCCCAGGGTATCGGCACTGTCCTCGATGATTTTCAGGCCGTGCTTGTCGGCGATGGCGCGCAGCCGGTCCCAGTCGGGCATGCCACCGACCAGGTTGGGCACCAGCATGGCCCTGGTGCTCGGCGTAATCAGGGGCTCGATACGGTCAATGTCGATCTGGTAGGTGTCGGGCTCCACATCCACCAGCACCGGAATATGGCCGTTGAGTACGATGCTGGAAATGTCGGTGCCAAAAGTCAGGGTCGGGGTCAGGATTTCGGAACCGGGCGGCAGGTCCAGCAGGCGCACCGCCAGCAACAGCGCCGAACTGCCGGAGTTGACCATTACTCCATACTCCTTGCCCAGCAGCTTGGCGCATCGACTCTCGAAGGTCGAGGTCTGGGTCGAGACCACCATGCTGGTCTCCATGACCTTGACCACGGCATCAATTTCCTTCTGATCCAGCATGGCGCCGCCGTAGCGGATTTCTCTCGGGGGTAATCTCATGTCCATAAACTCTCAGCGCATCAGCGCTCCACCATTGACGTTGTAGACCTGGCCGTTGATCCAGCGGCCCTGCTCCGACAGCAGCAGGGCGACAACCCCCGCGATATCCTCGACCGTCCCCAGACGGGTACCCGGAACCCGTGCCAACATTCCGTCGAGCAGCTCCTGCGGCACCTGTCCGCTGGCTTGCAACTCAGGCGTGAACACGAAGCCCGGCGCCACGCAATTGGCAGTAATCCCCTGGCGCCCCCAGCGGGAGGCGACATGGCGCATCAGGGCGTTAAGGCCACTTTTGGCAGCGGCGTAGGCGGGACGGGTATTCTCACCCACATCCGCGGCGCTGGAACTCGTATAGACAATAGCCCCCTCACCTCGTTGCAGGAGATGCGGCAGCACCGCGCGCGTGCAGAGCAAATGGCCACGCAGATTCACCTGCAGGGTGCGGTCGAATACCGCCAGGTCTTCCGCCAGAGCGTCGCTGTCTTCAAAAATGACCCGCAGGTCCGCGGCATTGACATGGGCACCGTCGAGGCCGCCCAGCTCGGCCACGGCGAGCCCAACAGCTTCATTGACCGAGGACTCGTCCGCGATATCCATCGGCAGGGCGAAGGCGCGCCCGCCGGCGGCGGATATTTCCTCGGCGACTTTGGTCGCAGCGTCGATATTGATGTCTGCGGCGCAGACATGGGCGCCCTCCGCCGCAAGCTGCCTGACCGTTGCGGCACCTATCCCGGTACCGGAACCGATGACGATGATGGCCTTGTTGTTCAGTCTGCTGTGCATACCATTCCCCTGTTATTCATTGAACCCTAAGCCAGAGCATCGCGATACAACAGCACTCCAGCCGGCAAGTGGCGGATTGGACTAAAGATGTAGACCAAGGCCAGTGCAATTGCCTCTGCCCTTCTTGTCAGCGGCGGCCACACAGCCCACGATGGCCACAAGCAAAAATAATAGGGAGTGTGCGGATGAGCAAGCCGGAACACAGCGCGGCGGACCAGCAGCTGCTTCACGCCTGGGACCAATTCTGCGAGCAACTCAAGGCCGCCGGCCGCATCCCCTTCCGCGAGGGTGTACCGGAGGGCGATTTGAGCCGCAGCGCAGGCTTCCGCTGCCTGGCCCAGAATATCGGCCTGGGCATGCAGTTCTTCCTCGAAAATGACGACCCCCTACACCCCGAGCTGCTGCACTACTTCGACCCGCTGCGCAAACAGGGCGGCGACAACCCGGACGCCGTTTACCTTGGCGCTCCCATCAATGGCACCGACACCTACCGTATCAGCGGCAATCGTGGCAGCGCGCGCTACTTCGCTGTCACCGCCGTGGAGACAGGCAACACACCCTGGGGCGGAGGTGTGGCCCATGCCCTGTTCGGCCAGGACCTGCAGGTGGAGCCGGACGGCAGCTTCGAGTTGATCTGCAGCCCGGACCCGCATCCCGGCAACTGGCTGCAGACCTCACCCGACACCTTCCGGGTTACCTTTCGCCAGTTCTTTGCCGACTGGGAAAACGAAATACCCATGCACGCGCGTATCGACCGCTTGAGTGACGATCCGGCACCGGCAAAGGTAATCGACCCCGTGCGCCTGGGTAGAGGCCTGGATGCTGTGTCCCGCTGGGTTGGAGAGTCCCTGACCTACTGGGCGGACATGATCGAGCGCTGGAAAGTGCAGCCCAATACCTTTCTGTCCTACCGCCAACTGGATGACAACGCCATCGATGCTACACCCGGGGGTGAACCACTCATCGCCTATTGGCAGTTGCCCGCGGACGAGGCCATCATCGTCCGTGTGACTCCGCCGCAGGCGCACTATTGGGCTGTGGAGTTTGGCAACTACTGGTGGTGCTCCATGGACTACCGCAGCGTGCTCTGCAATACCAATTGCCATTATGCGCGGCTGGAGGATGACGGCGAGTTGATCCTCGTCATCGCCCATGTGGATACCGGTCACGCCAATTGGCTGGATCCCGCGGGTTTCAACGAGGGCTATGTCACCGTGCGCTGGATGCAGGCGGACCGCTACCCGGTTCCCCAGGCCACCCAGGTCAAACTCAGTGAACTGGATGCTCATTTGCCGGCGGGTGCCAAGCGGGTAAATGCTCGTGAGCGCGCTGCCCAGATCGCAGCACGGCGCAGTGGCACCATCCACCGCTTCGGCGTCTGACAGTTGGTTAAACAGGACCCAAGGAGATACCCATGGATCTGCAGTTAAAGGGCAAGACCGCCATTATCACCGGCGGCAGTGGCGGTATCGGCCGCGGCCTGGTGCTGGAGTTTGCCCGCGAGGGACTGAACGTAGTCAGCGCCTCCCGGGATGCCGCCACCGGCGAGAAGCTGGCGGCGGAAGCGACGGCGCTGGGATTGCCGGGCACGGTGCTGGCAGTGAAAACCGACGTCACCGATCGCGCCAGCGTGGACGCCATGGTGGCGCGCGCCAACGCCGAGTTTGGTCCAGTCGATGTGCTGGTCAACAACGCCGGCGGCGTCGCCCACCCCTCCGACTTCGATAAACTGGACGCCGAGGCCCGGCGCTGGGAAATCGCACTCAATGTGGATGGGGTGGTGAACTGCTGCCAGGCCGTGGCCGAGGACATGCTGTCCCGCAACAGCGGCAGCGTCATCAACATCTCCTCCAACTCCTCCCTGCTCGGCGAAGCGGCGGCCAATGTCGTGCACTACGGCGGCGTGAAGGGCTTTGTCAACAGTTTCAGCAAGGGGCTGGCCTGGGAATGGGCTGGCAAGGGTGTCCGGGTGAACAACATCTGCCCGGGCTGGATCGTGCCCTACGAGGCCGGGGACGTCGGCGAGGGAAGTTTCTGGAACCGCTTCGGTTTCGACACCATGGGCAAACCGGAGGACATGGAGAAAGCCTTGCAGGAAGGCACGCTCTACAACATGAGTGGCCTGCCCATCCCGCGCCTGGGGCGCCCGGAAGACATCGCCTGGCTGGCACTGTTCCTGGCCTCGGATCGCTCCAGCTACATCACTGGCCAGCTGATTTCGGTCAGCGGCGGCGCGTATATGCCATGAAGGGCGCCTGGACACCCCCACCGCGGCCGGACTGGGTACAACAGGTGATCGACGAGGGCCGGCATATGGACATCCGCAGCCTCGTGCCCCTGCAGGCGGAGGAGCTGATGGCCACCGCCCGGCGCAACACCGGCTTCGAGGACTTCGGCAGCGACGAGTGGCTGCAGGGCTTTCATGTTTTCCTCAAGGCCCTGGATGAGGAGGCCGACCTGCACCTGCTGGGCCGGTTGATGACCCGCTCGGATATCCTGCGCTGGCTGGAAGCACGGTTAGGGCTAGAGGCCGCCTACGCCCAGCACCCTGCAATCAACGACGAGGTGATTGCACAGCCGGTAATCGTCACCGGCCTGCCCCGGGCCGGCACTTCCATTCTTTTCGAGCTGTTGGCGCAGGATAGCCAGTTCGGCTCCCCACGCAACTGGGAGATGATGTTCCCCTATCCCCCACCGGAATCCGCGAGCTACCACAGCGACCCCCGCATTGCGCGCTGCCAGCACCTGGTCACCCAGTGGAGCCGGGTGGTGCCCAGCTATGCGGCCATGCACGAGATGGGCGCCAACATCCCCAACGAATGCATCGTTGCCATGAGCAGCACCTTCCTGACCGAGAACCTCCCAGGCCAGTACCAGATTCCGAGCTACAACGCCTGGTACTACCAGCAGGACCTGGACTACGCCTACACCTGGTACAAGCGCATGCTGAAACTGCTGCAGTGGCGCAATCCGCGCCGACACTGGTTGCTGAAGGCGCCTTCCCACCTCGGCAACCTGCCGGTACTGTTCCGCACTTTCCCCGACGCGCGGGTGGTGATCACCCACCGCGACCCCATCGTCGCCCAGGCCTCGGTCACCAACCTGCTCGGTACCCTTTACTGGATGCGCAGCAGCCAGCCCTTTGATGCCAGTGCCTTCGAGAATCTGATGACACCGGAAGCGGGTGCCATGCGGCTAAATGGCGTGGTCGACCTGCTGGAAACCGGCGCGGTACCCGGGGAACGGATACATAGTTTTCTCTACGCACAGCTCGTAGAGGAACCGCTGGGGGCGCTGGAAGCGCTATACCGGGAGATGGGCCTTGGCCTGGAGCCCTCAGCCATGCAGGCGATGCGGGATTACCTGAGGCAAAAGCCCCAGGGCAAATTTGGCAAGCACCAGTACAGCATCGGCGAGCAGGAAGAGAATGCGCGCAAGCGCCACCTTTTCCAGCGCTATCAACACTATTTCCAGGTACCCGACGAGGTGTAGAAAAAATGGCTTTTGTCTGCGTCAAATACGAGTGCCGGGCCCCGGCGGAAACCACGAAACTGTCCATGGCGGACATGTACGACCTGGCCCTGGAGCAGATCGCCTGGATCGATGCCCAGGGTTATCCGGTCACCATCAACTTCTGCGAGCACCACGGTAGCGAAGACGGCTATCTGCCCAGCCCCAGCGTGCTCGCCGCCGCGGCGGCACGCATCACCCGCAACGTGCGCCTGCAGGTAAACGTCCTGGTGCCCTTCAGCGATCCCCTGCGGGTGGCAGAGGATGTGGCGGTGCTGGACCACCTCAGCCACGGCCGCGCCGAGGTGCTGCTGCTGGGTGGCTACGTCAGCTCCGAGATGGAGATGTTCGGCATCGACCCGGGGCAGCGCGGCGCTCTCATGGACGAGGGAGTCCAGACGCTGAAACAGGCCTGGAGTGGGGAGACGTTCCGCTTCCGCGGCCGAGAAGCGCGTATCACCCCGCGGCCCCTGCAAATGCCGCACCCACCGATCTTCATGGGCGGCAGCGCGCCGCCGGCCGCACGCCGCGCGGCGCGGGAGGGCAATGGTTTTATCGCCGGCATGCCGCACCTGAATGAAATATACGCAGCTGAGTGCGAAAAACTGGGCAAGACGCCGCGCTATCAGGCGGATATGGCGTTTTCCTTCCTCTACGTTTCCGAGACGCCGGAGGCGGACTGGGAACGCCTGGCACCCTGCGCCCTCTATGAGACCAACTGTTACGCCCGCTGGCAGAGCAGCACCGATCTAAACATGCTGTTCAGCAGCGCCATGGACGCTGACGCGCTGAAGGCTCTTGGCACCTACCAGGTGGTGCGCGCGGAAACCGTGCTGGAGAAAGCGCCATCGCTGGCGCCAAACGACGCCTACGTGCTGCACCCGCTGGTGGGCGGGCTGGACGCGGATACAAGCTGGCGGACCCTGCGCAACTTCTTCGACAAGGTGGCGCCAAAGGTAGCAATCAATCCACTATAGAAAGGATGAAAAATCATGCACAACATTGATCTGACCGGAAAAGTAGCACTGGTCACCGGCGGCAGCCGCGGCCTGGGTAAAGCCATGAGCCTGGGACTCGCGGACGCCGGCGCCGACGTCATAGTCGTCAGCCGCCGGCTGGAGAATTGCGAGGCGGTGGCGGAAGAAATTCGCGGCAAAGGTCGCAGAGCGCTGGCGCTGTCGGCGCATATGGGGCGCACGGATGACCTGGATGAAGTTATCAGCAAAGCCTATGACAGCTTCGGTCACGTCGACATACTGATCAACAATGCCGGCATGAATCCGGTGATGGGGGAGCTGTCCGAACTGCAGGTCGATCTGTTCCAGAAGCTGTTTGACGTCAACACCAAGGGACCCTGGTACCTGGCTTCACGCATGGCACCGCGAATGGCGGAGCACGGCGGCGGTTCGGTCATCAATGTCATTTCCGTCGCCGGCCTCAAGCCCTCGGCGCTGGTAGGCTTCTACGCCGCCACCAAGGCAGCACTGGACGCCCTGACCAAGGTAATGGCCGCCGAGTGGGCCGGCAAGGGCATACGCGTCAACAGTCTGGCCCCGGGCAGCTACCATTCTGACCTCTTCGACAGCGCAGCCGGGATACCCGGCTACCTGGACGGCGCCATCAACGCCTGCCTTCAGAAACGGGTGGCGGAGACCGCTGAAATCATCGGCCCGGTGCTCTATCTGGCAAGCGACCTGTCGAGCTATACGACGGGCCACACGCTGGTCAGCGATGGCGGTTATATGGTCCTTTGAGGGGCGCTTGCTCATGGAGCTGCTGGCGCAAACCCGAGTTACGACCTAGACTCCGACCAAACAATTCGAAGGTGATTGCCATGCTTGCGCAATTCACAAGGGGTTCCACTGTCCGCCAACGTGCGCTGTCCGCAACTCTTGGTTCTTTCCTCCTTGCAACAGCGCTGGCGAACACGGCAGCCGCCCAGGAAATCTCCCGCCTGGAGATCCACAAAGCCATGCCGCAGGTCGGCGAGAGCGGCCGGACATCTGTGGAGATTTACCTCCCCATGGAGCTTCAGGGGTTCAACATGGAAAACCCGCTGGATCCCGCCCTCACCCGCATCGAGACCTTCGCGGATGATCGCGGCACCGATCTTCTGGCCCTGCACAAAACCCGCAAGCGAGAAAACGAGGAGCGCGGCTTTCCCGCACCCGATCCGGTGGCGTTTGCCGGCGTAGGCGACTGGCAGAACGACAGGGATATCAAACTCGCACTCAGCGTCATCGACACCCCCGCTGCCGGCGCCACCGCGCTGCGCCTGGTGGGCGAGGTGGTGCTCAATTTTGCCGCCGGCGGCGAGGCCAGCAGCGTTCTGGTGAAAGGGGTCCCGGTGGAGATGGGCTATGACGCCAGCGGCATGGACAGCCCCATCGGCAAGCTGCTGATCCAGGATGGCGGCAGCGCCAGCAGGGATGACGTCACCTGGTACAAGTTTCTGGTCAGCAGTGCCGATAGCGCGATTGTCGAAGTCAGCGTGGCAGGCGGCGATGATACCGCCGAGGTGCCGTTCATGGGTCTGGAACCCAACGCCTTCGTGTTCCGCGAGCCGCCATCATCAGTCGACCTGAATATTCGCTACAAGGGCCAGAAAAAAGTCCATGTGCCACTCGATTTAAGCATCTCACTGGGTCTCTGAAGACAGCCTTTACTGTAAACAACCACACAGGAAGCACAGTCATGAAAACAACAATGAGCGCTATTGCCACCTCCGTCGGACTTGCAATGAGCGGCGGTGTTTTTGCCCAGGACCTCAGCTTCGGCCCCGTTGGCAATTGGGACGGAGGCAGCGCCGAGGTGGCGCTAATGGGCATGGACGGACCCGAGCCTGTGGGCAGCATCAACGCGGACGGGATGATGACGGTTGCACTGCCCGCAAGCGCAGAGGAAGGTCGCCCGCTGGCCGACTTGTTTGGCTGCGACACCGAGGGTGAAGTCAGCATCGACCCCGCGGACGCCGCCCTGACGCCCAGCGGTCTGGCCGTTGTGAACATGGCCGAAGAGGAATTCTTCGGCGAACTGCTGGCGTTCAGCTCAGCGGAATACGGCGCGGCCTGGCTGCAGGCCATGGGCACCGGCAACTCCCCCGAGATGCCCGGGGCCACCTACCGACTGGTCCACGTATCTGCGCCGGTAACGGTGACAGGGAGCTGTGCGAGTGACTTCCTGGTGGACGGCGGGCAGGGCTCAGCGGTAAAGCAGGTCTCGGAATATGAAATCAACTTCACGGCTGGCTGGAACCTGTTGAAGACTGACACCCACACCTCCGTGACCAGCAAGCTGGGCGTCACTTTCCCCCTGCATCTCAGCATGGAAAGCACGGCGGTTACGGCCGCAGAGGTATACTGGCACCTCGACGCCTACTGATTCTCCAAGCCTTCAGGGATGAACACGCAGACGCTAGCGCGCCAGACACTCTTTGACACACTGCGTCGCAGTGCCCGCCGCTATCCGGACAAGCTGGCCCTGCGTCAGGGCGAGCAGGAGCTGAGCTACCGCGAGTTGCGGGACCTGTGCCTTGGGGTTGCAGGCGGCCTTGCGAAAGTGGGAATTCAAGCAGGCGACAGAGTCGCGATTCTGTCCCGCAACTCCATCGCCTTTGCCGCTGTGCGCTACGCAGTCGCAGCCCTGGGCGCTATCCTGGTGCCGGTCAATTTCATGCTCAATGTGCGCGAGACTGCCTATATCCTCGGCCACTCCGGTGCCCGGCTGCTGTGCGTCGGCGCGACCGAAGGTGACAAGGCAGTGGCTGCGGCAGCGGAGTGCCCGGAGATCGAGCAACTGGTGTGGCTCGCCGGTGACAGTGCCAGCAATACCCCCGCGGGCATGATCCCCTTCGGCGAACTCTGCAGTGGCGGCCACTACACAGACAATCCCGGCATCGATGCCAATGCCCCCGCGCAGATCATTTACACCAGCGGCACCGAATCGGCGCCAAAGGGTGCGGTACTGAGTCACGCAGCCATCCTCTGGCAGTACAGTGCCTGCCTGATAGATGCGGAGATCGCTGAGGACGACACCACCCTGCACGCCCTGCCGCTGTTCCATTGTGCCCAGCTCGACTGTTTCCTGGGACCCGCGATCACGGCTGGAGGCCGCAACATCATTACCGACGACAACACACCGGCCACGCTGCTGCGCCTGTTGGCCGCGGAGCAGGTGAGCTCATTCTTCGCCCCGCCCACGGTATGGATTTCCCTGCTGCGCAGCGAATATCTTGACCAATGCGACCTCAGCGCGCTGCGCAAGGGTTACTACGGCGCCTCCATCATGCCAGTGGAAGTGATGAAGGAGATCCACGCCCGCCTGCCCGATATTCGCCTCTGGAATCTGTACGGGCAAACGGAGATGGCGCCCATAGCCACCATCCTCAAGCCCGCCGATCAGCTGCGCAAAGCGGGATCCGCCGGTCGTCCGGCGCTATATACTGAGACCCGGGTGGTGGACGACGCAGGTCGCGACGTAGCCGTGGGCGAGATTGGCGAAGTGGTGCACCGCTCTCCCCAGCTGCTGACAGAGTATTTCCGCGATCCAGAGCGCACCGCGGCCGCTTTCGAGGGCGGCTGGTTCCACAGTGGCGATCTCGGGGTCATGGACAGCGAAGGCTACCTGACCATCGTCGACCGCAAGAAGGACATGATCAAGACCGGCGGCGAGAACGTATCCAGCCGGGAGGTGGAAGAAGTGATCTACCAGCTTGCGGAGGTGTCGGAAGTAGCGGTGATCGGACTGCCGCATCCGCACTGGGTGGAAGCCGTGACCGCCGTGGTGGTCGCCAGGGAAGGCTGTCTGGTGGATCCGGACACAGTCAAACAACACTGCGCCGTGCATCTGGGCGGGTTCAAGGTACCCAAGGTCGTATTGGTCGTGGACAATCTACCGCGCAATCCCTCAGGCAAAATCCTCAAGCGCAATCTGCGAGATATCTTCGCCGCCACGTTCTCTGCCGCAAGCTGATAGCAAGGCCCGCTGGTCAACACACATCAAGGAACCGCAATGAAATCTGTATGCTTGCTTTCCCATCGCCCCGGCTCGACCCGCCAGGCGTTTCGCGAATACTACGAAACCCGCCACTCGCGACTGGGGAGCCGCTACTTCCCGTTCACCAAGTATGTGCGTAACCACGTGCTGTCATCCGCCGGAGAAGTGGACTTTGACGTCGTCACCGAATTTTTCTTCGACGATGGGGTAGATGTCGGTGGCGTGCACAGCGGTCGCGTCCGCGAGATTCTGGATGAGGACGAGCGCCAGTTCATGGACCAGCGCCTGATTCGCCCCGCAGCCGCCGAAGAACTACTGCTCTCTGGCAGTGCGCGGGATGTTGCGCCAGAGGGCACACGGCGACAACTGCTGCTGCTCAGTCATATGGGCGACGCCGCGGGATTTCACGACGCCGTAAACGCCTGGGGTAAACAACTGGCGACCATGGAAGCTGGTTTGCTGCGCGTCAGCGTCGATCATACCCAGGCTCACGCCGCGACTGGTGAAGGCCGTTTTCCCTTCGACGCAGTGCTGAGTCTGTGGTTGCCGGCGGAGGGCAATGCGCTGACTGAGCTGTCGCCCCCGGCAGCGGTGCAGGTGCGGGCAGACGTGCTGACCCAAGTCTGCGAAAGCACCCCGGAATTACTGCGCGAACTGTATGACCCCGAGCCTTTCTGACTGCCTGCGCAGCTACCGGACTTCCTCCTTCTGCACCGGGACTCAAGCAAGCGGCTGGACGAACTGCCTGGCAAAGCTCTCCATCAACCGCTTCTTGGCATCCAGTGAAGAGCGGGAGCCCAGTGCAAACGAAAAGGGCAGATTGACTCCGGCAGTCATGCCCTGCTCGCCCAGCCGCTTGAAGGTATCGGGATCCGGCGCAGTGGTGAGGCCGACTATGGTCTCGAAGGATTCCAGCTCGCGCCCTGCTTCCTGGCGATACTGACGCAATCTGGCCATGATGGCGGGCACCTCATCCGGTGCATTGCCCGCGCCCAGCCAGCCCTCACCCCGGTACGCGGCGCGCTTGAGCGCAGCATCATTGGCGCCGCCGACGAAAATGGGCACCTGCCGCGATGGCGCTGGCTCGATGCAGAGTCGGGGAAAGGTGTAGTACGGACTTTGATGCTCAACCATGCCTCCCCGCCACAGCTTGCGCATGACCGCAATCATGTCGTCCATCCGCTTCCCGCGCCCGCTGAATTCCACACCGTAAATATCAAACTCATCCTTCATCCAACCCGCACCTATACCCAGCGCGAAGCGGTTGTCGCTGAAGATCGCCAGCGAACCGGCAGCCTTGGCAACTTCAAATGGATTGCGCAGTGGCAGCACGTACACCGACGTCGACAGCCGCAGCCGGGTGGTGGCCGCCGCCATGAAGGCAATGCTGACCCAACAGTCCGGATAGGGTGAGTCTGACGTCATCGGCGGCTTGCCGTCCCCGGAATAGGGGTACGGTGCATGGATGGTCTCGGGAAACACCGCATGATCGGCATTTAGGACACCCTCGAAGCCCAGCTCTTCGGCAAATTTTGCAACCGCCACCAGTTGTTCGGGTTCACACCAGGCCAGGGACTGCCAGAACTGCATCAGTTCAACTCCTTGAATCGTGTTGCAGACTTTGGTAGATGGCCCACCTTGCAACAGCCTGCCATCTACTCAACGCTTGCATTACACTGCAAGTCCAGGCGCAATGCCAGTTGAACACTGTCTGGGTGCGGCAACTGCAAGCTCACAACCAAGAACTTGAACTGAAGCAGTAAGCCGATACCCGCTTCCGCTCTCTATCACTGCGGGAGCGCTTCGCCTTCTACTTCAAACACTTCCCGGTACGAACCGGGAAACAGGATAGCCACCATGCACAAGTCCATCGCCCTGCTGAAATGCAAACCGGGTCTATCCCGCGAAGCTTTCATCGACTATTACGAAAACCAGCACCAAGCGCTGATTCGCAGCCTGCTACCGCAGATCTGCGGCTATCGACGCAATTTCGTTCATCCAGAAGGCGCCTATATCAACGCGGCGGCCGCGGAGCGTGACTTCGACGTCATCACCGAAATCTGGTTTGCCGATCGGGCTGCCTACAATGAAGCGATGGCGCTGAGCGCACAGCCGGATATCAGCAGGCGCATCGCCGAGGACGAGGAAAACTTTCTGGATCGCTCGTATACCCGCATGTTCGTGGTGGACGAGCACAGCTCAGATTTCAGCTGAAGCCCTGTGCCGCCTCGGTACTCGCCAACGCTGACAGGGGATTTTCTCCGTAGTTGCTGACGGCTTTTTACCGGTGCCTCAGTTTGAGCACCGCGCCTCCAAGACACAGCAGCAGGATCCCCAGCAGCGCCACCACCGCCGCCCATTGCCCACGGTCCCAGGCAATCCCCACCAGTAACGGCGGAACGCTGGCACCCAGGTAGTAGCTGGTCAGATACAGTGCAGAAGCCAGCGCCCGGCGCGACTGGGACCGTGCTCCCACCCAGCCACTGGCGGTGGCATGCGCCCCGAAAAAGCCGAAGGTGAGCAACGCTACACCCGCTATCAGCACCAGCATGTTGACCGACAGACTAAGGAGCAGGCCCGCGATCATCACAGCGGTCATGCTCAACGCTACCCGCCAGGGACCATACCGGTCTACCAGCCGTCCGGACGCAGCCGAGGACCAGGTGCCCAGACCGTAGAGCAGGAACATCGCGCCGATTGCGGTTTGCCCAAGCTCGAAGGGGGCAAGCGACAGGCGAAAACCCAGATAATTGTAGAAGGAGATAAAAACTCCCAGCAGCAGAAAAGCCACCAGGAACAGCCAGGGTAGACCGGGATCGCGCAGCAGCTGCCAGGTATCCCGCAACAGGGCTCGCGGGCGCAGGGAACGGGGCTCGAAGTGCCGCGCCGGGGGCAGCAGGTAGCAGAAGGCCACCGCAACTCCCATACCCAGCAGACCCAGAACCAGGAAAGCCACCTCCCAGCTGACCAGATCGGTCATCAGCGCCGCCAGGAAGCGGGCGGACATGCCGCCCAGGGCATTGCCGGCAATATACAGACCCATTGCCCGGCCACGGGCGCCGGGAGACATCTCGTCTCCCAACCACGCCATGGCGGCGGCCGGGAGCCCGGCCGTAGCGACCCCCGCCAGACCGCGAAGCACCACCAGCTGGGTAAAAGACTCAGCAAGAGGTAGCAGCAGCGCGCACAGTGCAGCAAGAACGAGGGAGCCCTTCATCAGCGGTGAGCGGCCGTAGCGGTCCGCCAGCACGCTCGCGGGGATCAGTGTCAGCGCCAGGGTGGCCGTCGCCATCGATACCAGCAGACTCGCGGAGGCCGCCGAAACTTCGAATTCAGTGGCAAAAAGTGGCAGCAGCGGCTGTGGGCCGTACAGCAGGGCGAAAGTCGCCCAGCCCCCCAGGAAAAGGGCAAGGTTGGCTCGGCGGTAGGCGGCGCTACCCGGTTGCAGACCAGTGATTCCATTCATGTCAGCGTTATCTACCCGAGCTCAGCCGTCAAACAACACCCGCGGCTCGCCGACGGACATTACCCAGTGCGCGTCCCGGCGCACGATACGCCAGCCTTCGGGCCGGCGCACCCACCGGTCGCTGTATTCGCCGTGAGTATCGTAGAAGCTGGTCGCCAAGTCTCCCTTGCCCTGATGGCGGGCCTGCACATAAGCCCGGGTCACAGCGCTGTCGCCGCTCATTTCCAGTTGCACGCTGCCAATCAGGTGCTGCATGGCGCTGCAGCGATCATGAAAGCTGCGGAACTGGGTCAGCAGTGCCTCCAGGCCCTGCTGCTCCCGGCCATCGCCGTAGTTGAAGCTGAGGTCTTCGGCGAACACCTCGCCAATCCGATCCCACTCATTCCGATCCACCACTCGCGGGAATTCGTTCAGGGTGTTCAGTATGCTGCGTTCGTCACCGGGGATGTCTGGCATTCTGATTCTCCATGAAGGTGTTCAATATTTTATATGTTCCGAAACAGAATAGTTGCATCCCTACTGGCGAGAGCACAAGTATGGTACTTGTCACCGATGCCTGTCGCGGAAGGTCAGTATGAGCGAAGTACACATTCTGGACGAGATTGTCCTGCAGCCCGATGAACTCCACACGGTGTTGCAATTGTTGGAAAAGGACTATCTGCCGGGGCTCGCCGGCCGCCACACCCTCAGCCTTGCCCAGCGCTGGGTGTCCCCCCCGGTGCGGCTGGGGGAGCAGCCAAACACTCTGTGGCTGCTGTGGAAAGTAGAGAATATCTACGGCTACTACACCATGCGCGGCACCGCTGGTCCTGAGGTCATCGCTTTCTGGGCAGCGGTGGACAAACTCTGCCTGCAGCGGCGCCGGCATGTAATGGGCGCAGCCAGCCTGCCACTCCCGCAGCCTCTGGAGGATGCATGAGCGCTCTTGCAACGGTACAGATCTTCCTGCAGAAAGACGCTGACCCCGGTGTGACCGAGACCGCCCTGCGCAGCCAGCTGGAAGCAGCCACGGATCTCGCAGGCTGGCATTGTGGACGCAATCTGGAGGGTTGCTGGGGCGGTGGGCAGTTCACTGTAGACCTGCTGTGGCGTCCCGGCGAAGCGCAACCCGCCATGGAGTTCAGCGGCCTTCCCGGTTTTGCCAGCGCCGACGCAGTCTGCTACCAGACCCTGGCCTGCGGCCAGCGCGACCCTGATCTGCAGCAGGGCATATGGCGCACCTTGCTGCTCACCGTGCGCGCGGGAGTGTCTGCCGCGGACACCGGGATATTCGAGCAGGAACTGCTCGGCATGCCCCGCTATATGTCCGCGATCCGCAACTGGCGCCTGGGCCGGGTGACCACCCCTGGATCGCGCTGGACCCACGTCTGGCAGCAGGAGTACGTCGCCCTGGACGGCCTGCTGGGAGAATACCTGCTGCATCCCTATCACTGGGGCTGGGTGGACCGGCGCTTCGACCCCGAGTTCCCCGAGGTCTGGCTTGTAGAAACAGGGCTGTGCCATGTGTTCTGCGGGCTTGAGAGCAGCATCATCGCGCGCACCGCGTAAAACAGGAATCAGACCACGCCGAGGCCCGCCAGCACCTCGGGAGGCAGTGCCGGATCGGCGAGCCCAGACAGATGCCGGGCCCGGTTATTGGCAAATTCCTGAGTCATTTCCGGGTGCGTCGAGACCCAGAAACGGCCCTCGGCGATCTGCGGCAGAATCCGCTGGGCAGCCTCGTAGCCGCTCATCCCCTCAGACTGCAACATATTGCGCATGATCTCCCGGTGGCGGGCGTTGACCGGATCCTCCCCGGTTGCGGAATCCTCGAATATCCGCGTGGCCACCGGCCCCGGCAGGATGGCTGACACATGGATGGGCGCTTTCTTCAGCTGCATCTCAAGATACAGGCACTCACTGAAGGAGAGGATCGCATGCTTGCTGAGGATATAGGAGGTCTGGATCGGCATCATGCCCAAGCCGCCAATAGATGCGGTATTGGCAATCCAGGCCCGCTTGCCCGCCTCCAGCATTTTCGGCGCAAACGCCCGCACGCCGTGAATGGCACCGTGGATATTGATGTTGAGCGTTTTTTCCCACAGGGCCGCGGGCAGCTCCCAGACATAGCCCAGGGTTTCGATACCGGCATTGTTAACCAGCAGGGTGACGTCACCAAAGGTTTCGTGAGTTACCGCCGCGAGCTGATCCAGCGCTTCCGGCTCGGAGACGTCGGTGTGTAACGCCAGTGCCTCGCCTCCTTTACCGCGGATGTCCTCTGCTATCAACTCAGCACGATCCAGGGCCACATCAGCCAGGACCACACGCATGCCCTGCTGCGCCGCGAGTCGTGCGAGTCCTTCCCCTATGCCAGATCCTGCGCCCGTGATTACGGCGACACCCCCGGTGAAAACCGCCAACTGCTGACTCATACGAGATAACTCCCTGAATAAGATTTGCAACAGTATCCCATGAATATCCTGCTGGAATGGCAAGTCCATGCGCCCGGACGCACAGGTCTGACCCTCCCTTGTCCCGGCAAGGCATTCAGGACACACTGATGCCAATGAGTTAACTAAACCCTAATGGAACACCACAATGAAAGCTGTTCGCTGTCACAATCACGAAGTTCATGTCCACGATGTACCTGCTCCCAGCGGGGATGGCGTACGCGTGAAAGTGGCCTCCGCCGGCATTTGTGGCAGCGACCTGCACTTCTGGCAGGACGGCTGGCCGATACCTTTCACTCTGGGCCACGAAATCGCCGGCGTCACCCCGGATGGGACTGCCGTCGCCATCGAACCGACGGTGTATTGCGGTCACTGCGAGCGCTGTGTCCGCGGCGACTACAATCTGTGTGTGCGCGGCTCGGAGGCCGTTATCGGTGTAGGCCGCGATGGCGGCATGGCGGAGGAACTGATCGTCCCCGAAAAATGCCTGGTACGCCTGCCGGGCGGAATCCGCACCGAGGATGCCTGTCTGGTAGAACCCCTGTCGGTAGCAGTGCGCGGTATTGCCCTGGCAGGCATCAGCGACAGGCACAAGGTTGCCATCGTTGGCGGCGGCAGTATCGGCCTGTGCGCGGTAGCCATCGCCCGCCAGGCGACCTCAAAAGTGCACCTGTTTGCGCGCCACGACGCGCAGCAACGGGCCGGGGAGATCCTGGGGGCAACCCTGGGGGGTGAGACGGATGATTACGACCTGGTCATCGACTGCGCGGGAACCGACACCGCCATGGCGCAGGCCGCGGACCTGTGCCGACCCGGCGCTACCATCCTCATGCTCGCCTCCTACTGGGGCGGCCTGACCATGCCGGTGATGCAGATGATGATGAAGGAACTGCGCACGGTAACTTCCATGGCCCAGGCGCGCCAGGGCCTGGTAAGAGATGTGGAGATTGCCGCTGCCGTACTGGCGCGCAATCCGCTGATTGCGCCAACCCTGATTACCCACCGCCTGCCACTGGAAGCGGCGGCGGAAGCCTTCGCCATCGCCGCGGACCGCAAGCAGGGCGCAATCAAGGTTGCCTTCAACCCCTGACGACGGGGCAAGGTGCAATCACTGCACAGTCAGTCCACCATCCACAACCAGGGCGTGGCCCACCACGTAGCCGGCGTCCTCGGAACAGAGCCAGAGCACCGCCCTGGCGATGTCCTCGGGGGACGCGAGCCGGCCGATGGGGTGGTTGGCCCCCACCAGTGACTTGTCCACACCGCCACCCAGATTCTCCGCCAGCATCTGTGTATCCACCGCCCCGGGGCAGACCGCATTGATGCGGATGCCGCGGCTGGCATATTGCAGGGCCGAAGCCTTGGTGAGGCCTACCACTGCATGCTTGCTGGCGGTATAGGCCGGCTTGTTGACGACGCCGACCACACCCGCTGCCGAGGCCAGGTTGACGATGGCACCGCCACCGTGGGCCAGCATCTGGGCAATCTCGTGCTTGAGGCAGAGAAACACCCCCTGCACGTTCACCCCCAGGATGCGGGCCATGGCGGCCTCGTCCCACTCGGCCTCCGGCGCCACCTCGGGGTCGATACCGGCATTGTTGACGGCGATGTCAAGGCGTCCAAAGCGAGTCACTGCCTGCCGCACCATGCCTGCGGTGTCGGCGCTGCTCTGCACATCCGTGCGCACAAACGCCGCCCTGCCGCCCGCCGCCTCGATCAGCGCCACGGTTTCCCGGCCTGCGTCCACAATATCGGCGACTATTACGCTGGCACCCTCGGCTGCCAGTGCAGAGGCAACAGCACGACCGATACCACCGCCCGCACCCGTTACCAGCGCTACTTTTCCGGCAAACTTCTGCATGATCGATTTCCTCAACGCTGGGACGAAATATTGCCGCCATCCACCACCAGTTCCGAGGCGGTGATATAGCTGGCCTGATCCGAGAGCAGAAACGCCACCACCATGGCTACCTCCCGGGGTTCCCCGAGACGCCCCAGCAGGATGCGCTGCTCGAAAGTGCCCTCTGGCAGCGCGTCCACGGCAGGCTGCAACATTGGCGTGCGAATTTGCCCGGGAGAGACAACGTTGATCCGCACACCTCGCCGTCCCAGGTCATCGGCCAGCGAACGCACGAGGGAAATCATGCCGCCCTTAGAAGCGCTGTAGGCGGGGATCAGGCCGTTGCCCAGGGTGGCGTTGATCGAGCCAATACCCACCACCGCCCCATGACCGGTCTGTTCCAGGTCCGGCAGCAGCGCCTGTACCGCCAGCAGCAGCGCCCGGAGATTGACGTTCATGAGCCGGTCCCAGGCCTCGACCTCGGTGTCTGCGACCGGCATTTGCAGAACCATCCCCGCGGCATGTACCAGCCCGCCGGGTGCGCCGATCGACTCCCGGGTAGCAGCTGCGGCCGCGTGTATGGCCGCCGGGTCAGCGACATCCACCTGCAGGCCAACGGCGGCAATCCCATACTCGGCGCTGAGTTCGCCGGCGAGTTTGCAGGCCGCACCCTGGTTCAGATCCCAGAGGGCGATCGCGCGCCCGGATGCTGCCAACACCTCGGCACAGGCGCGGCCGATGCCCGAGGCGGCACCGGTTACCACCACGCCGCTGGTAGGCGCACAAGTCTGTTGCATGTCAGAGTTCCCCGGTCATTTGGATTGTGTGGCCACATAGCTCGCACTCTCGTAGCGCACCGGCGACACCAGACCCAGCCGACCCCGCACTGCCAACAGCGGTTCGTCCAGGAAATCCTCCAGCGGCAGCGCCGGCAGCCACTCCGCAGCCCGCGCCAGCGCCGCACCCTCAGCCACCAGGGCGTCAATGTCGAGCCCGGGCACTTGCTTGCGGAAGCTGCGGCGGCCCATGAACACGATAAAGGAAATGCCGCGGTTCCAGGTCTGGGTGGTCATGAATGACAGCAGGCAGAGTTCGCCCAGGGGATCGGGACCATAACCCGTCAGCACATGCTGCAGATCGTGGATATCACGCAGCCGGTTGGCGAGCCATTGCTCGTCCTCGCCAAGGCCGCCGCGCGGTACTTCCTCACTGGCAGCGACCAGCCCTTCCACCGAAATACCCTGCCGCTCCATCAAAGTCAGGTAGCTGCGACCAACACTGCCCTCCGGGAGGCTGCGCAGAGCCGCACGATCGCTGAGTCGTTGATTGATTTCGGGCTTCGCCGCCAGCACCTTGCGACCTGACGGACTTGCCTGCATGCGCTGCACCGCGCGGCTGATGCTGTCGCCCTTGAGGGCCTCGATAACCCGGAAAACCTCGCCGGTCGCATCAGGATCCGCAATAAGGCGGCGCACGGCAAACAGGGCCTGCAGTGGCCTTACCCGATGACGCCACCAGACACGGGGCAGCCCAACGGCCGCCCCCACGGTACTGTCGGCTATGGGAGACGCGGAAGCCATAATATTGCCCCTGTTGACCTGATAAACGCCGGCACTATACCAAAATCCACAGATCCCGTTACCGCTACCTGCAACATGGCCGCCTTGCGCGTTACAATCCCCCCCTTGCACCCTCGCGGACCGATCCATGCTGGATACCCGGAAAGTCCTTACACAAGACCTGCAGGTTGGCATGTTTGTCAGCCAGCTGGACCGGTCGTGGCTGGGCACTCCATTCCCGCTGCAGGGCTTCCGCATTGCCAGCAAGGACGAGATCCTCCAGCTCCAGAAATACTGCAAGTACGTGCTGGTGGATACCGAGCAGGAAACTGCGGATCCAGAACTCGGGCTGCCCAAAAACCGCGGCAGTCGCAAGCATCTGCCGGTGGAGACAATTTTCTTCGACCGCAGCATCAAGTCCTACCAGGACAAGACCGACTTTATGGAGGAGCACGGCAAGGCCAGTGCCGTGGTCACGGCACTGACCGAGGACGTCGAGGACATGTACCTCAAGGTCACCCGCAACGACAAGGTCAACGTGGTGCGTTTGAAGCAGTCGATCGACCCCATGGTGGGCAGTATCAGTCGCAACCCGGATGCCTGCGTCTGGGTGGCGCGACTCAAAGGCCACGACCAGTACACCTACGATCGGGCCCTGAGTTCCGGTATCTGGGCCGTGGCTCTGGGACGGGAGCTGGGTCTGCCCAAGCAGGATCTTCGCGCCCTGGGTGTCGGCGGCATGCTGATGGATGTCGGCATGCTGCGGGTCAACCCGGACCTGCTGGCCGCACAGCGGTCGCTGTCGAAAGAAGAAACCGCTTCGGTGCGAGCGCACATTGATCACAGCCTGGAAATCATCCAGTCCAGCGGCATCGTCAACCGCGACATCCTGGACATGGCCGCACATCACCATGAGCGCTACAACGGCTCCGGCTATCCGCGGGGTCTCGCGGAGGACCGGATCCCCACCTTCGCCCGTATCGCCGGCCTGGTAGACGCCTACGGCGCACTGACAACTGATCGCAGCCACGCCCCAGCTGTATCTCCCGCGGAGGCAATGCGAATTCTTTACGAGGAGCGGGATATCGGGTTTCAGGCCGAGTTGGTCGAAGCCTTCATCCGCGCAGTCGGTATCTACCCCGCAGGCACGCTGGTGGAGCTGTCGGACGGCTCCGTTGCGGTCGTGGTGGCTGAATATCGGGCCCACCGCCTGCGCCCCACCGTGCTGCTGGTGCTGGACCAGAAGAAGAAGCGGCTGGAAAAACCGCAGTTATTGAAACTGCAGGCAGCCACGTCAGGCTGGCTGCGCAAACCCATGCCCACCATCAAGCGCGCCCTGGAACCGGGAGCCTTTGGCGTCGATCTCAGTACTCTCGACCTGCACCGCCAGTTCGGTATCTGACTGCACCCGGCCGACGCTGTTTTCGATCCTTTGGACACACGACCCCGCGCGCCGTCCCCAACTCCCCTACAATCAGCTCTCTACCAACTGGTCAGGGAGGATCGGAGGATGAATAGCAAGCAGGCAATCGCCGCTGCACTATTGACTGCAGCGCTGGCCGCTGGCAGTACGAGCAGTTTCGCACAGGAAGCGAGCGCCAGCATTGAAACCTGTCGCCAGCTCCAGGAAAAGATTCAGCGTCTGGATGCTCTGCGCAAGGGCGGCGGCTCAGCGCAAAGAATGGACCAGTGGAAGCGTCAGCGGCAGTCCTACAAGGACGAATTTGATGCCCTCAGGTGTCGCCATTGGGGCAATCGACTGCGCTGAGCACGAGAAAAACACCAATTTCTACAAATTTTCTCGCTTTTTCTCGAAAAAAGCCGCTACAAATCCCGTTTCCAGCGCTACTCTAGGCTTGATGGAGGCTGCGGACTGCTGTCCGGGAGTATTGTGCGGCATGCTTGAGACGATCAAAATAGCCACTGCAGAGCTGGAAGTGGGCATGTTTGTGAGTGCCCTGGACCGGCCGTGGCTGGAGACGCCGTTCATGATCCAGGGCTTCAGGATTGAGAGCAGGCTCCAGATTGACCGGATACAGGAGTACTGCCACTACGTCTTCGTAGACACACGGCAGAGCCGGCAACCTCTGGAGAAGGTGCAGCGCAAGGCCGCTGTTGGGCAAAAGAGGGTTCCCGTTGCCCACATCTTCCGCGATCGCCACCTCGAGAGCTATGGCGACCAGAGCGCTTTCAGCGAGGAGCGGCCGCGCGCCGAGGCGGCTCTGGACCAGCTGATCAACGATCTCTGCGAAATCTTCGAGGAGGTGGGCAGGGGCAGCAAGATCAACGTCATCCAACTGCGAAAGTCTGTAGAACCTCTTATCGGCAGCATCAGCCGCAATCCCGATGCCTGCCTCTGGGTGGCGCGACTCAAGCAGCACGATCAGTACAGCTACGAACATGCCCTAGGCTCAGCAATCTGGGCCGTGGCGCTGGGCAGGGAGGTCGGCTTGTCGCGGCAGGATCTACGTTCGCTGGCCATGGGCGGCATGCTGATGGACGTTGGCAAGCTGCGCGTAGATCCGGAACTGCTCCACGCCAAGCGTCCCCTGACCGCCAAGGAGTCGGCGTACATGCAGGATCACGTCACCCACGGACTGAAAATTATTGAAGAGAGTGGCATCATCAACCCCGATGTGCTCAATATGGTCGCGCATCACCATGAGCGCCACAACGGCTCCGGCTATCCGCTGGGGACCAAGGGCGACATGATCCCGGCCGTGGCCCGCATTGCCTCTATCGTTGATACCTACGGCGCGCTCACCAGCAACAGGGAGTATGCGGCCGCCGTCTCTCCCTCACATGCCATCCGCATCCTCTACGATGCCCGCGATGTAGACTTCCAGGCTGAATTGGTCGAGGCCTTTATCCGGGCTATTGGCGTCTACCCCGCGGGCACCCTGATTGAGCTGAGTTCCGGCGAAGTCGGGGTGGTTGTTGCCGAGTACCGTACCCGCCGCCTGCACCCGAAAGTCATGGTCCTACTCGATCCGCACAAGCGGCGCCTGCCGGTGCCGATGTTGAAGGAATTGCAGGAAGAGAACGATAAGGCTGCAGGGCAACCGATCAATATTGTGCGCAGTCTTGAGCCAGGTGCCTACGGTATCGACCTCGCAAGCATCGAGCGGCCGAGCGTCCAAGCCACGGCGTGAGTGCCGCGTACCCTGGTGCATCAAGGTAAAACAGCCCAAGCCGCCAGCAGGCCGAAAATAACGTCCTGGGCGCTACAGGCCATTGCCGCAACACCGCGAAATAACGTACCTTTGCTGCTGTGTACTGACAGGCAGCTGCATGAACGTCATTAGAGCAATCAGAACCGGAAGCTTGCCTATCCGAACCTCACGGGGTGAGTGCCAGATCCGGCAGGCCCAATTCAGCTTTTCTCTCGGGAGACCGGGCGAGTGACCGTCGCCGACCGCATCAACCTTCTTGTTTTCTCGATCGCCGTGGGCGTGGCCATAGCAGTGCTCGCGGCGCTGGGCCTGCGTGAATACGGCCTGCAGCGGGAGAACCTGCTGCAGACAGCCGCCGCCGCGGCCGCCGCGGAGATACAGATTCCCGGGGATATCTACCTGCGTGATTCCGCGCAGCTTGACCCGGCACTGGCTCGCCTGGTCAGGCTATCCCCCGCCGTCAGTTTTGTCCGTCTCCATGATGCCGATGGTGCCCTGCTGGCCGCGAGTGAACGGTTCCCCGGGGCCATGGACGGGGTGCCGGACTTCAGGAGCATGCGCGGGCCCGGCGCGTCGGACCTGGACAGTAGCTTGACATCCCACGGCGGGGCCAGCCCACCGGCCAGTGCGCTGCTGGCAACCCTCACTGGCGGTGAAAAGATACTTGATCTGTCTATGCCGGTGTTTTCCGCGGTCAACCCAACCCGGAATAATCTCACCCTGGAAGACTTTGGGCGTGCGCTGGCTATGCCCCAGGGCAGCCGCTTCATCGTCGGCTACCTCCACTTGGGCATCAGCCGCAGCATGCTGCTACTGCTGGTACTGCCCGCGCTTGGCTTCATGGCCGCAGTCGCCGGGGCTATCATCGTCGTCGCCCTCTGGGCGATAAGTCGCTACACCCGACGTCTCACGGCGCCTCTGGCGCGTCTGGCGCAGATGGCGGATGAGATTGCCGCCGGCAATGTCGACCAGCCGCTGACGGTGGATGGCGAAGGTGAGGTCAAGGAGATAGCTGCCGTCCTTAACACCATTATCGGCGGACTGAACAAGTACAAGACCAGCATCGGGGTTGACCATCAGCTGCTCAGCATGAAAGTCGAGGAGCGTACCGCGCAACTTTCCCAGCGCAATGAAGAGCTTAACCAGGCCGTCAAGCAGGTGACCGAAACCAAGGACAGGCTGCGCCAGATGGCGTACTTCGACAGCCTCACATCCCTGCCCAACCGGCGTCTGTTTACCGAGCAGCTCGATCTGCTCCTGCGTCTGACAAAGCGTAACAACGAGATGCTGGCGCTGTTCTTTCTCGATCTCGATAATTTCAAACGCGTCAACGACTCTCTGGGACACAGCGCCGGCGACAAGCTATTGCGGGAGGTGGCGCAGCGCCTGGCCAGCTGTGTGCGCGAGAGTGACGTGGTAGCGCACTTCGTCGACTCGGAATCACGCATTGATGTCTCGCGCCTCGGCGGCGATGAGTTCACCGTGGTACTCAATCAGGTTGAGAATGCGGAGGCGGTGCGCATGGTCGCCCAGCGGCTGCTGAATGCGTTGCTGCAGCCGGTGGAGATCGATGGCCACGAACTGGTGATCACGCCCAGCATCGGCATCGCCCTGGCTCCGCACGATGCCAGCGATCTGGAAGGCCTGCTGAAGGCCGCTGACACGGCCATGTTCCACGCCAAGTCCAGGGGCAAGAACAACTTTGTGTTCTATACCAGCGACATGGATGCAGCCGGCGTCGAGAGACTGATGCTGGAAACCGATCTACGCAAGGCCCTGGACCGTGATGAACTATTGTTCCACTACCAGCCGCAGGTGGACACTCGCACCGGTACGGTGGTCGGTGCCGAGGCGCTGCTGCGCTGGCAGCATCCGGAGCAAGGCATGATTCCGCCGTTCCGGTTTATCCCTGTCGCGGAAGAAATCGGACTCATCGGCGAGATGGGCAACTGGGGTATTCGCGAAGCCTGCCGCGAGCTCGTCGAGCTGCGCAAGGAAGGGCTGGAGCTACCGAAAATTTCTGTGAATGTATCGGCGCTGCAATTCAACAAGAACTTCTGCCCGATCGTGCGCGAAATTCTGGAGAGTAGCGGCCTGCCGGCCTCAGCGCTGGAACTGGAGCTGACCGAGAGCATCCTGATGGAAGACAGCCACGGCACGGTCAAGGCACTGCAGGAGCTCAAAGCGATGGGGCTTAGGCTCTCCATCGACGACTTCGGTACCGGTTACTCTTCGCTCAGTTACCTGAGCCGATTCCCCCTCGACGAACTCAAGATAGACCGTAGCTTCGTAATCGACTTCGACAAAAGTGCGAATGACGCCAGTCTGGTGCGGGCGATCATCGCCATGGGGCAATCCATGCAGCTGGAGTTGGTCGCGGAAGGCGTGGAAACCAGCGAACAGTTTCACTTCCTGACTCGGCACGGTGCCGATGTAATTCAGGGCTACCTGTTCAGCCGCCCGGTAACGGCGGCTGAGTTGAGGCCAATGCTGGCGCCAGGCTATTTTCTGGAACAGATCAGGGAAATACGCTCGGAAGCGCAGGTCCCAGTCGGCGCTCAGGTGTTGGACTGACCCGCAGCGGCGTCGGCCTGCTCGCGCTTGGCAAGCTGGATATTTTCCAGGTTTTGCTTGAATGCCGCGGTAACCTTGTCGACTCCGGAGGCGTTGAGTCCGCCTTCATTACCGGCAACGGAATAGGTTGCGTAGAGACCGGAGGCGGTCATCAGGGCTGCCGAAACAACCCGGGTCGGCACGCCATCATTTTTCATGGTGTTCGCCAGCTCAATAAAACGCTCCATGCACTGTAGGTGGCTCTCTGAATCAGATGCGCTCATGACAATCAATCTCCCCCTGGCTAAAAAGCTCTAGTCTACCACTTGAGCGCGAAGCGTTCATCGCCTGCGGCCGCAGCGACCAGCGCCTGGAATAATGCCCGCTGCGGTGCCCTGAGCGGCAGGTACTCCGGGTGCCACTGCACGCCGTAGAGAAAGGGTTCGCCGGGGTGCTCTACTGCCTGCACGAAACCATCAAGATCCCGCCCGCTGATCTCCAGACCCTCGCCGAGGTCCTTTACCGCCTGCTGATGGAGGCTGTTGATCCGCAGGCTACTCTCTCCAAGAATGGTCTCCAGTCCGGAGCCTGATTCGACCAACAGCGTTTTCCGCGCCAGCGGCGTGCGGCGGTTGGACGTTTTCCGGCGCAAGCTGCGCAGGTCGGGATAAAGGGTACCACCACGCACCACGTTCATCAGCTGGGCGCCACGACATATGCCCAGTACCGGCAGGCGACTGCCCATCAGCTTCTCAAGGACACGGATTTCAAAGCGGTCCCGCTCCGGATCGGCTGGCCCCGGCGTATCGTGATCATCGAGATACAGGCCACGGTCTATGTCGTCGCCCCCGCTGATAACGATACCGTCCAGTACTTCGAGGTCACCGAGGTGGGAATGGGTGAGATACACACACCTCGCTCCCGATCGCCACAGGGCCCAGCGGATAAACCACCACGCCAGTGGCAGGCCCTGGTCGCTGCCCGTGACACCGATAAGCGGGCGCTTCATGCCAGTTCGGGCAGCAGGTACTCGGCGCTGACTTCTGCCCAGTCGCCAAACAAGCCCCCGGTGAGACCGGACAAGTGCTTGAGATACTGCTCGGAAATAAGCTGCAGTCGAGGGGGGTCGCAGGCCAATGCCTCTACCTGCAACCAGTCGCGCCAGGGTTGCACCAGGGACCAGTTCGGATCGTCGATCTCACAGTTCGGCAGCCGGTAGTGAAGGGTTGGGCGGGACTTGACCCGCTCGTCATCCACGGCCTTGCGCACCCGCTCTTCATCGAGATGCGCAAACAGAGGCAGCATGTCCAGCGCGCGGTTGCGGGTGGGGTTGTGCCGCAGGTAGTCGTCAATCAGCTCTGTCTGCCCGGGAACATAGTCCTTCCGCAGCAGCAGCTTGACGTAAGGCCGCTCAAAGGGATCGATGTAGGGAGTGATCCTGCGACTTATATTGACCTTGCTGCGCTCCCGCAACCAGTCGAACAGGCAGACAAATGCCCGCAGATAAGCGAGGATGGTGGCAGCCTCCAGGTCTGGCATCTCGGGGTTCAGGTGCAGGCCATAGGCGTAATGGGGGGCCACACTGGTGCCCTCGGCTCCAGCCTGCCGCAGTAGCTGGAACAGGTCACCCAAGCGCCATAGGTCTGCCATCTTGATCGGCGGACTGACGATCTCAAAGGGTACCACCTGCTCCGCTGCCAGTTTCAGCACACTCTCACCGAACTGGCCCAACTCATCGGTTACATCCTCCAGTGCACGTTCGCGGCCACGGCGCTTGAGCCAGGCGAAATCCAGTTCCACCGCGAAGTCACCCAGGCTGCTGTCGCACAGGAACAGCTCGTAGGGCGACACAGTCTGCACCTCGCCACCGAGGTGCTTGCGCATCAGGTCGACTACCCGGTCCAGCGGGATGCCGGAGAACTCCAGTTCCACCCCAAGCCTTCGTGACTGCCCCTCCCCGGTTTCGGTGCGTGGCGGCATGGGCCACTGACTTTCACGGTAGTGGTCCGACAATTCGGTAGTCACGGTATCTCTCATACGACGTTATCCCGGTCCTTCTCCAGACGATACTGCTGCCACTGCAAAACGAAAACCGTCAACGCCGGCAACAGGGTAAGCGTAACAATCGCCGCTCCAAGGATACCAAACATCACTATGACTCCCACCCCCCGATAAAGCTCGGTGCCGGCGCCCGGAATCAGCACCAGAGGTGCCAGGCCGCAGAGAGTAGTGATGGTGGACATGGCGATCGGGCGCAGACGCGCCTCTACCGCTTCCTGTACGGCTGCCACCGCGGTCATACCCTGTCCGGCGAGGTTGCCCACCGCGCGATGCACGATCAGTATCGGATTGTTGACCACTGTACCCATCAGGATCAGAAAACCGAGCATGGTAATCATGTCAAACGGTTGGACGATGCGGGTCATCCCCAGCAGCGGCAACCAGCCGCCCACGGCATTGAGCAGCCATAACCCGCCGATGCCACCCGCGATTCCCAGTGGAATCGCTGTCATAATGAGCAGTGGATAACCCCAGTGGCTGAAGATCGCCACCATCAGCAGATAGATGAGCACCAGGGCCACAGCATAGTTCCCGAGAAGGGCTTCCCGGGTGGCATCGAGTTGATCCGCCGCGCCTGAAATCATCAGGCTCACGCCCGCGGGGACCTCTCCCCTGCGCTGCAATTCGCGCACTATCTGTTCCCGGACCATGGCGACACCGGTCTCCAGCGGCACACTGCGTGGCGGGATGATATTCAGGGTCACTGTACGACGGCCATTGACCCGACGCACCTGGGCGGTGTCCACGGTCTCGACTATCTGTGCCAGTGAACTCAGGGGCACCACGGCACCGGTGGGTGTGTAGATGGGAAGCTGGGGCATGGAATCGAGCGTCGCGGCCTGGCCGACATCGCTGTAAAGATAAATATCGATCTTGTCATCGGCGAGAAAGAATTCATCGACGTAGCTGCCGTCGGTCAGGGCCGCTACCGTAAACCCGATGGCGCCGGCATCCAGCCCCAGCTCCGCCGCCCGCTCCCAATCCGGGCGCACTTCGACCAGAGGCTGCGCCAGGGTCAGGGACGAGGGTCGACTCTGGATACGGGGATTGGCAAACACCTGCTCTGCCTGTCGGTAGGCCGCCAGCGCCACGGCGTAGATATCTTCCAATCTGGCGCCGGAAATGTCCAGGTTGACGCTGCGGGTACCGCCGTCATTGCTGCTGATGATGGACCCGCGGGCGGCAAAGGCACGCATGCCGGGATATTGCTGGTAGCGCTCAGTCAGCACATCCATCAGGGCCTCGATATCACCGGGATTGACCGGCTCCGAGATGATCCGCATCGAATCCGGCGCCACCCGCATATTGATGTAGGACAGCGCCGGCACCGCGGCCTCACCGCGACCAAATGCACCGGGGTCGGCAGCAACGAAGGGCATCAGTCCCGCGCTCACTTCCTCGGCGATCTCCGCCATGGCAGCCAGGTTGTACCCCGGCGGGGCGTTCATGACCGCAAACACCTTGGGCTCTTCCCCCTCCGGCAGATATTCCGCAGGCGGCGTCAGCGCAACCATGAACCACAGACTGACCCCGGCCACCACTGCGATGCAGGCCACGCGCCGGCGGGCGCTCGCCAGCAGAAATGCAACTGAGCTGAGCGTGAACTCCCGCCAACGGCTGAAGATGCCGGCATCCGTCGTACCACTGCGACCCAGGGACAGGCGCCCGGCCGCAGTGGGTAGCACAGTAATCGCCACCAGCATGGAGGCCAGGATCGCCGCGGCAATCGCCACCGCGACGTCAGAATAAAGCTGACCGGCCTCTTCTTCGACGAATACCACGGGAATGAACACCAGCACCGTGGTCATGGTGGAAGCGAACACCGCCGGCCAGACCTGTCGCACCCCCTCCACCGCCGCCCGCACCCTGGAGGCACCCTTGCGGCGCTCCAGTTCGATGCTTTCCAGCACCACGATACTGTTGTCCAGGGTCATCCCGATGGCAAAGGCAATGCCCGCCAGCGAGATGACGTTGATGGTACGCCCGGCCAGCAACAGGCCCAGGAACGCCACCGTGATGCACAGCGGGATGCCCATGATGCCGACAGCGGTAGCCCGCGCCGAGCGCAGAAACAGATACATGACCAGGGTAGCGAACAGCGCCCCCAGAATGAGGTTCTGCCAGACATTGCGCACAGAGTCCTGAACGTAGCGAACATCGTCCGAGGTCAGGCGCATCTGCAGTCCTGCGGGCTCCAACAACTCCGCGTTGATGGCGTCGAGCTCCAGCAACATCTCGCGCTTGATATCTATCACGTTGGACCCGGACTCGCGCCGGATAGACAGGGAAATGTTCGCTTCGCCGTTGTAGAACGATAGATTGCGTTTCTCGAAGCTGCCCGCCTGGACGACCGCCACGTCCTGCAGGCGAATGACAGCGTCGCCGCGTCGCGCCAGGATCAGCTGCTCCAGCTCAGGCAAATCCTCGAAGCGGCCGATGGTACGCAGCAGATATTCGCGCTTGCCCGACTCGATATCACCGCCGGACCGATCGCGGTTGCGGCTGCGAACCGCTTCCCGCACATCGGTCAGGCTCAGCCCACGCTGCGCCAGGCGCCCCGGATCGACCAGGATCTGGATCTGGCGCTCGGCACCGCCACCAACACCGACCTCGGAAACCCCCGTCACCCTGGCCACCCGCGGCTTGACATAGTCCTCGACAAAATCCAGCACCCGGTCCATGTTCACCTGCCGAGGATTACCGGCCAGGGGCGTGATGCTGAAGTACATGAAGGCATTGGCGGAAAAAGAGTTGGCGAAGATCCGCGGCTCATCCACGTTTTCAGGGTAGGCCGGCACCTGGCTGAGCGCGTTGTTGACCCGGATCAGCATCTCGGTGATGTCGGTGCCGAAGGGAAATTCCAGCTCGATCTCGGCGTTGCCGCTACGGGCCGAGGCGACGATGCGCGACAGGCTGGGCAAGTTGCGCAGGTACTCTTCCTGCTCGACCAGGATTTCCTTCTCCACGTCCTGGGGTGTGGCTCCGGGCCAGGTCGTGCGCACACTGATCACACGGGTATCCAGGTCGGGAATCATCTGCACGGGAATGCGCAAGGCGGCGATGATACCGACCACCAGCACCATCAGCACGATGACCGTGACCAGGGTGCCCCGCTGAACCACCTGCTCAAACACGATACTTACCAGGAGTTGCCATTATTGTGCGGTACCCGTCACGGCCAGCGCCTGTCCGGGCTGGAGGGCTTCGTTGCCGCGCACGACGACCTGAGTGCCGGCTACAAGACCCGAACTGATCTCAATGCGCCCAGCAAACGCGAGTCCGGTATTGACCACGTTCTCCCGCGCGAGGGCCACACCGTCAGCGCTGCGCTCTACCGACCACACTACGATCCTGCCATCGGGGTAGCGGAGGATGGCATCGCGCGGGACCGTGACTTCGGAACGGCCGGTTGCCAGCTGCAGCTGGGCGGTCACCGACATGCCGGGCAGCAGGTCAGGAGTGGCAGCAGCATCCGGGAGCACCCGCAGGAGAAACGTTCGCGTGCCCGGCTCAGCCACCGGCACCACACTCTCGATCGTGCCACCATGCTCGGCCGCGGGGCGCGCTCCCGGCACGAAGGTAACCGGGGCGCCCACACGCAGGCTCTCCAAGTGGTTCTCGGGCACAGCGAAATCTACCCGCAGCGCATCCATCCCCACCAGTTCGAACACCGGCTGCCCGGGGTCCAGCCATTCACCCAGGTCTGTCAGCCTGTTGCTGATAACCCCAGCGAAGGGCGCCCGCAAGCTGTGCCTGGCCAACAGGGCTTCCTGGAGTGCGGCCTCTGCCTGCGCCTGCTCACTGGTCGCCTCGGCTTCGGCCAGCACCGCTTC
>JBGTGB010000251.1:0-8348 GCA_041746975.1 Haliea sp. | reverse complement strand
CGGCTGCCGCTGCTCGCCTGCCCAGGGTGCCGGGCCAGGGGATGGCCTGACTGAACTGCACATTGTGACGATCGCCAATATGCGAGCCGAAAGCGCGCGGTGCGGTTTCGTAGGAGAGCATCGGATCGTCCAGTGCTCCGGCGGGTTTTACCCGCGCGGCCGCTTCCTGTACCGCAGCTTCCAACGCTGCCAGGCTGGGGTTGGCCTGCAATACCCCGATCACCAGTGCATTGGCCTGCAGATGATCGCTGGGCCAGACAGAGCTAGCCTCGGCAGCGGCCGATGGGGCGCCGCCAAAGCAGCCGATAAGCAATGCCGCAATGGCGACAAAATGGGCGGGTAGCAACATGTCTTAGCTCCTGATCGCGGCCGATTGGGATGACCAACGTCTCGGCCACACAATGGAAAATGCAATCCGTGGTAGCGGATTAGCGGTTCCGTTGCAACGATCAGGCGCGCGGAGGACGCAGTAGCTTGGCGGGATCTGGAGAGAGCAAGGAAGGCATGTCGCCAGCGAAGGGGACCTGCACTCGGGAGGCGACGGGGATTTTACTCGTGGTTGGACAAAACACGGAAGGCGTGCCGCATTCCTGACCAGACTTGCAGAGTTTGCCAGTGAACGCTGCAGTCTCGGCATCTTCGCAGCAGCTGTGCCGTGGGCCATCTGCCTTGGAAGCGGATGACGACGCCGACGACTGCTCCATCGCCATGGGGCACTTTGCCGCAGGCATCTCGACTCCGGCGATACCAGCCAGCGGTATCGCCAAAGCGAGAAACAAAATGATGAGGTTCCGGGCGCTGGTCATCTTCACAAGTTAGTGCCTAATCCTCAGGTTTGCAAGAACGTCGTTAGCCGGCACAACACGACAATTGTGATACGTCCTTGGTAAAAGTCTGCGCGCAGAGCTTGAGTCCCTCAACCATGGTGAGATACGGGAACAAACGATCGGCCAGTTCGTCTACCGTCATCCGGTGATAAACGGCCAGAGCGGCGGTCTGGATCAACTCACCTGCATTGACTGCCACGGCCTGGACGCCGATCAGGCGGCCTGAGTCGACCTCGGCGACCAGCTTGATGAAGCCGCGGGTGTCGAAGTTGGCCAGTGCGCGTGGGACGTATTCCAGATTCAACGTGCGGGATTCGACTTCGATTCCGTCAAGCTTGGCTTCGGCCTCGGACAGGCCGACTGTGGCCACCTGCGGGTCGGTGAACACCACCGCGGGCATGGCGCGCAAATCCAGAGCCGCCTCGCCGCCGGTCATGTTGAAGGCGGCCCGGGTACCGGCGGCCGCCGCGACATAGACGAGCTGCGGCTGGTTGGTGCAGTCGCCGGCAGCGTAGATGTGGGATACGCGGGTGCGCATGTGATCATCGACGATGACAGCACCGTTCCTTTCGGTTGCGACCCCAACCGCCTCGAGGTTCAACGCGTGCGTGTTCGGCACGCGGCCGGTGGCCACCAGCAGCCGATTGGCCTTGAGCTCGCCGTGCTGGGTCACCAGGCGAAACACCTCGTTAGCATAGTCCACCCTACTTGCCTCGGTGCATTCGAGTACTTCGATACCTTCTTCCCGGAAGACGTCTGCCACAGCCGCACCGATGGCTGGGTCTTCGCGCGAGAACAGCGTGTTTCGCGTCAGGAGCGTAACCTTGCTGCCCAGCCGGGCAAAGGCCTGCGCCAGTTCTCCAGCTACGGCTGACGAGCCAATCACGGCCAGACGCTGAGGTATCGTTTCACTCTCCAGAGCCTCAGTGGAAGTCCAGTACGGTGTGTCCGCCAGGCCCGGGATGGGCGGGATTGCGGGGCGGGCGCCGGTCGCGATCAGGCAGCGATCGAACGTCAGGTGCTGCTGGGCGCCGGATACGGTTTCAATAGCCAGCGTGCACGCGTCGGCAAAGTGCGCGTTGCCCCGGATCAGGGTGACCGCGTCGTGGGAGTCCAGTATAGACTGGTACTTCGACTGGCGTAGTTCTTCCACTCGCGCCTGTTGCTGGGCAAAGAGTGTTCTGCGATCGATGTCAGGCGCGTGCGCCGATATACCATTGTCGAACGGGCTGCCAGAGCGGACATGGGCGACGCGAGCCGCCTGAATCATAATCTTCGACGGCACGCAGCCGACGTTGACGCAGGTGCCGCCGAGGGTGTCGCGCTCGACCATGGTCACCCGGGCGCCTGCCTCAACCGCGCGAATGGCGGCCGCGAAAGCGCCACTGCCACTGCCGATGATGGCGATATGCAGCCCGCCGCCATCGGCACCGGCCCTGTCGTCGCGCACCGAGTCCAATGGTACGTCGCTCGTGGGGGCAGCGGGCGCATCGGCGAATTTGGCCTGAAAGCCGAGATCGACCACGGCGGCGGTCAGCACTGCCGTTGGCGTACCCGACTCGGTGGCGAGCTGCGCGGTGCCCTTCGGGTAGGACACGGTCGCTGACTGCACGCCGGGCACCTTCTCCAATGGCTCCTTGACGTATGCGGCGCACGAGTCGCAGGTCATTTCGTTGACCTTCAATGTCGTCATTCTCTCATTCCTCATTGATTCTAGTCTTCGCCAGACAGTTATCCTTTTTCGCAGGGAGGTCACAGCCGTCCGGCACAGCGCCGGTTGGCCGGTGAAGCGATGTCCCACACCGATACCGCCACCATCAACCCCAACGCGGCATAAGTGACATAGGTGCTCCAGCCGTATTGGAACCAGGGATACAGCGACAGCAGCAGCAGTGCCGGGCCGGCCATGCCCAGAAGGCTGCGATGCCATTGACGGTGGCTGAACCAACCCAGTGCGTTGAGCGCCAACACGATCCAGGCGAACAACGGCAGCAATATATTGATGAACAGCCCTTCCCATTGGGTAAGAACGCCGAGGCCGACGGCAGCACCGAGGCTGGCGATGGCCGGAAAGCACATAGCACAACCCATGGCGGAGGCGACAGCACCCAGCGAACCGGTCTTGTCGCCGATGCGCATGATCCTTGGAAGGAACTGATTCATGCGTATTTCTCCTTTTAAACCCTGTGTCTGTAGGATAAGGTTAAGTCCGTAGCTGGGTACGGAGTCAAGCCATGGCAAATAATCCCGGAAATCTGACCATTGGCGGTTTTGCCCATACTGTGGGTGTCAATGTGGAGACTATCCGCTACTACCAGCGGCGAGGGTTGTTGCCTGAGCCCGAGCGGCCCTCCGGCGGCATACGCCGTTACAACCAGGAAGATGTGGCACGTATGACGTTTATCAAAACGGCGCAGGGGCTGGGGTTCAGCTTGGATGAAATCGCCGAGCTATTGCGCCTGGATGATGGCACTCACTGTGCCGAAGCGAGTAACCTGGCTCGACACAAGCTGGATGACGTACGGGACAAAATCGCTAATCTCGCGCGAATCGAAAAGGTTCTGGATGAACTGGTCATGCATTGTCAGGTCGAAAGAGGCTCTGTCAGTTGTCCTTTGATCACCTCCTTGCGCGAGGGGCTCGCGGATGTTCTACATTCCGATGATCGAGGTGTTACCTGATGTCCCAGCAACCCCCAGAACCACATATTGTGTTCTTCGATGTCGTGGAAACTGTTTTTTCCCTGTCCCCGCTGGAAGAAAAACTGACGGCGCTCAAGCTGCCCCCCGGCACGGACCGGCTGTTCTTCGCCCAGCTGCTGAGAGATGCCTTCGCTCTCTCCGCCAGCGGTGTGTTTCACACCTTTCCCGAAATCGCCAAAGGCACACTGAAGGTCCTTCTTCACAGCCGTGGCCACGAGGCCGATGAAGGAACGCTGAGGGATATCCTGTCCGCTTTTTCCCAGCTCCCTGCCCATGGGGATGTCAAACCCGCACTTGAAAAACTCAAGCCTTCGGGTTGCCAGGCCGTCCTGCTGACCAACGGATCCAGGGCCAATACCGAAAAGCTGGTTCGGGACAATGGCATCGAACACCTGGTTGACGATATCGTGTCAGTGGAGGACTTCAGAGTCTGGAAACCGCAAGCAGCGCTTTACCGCCAGGCGGTTCGAAAACACTCCTGTACCCCGGAAAATGCACTGCTGGTGGCGGCTCATGCCTGGGATGTCCACGGCGCCATCCGGGCCGGGTTTCATGGCATCTGGATTCAGCGCCAGGAGTCGCTCTACCATCCCCTGATGGATAGCCCCGACCACCAGGTTACAAACATGATCGATGCGGTGGACCTGGCAGTTCAACAGCTAGAGAGACAGGGTCGCTGAACTCCTCAGCTGCGGTGTTCGGGATTTTCGTAGTCGAAGCGGCAGCCGGCTGACCAGGCCTTGCGATCGTTGCCGTGACTGGGAAGGCCGCCTGCGTCCTTCAGCATCCGCGCTACATGCAGCAGATTCCAGGTCATGATTGTCGTGTTGCGCTGGGTAAATTCATTGTCGAAGCCCGCGCCATCGTCACCATAGCTCGGCCCCGGTCCGGCTTCACCAAGCCAGCCGCAGTCAGCTTGCGGCGGGATCAGGTAGCCCAGATGCGAGAGTGAATAGAGCACATTCATTGCCACGTGCTTTGCTCCATCCTCGTTGCCAGTGATCACGACACCCCCGGTCTTGCCGTAAAAGACGGACTGCCCTTTGTCGTTCAGAAGTCCCGACATGGCGTACAGGCGTTCGATCAACAGCCGGCAAACCGAGGATTGCTCGCCCAGCCAGATCGGCGTGCCGATCACCAGAATGTCGGCGGCCTCAATCCGCTGCCACAGGTCGGGCCAGTCGTCGTGTTCCCAGCCGTGCTCCCGCATGTCGGGCTGGACGCCCAGGGCAATGCGGTGGGCGGTGCCGCGGATATCGTCGACGGCGACGCCGTTGCGGCGCATGATCTCGGCGGCTGCGCCCATCAGCAGCGCGGTATGCGATTCCTGATCGGGAAGCTTCAGGGTGCAATTGAAGAAAACGGCCCTGAGATCTGAAAAATCGGTGTTGTTCTGGTCGCAAAGCGCGGTTTGGTGTTCATGCAATTCCATCGGTTCTCCTAGCGTTCGCTCGCAGGTGTTATGCGCCACACTGAGTTGCCGACGTCATCGGCCACCAGCAGACCTCCACGCCCATCCACTGCCACCCCCACGGGCCGCCCACGGGCATTGCCGTCTGCGTCCACAAAGCCGGACAGTACCACCTTTATCGAACCGGTGGGCCGGCCGTCAGTGAACGGTACAAAGACGACTTCATAGCCATTCAAGGGTTGCCGGTTCCAGGAACCATGCAGGCCGACGAACGCGCCCTCGCCGAAACCGACCACGCCGCTGTTGTTGAAGGCCATGCCCAGCGGTGCCACGTGCGCACCGAGGGCAAAATCGGGCGAAACTGCGCCAGCCACCAGTTCGGGCCGTTGTGGGCTCACGCGCTCATCGACATGCTGACCGTAATAACTGTAGGGCCAGCCGTAGAAAGCGTCACGGCGGACCGAGGTCAGGTAGTCGGGCACCAGATCGCTGCCGAGTTCGTCGCGCTCGTTGACAACCGCCCACAGCGCGCCTGTGTGCGGCTCCCAGTCCAGGCCGACCGGGTTGCGCAGGCCTGAGGCGAATACCCGCGTGGCACCGGTGGCAGGATCAACCTCGAGTATCGCCGCCCGCATGTGCTCGGCCTGCATGCCGTTCTCACCGATGTTGCTGTTGGAGCCGACGCCCACATACAGGTGGGCACCATCGGTAGTGGCGAGCAGACTCTTGGTCCAGTGATGGTTCAGTTCGTCGCCCATGCCGGGCAGATCCGTAACCTTGGCAGGGGTTTCGCTGATTCTGGTATCACCGGTCTGATAGGGCACTTGCAGCAAAGCATTGGCGTTGGCCACGTATAACGTGCCTCCGACCAGCGCCATGCCGAACGGCGAATGCAGGTTCTCGAGAAACACGCTGCGGAATTCGGCTCTACCGTCGCCATCGGTATCGCGCAAGAGGGTGATGCGATTGGCGCTCGGTACCGCCGCCCCCATGCGTTTCATCACCTGTTTCATCACCCAGCCCTTGATACCGTCGATTCCGCTCTTCCCCGGTGGCGCGTTGGTCTCGGCGACCAGCACGTCGCCATTGGGCAGGACGTAAAGCCAGCGCGGGTGGTCCAGGCCTTCGGCAAAGGCCGTGACCTCCATGCCCGCCGCCGGGGTTGGAGCAGTCCCGTCTGTCCAACCGACCGCGGGGGCGATCTTGATGGTAGGAACAAGGCTGGATTTGGGCTGCGGCAATTCCGGATCAGCGCCGGTTCCGGCTTTCGCCGGTAACCGTGCATGCTCTCCGCAGGCTGACAGAAGGATAATCAGGGCTGGCAATGTCAATACCAAAGCTGTCGGTTTCAAGACAACAATCCCTGTGTTTGATTGGTGCCGCCATGCCTATCCGCAGCTCTCGACAACCCGCGCTGTTCAACGCAGTGCATCGACGGCTTCCTGCGTGGTCAGGACCTTGCTGGCGATGAACTTGAAGTTAACCACGGCCGCCTGGTACCCGTCACCCAGCTCCGGATCGATCGCGGCTGCGGTGGCATCCGCGACGACGAACACTTCAAATCCCTGTTCGACCAGATCGCGCATGTGCGACTCGACGCACAGGTTCGCCGACATTCCGGCCAGCACGACCTTGCCGATCCCGTGTTTGCGAAGATTGAGCACCAGGTCGTTGTTCTGGGGCCCGTAGACCTTGTGCGGGCTGACCACGATGGTATTGCTCCCGGTCAGCAGCGGCTTGAGCCGCTCCAGCCAGTCAGCCCCGGATCCTTCGAATCCGGACAGATCCAGCGGACCACTGCGGGTGAACATGCCGATCTCGTGCATCTTCTGCTCGAGCGTACCGCCGAACTGCCATTCTTTATCGGCCGGATAATAGTAGTGGGGAGACACAAAAGTGCGGTAACCGCCATCGCGCGCGGCGGTCAACAGAGCCTCGAGATTGGCGATGGTATTGTTTTCCCGCACGCTGTCGCCGACCAGGCCCCACGCGGCGCCATCCTCGCTGAGGAAATCGTTCTGGGGATCGGTCACGACCAGTGCTGTGGTTTTGTTGTCGATGTTCATCTTCGGTTCCTTGGGGTCAGGGGTTATGGGGCTTCCGTTGGGCAGGCGTGATCCCCGCAGATGTTTTCAGCGCGACCGAGGCATAGACCCAGCCCAGCACTCCGCCGAAGACGAGATGGGCAAGGATTGAGACCCAGTTACGTGCCATGGCGAACCATGGGAATATCGCGGTCATGCCGTAGAATGCGACCAGGTACACGACGAGGCCGAAAACGGCGCCCAAGCCGATCGCCATGCCAAGGGTGCGGCCGCGGACGATGAGCGCGAATAAGAAGGCGAGGATCACCGACAATCCGAAGTGGATCAACATCGCAACCATCATGACGACGGCGTCAAAGGTCGCCGGCGGCGGCAATACGCCCTCGCCCATACCAATGGCAGCAATCATACGTGGGGGTCCCCAAGGGCTGCCTCCCATGAAAACAGGCACCATGATCATCTCCAGCATCATGAATACGGCACCGGCGATGAAGGCGGCCCAGAGTGCGGCTTTGGCGTTGATTTGTGGCGTGATTGCAGAATGCTCGAGCATGATCATCTCCAGGCGTTAGAGTGGCAAATACCCGCAGCAACTGCGTAGCGTGGCCGCCACTGATGAGTACAGGTTCCACACGTCAAGTCAGGTCGTCTGTACGTTTACGAACGCAAAGAGAAATACGGGCTTCCAGCTGCGCAAGTGCAGAATCTCTATGGTGCTTGGGGCCCGGTCAAGTCGACGTCCGCTAAAAGCTGGTTAATGCCCTCGGCAATAATTTCCGGATGATCCTCTGGCGTGAAGTGTTTTCCACCTTCGATCCGCTGCAGCGGCGCAGAGAGATCGCGTGCAAACCGTTCGCCGTACTCGATTTTCTGGAACGTATCCGCGACGCCCCAGGCGATGCGGGCGGGTATTCCCAGCCTGGGTAAATCATCTGCAACTGCCAGCGTGTCCTGGACATCGAGCGCATTCACCTGCCGTACAAAGGCAGCCGCCCCTCCATTTTCCTTGTAATGGGGCCAGTGCGCCTCGATAGCCTCCTCGGCCAGTGTGCTGTCGTCGTGCCCCTGCTGGAGGAAAGTGCTGAACACCTGTTTGAATACAGAATCGGGCAGATGTCGAACCAGCGGTCCCGCCATACGCATAGCCTTCACGCTCGGGATCGGCCAGGAATCGTATCCAATCACATTGGTCAGAAAGAGGCCGCGACACAAGCGGGGATAGCGGACAGCTGCAATCTGCGCGACGCCCCCGCCAAGATCATGTCCGACCAGAATTGCCTGCTCGATTCCCAGATGTTCCAGCCAGCTTGCGAGATAATCGGCTTGGCGGCTAATCGATATATCCCGACCACGACCTTCCGGA
>JBGTGB010000250.1:0-2694 GCA_041746975.1 Haliea sp. | reverse complement strand
CAGTGCTCGCCCCGGCGCGCGGGTGGCCGCTCTTGGCGGCGAGCATGTCCGCCATCAGGTCGGGCATCGCCCACATGCCCTTGCCGATCTGGGCCCGGCCCTGCAGTCCGCAGGCGAGGCCGATGTCGACGTTCCAGTCCTCGTAGGCGTTGATCCAGGGTTCCTGCTTCATGGCGCCCTTGGGGGTCATGGCGCCGGCTTCCATGCTGGTGTGGATCTCGTCGCCGGTGCGGTCCAGGAAGCCGGTGTTGATGAATACCACGCGCTCCCGGGCGCGCTCGATGCAGGCCTTGAGGTTGACCGTGGTGCGCCGCTCTTCGTCCATGATGCCGAGCTTGATGGTATTGCGCTCGAGCCCAAGGGCGTCCTCGATGCGGTCGAACAGTTCACAGGTAAAGCTCACTTCTTCCGGGCCGTGCATTTTCGGTTTCACGATGTAAACGGAGCCGCGGCGGGAGTTGTGCAGCGGCCCGGAGCCGCGCAGGTCGTGCAGGGCGATCATGCTGGTAAACATGCCGTCCAGAATCCCTTCCGGAATTTCGTTGCCTTCCCTGTCGAGAATGGCACCATTGCTCATCAGGTGGCCGACGTTGCGCACGAACATCAGGCTACGGCCCGGAAGTACCAGGTCGCCGCCGTCGGCACCGGTAAACACCCGGTCCGGGTTGAGGCGTCGGGTCAGGGTGTCGCTGCCCTTGCGGAAGGAGTCCTCGAGGTCGCCGCGCATGAGCCCCAGCCAGTTGCGGTAGACCACCACCTTGTCGGCGGCGTCCACGGCGGCGATGGAGTCCTCGCAGTCCTGAATGGTGGTCAAGGCCGCCTCCAGCACGACGTCCTTAACGCCGGCGGCATCGCTGGCGCCGATGTCGCTGGTGGGGTCGATCTGGATCTCGATATGCAGGCCATTGTGGCGCAGCAGGACACTGGTGGGAGCGTGGGGCTCGCCCAGGTAACCGCGGAACTGCTCCGGTTCCTCCAGGGCGCTGATCAGGCCCTCTTCCAGCACGACCTGCAGTTTGCCGTTAACCACGGCATATGACCGCGCCTGGCTGTGATCGCCGCTCGACAGCGGGCAGTGGCGGTTGAGGAAGTCCCGGGCCCAGGCAATCACTTTCGCGCCGCGTACCGGGTTGTAGCCGCCGACGCGCTCGGCGCCGCCGTCCTCCGGGATCACATCGGTGCCGTAGAGTGCGTCATACAGGCTGCCCCAGCGCGCATTGGCGGCGTTGAGGGCATAGCGTGCGTTCATTACCGGCACCACCAGCTGGGGGCCGGCGAGGGTGGCGATCTCCTCGTCCACATTCTCTGTACTGATGCTGAAATCGTCGGGCTCAGGGAGAAGGTAGCCGATATCCTGCAAGAAGGCTTTGTAGGCGGCGCGGTCGTAGTCGGGGCCGGGATTGGCGCGATGCCAGGCATCTATCTGCGCCTGGATACCGTCACGTTTGGCCAGCAGTTCACGGTTGCGGGGGGCGAGCGCGTGGACGATGGCATCCAGGCCGGTCCAGAACTGCGCCGCCGACACGCCGGTACCGGGGGCTATGTCCTGTTCCAGCAGGGTGTGCAATTCGGTGGCAATCTGCAGGCCGCCTTCGGTGATGCGCTCGGTCATGGTCGGTCCTCGGGCCAAAAGAGGCAGTCTAAGGCTCCGCCCGCAGATTTAGCCAATTTATCGTTTTTATCGCGGCCATTCCTCTGCTAAATGTGCTTTGGTCAGGGCAGCGGCGGCTGGTTGTCCAGTTCCCGCGCGGTATCGGCGATCAGCTTGCGCAGCCAGCGGTTGGCGGGGTTATGCTGTAGCAGCGGGCTCCAGGCCATTTTCAGCTGCAGCGGCGGGATCACCAGGGGCGGTTCCCGCAGCACCACCCGCGGGTTGTTGCGCTTCAGCAGGGCGGCCCGGGTGGGTAGGGTGACGATGAGGTCGTTCTGCTCCGCCAGGGTCATGGCGGCCTGGTAATGGCGGGTAAATACACGGATCTGCCGCTTCTTGCCGATCTTCGCCAGTGCCGCGTCCACCCAGCCCAGGCGCTGGACATCGTCCGGGTCTACGCCGACGCCGACACCCATGCCGGTCTTGCTCACCCAGATATGCTTGGCCTGGAGGTAGTTTTCCAGGGTGAAATCTTCCAGCACCGGGTTTTCCGGGCTCAGCAGGCAGGAGAAGCTGTCGTTCCAGAGGTGGATCTGGTGGAAGGACTGGGGCATGGAATCGAAACGGTTGATCACCATGTCCACCTTGCCGCGCTCCACATCGAGGAAGCTGACATCTGACGGCGTCATGATGTCCAGGGTCAGGCCCGGGGCCAGCACCCTCAGCTTGCCCAGCACTGCGGGCAGCAGGGTGGACTCGGCGTAATCGCTGGCCATGATGCGGAACACCCGCGAGGCCTGGCCTGGTTCGAAAGCTGTGCGCGGCTGCACCGCATGCTCGATGTTCATGAGCACGTCCCGCACCAGCGGTTCCAGCTCCAGCGCGCGCTCGGTGGGGGTCATGCCGTCGGAGGTGCGCACCAGCAGGGGGTCGTCGAACAGGGTCCGCAACCGGCGCAGGCCATTGCTCATGGCGGGCTGGGACAAATTCAGCTGCTGTGCTGCCTGGGTGACGTTGCGTTCCCGCAGCAGGGCGTCCAGGTAGACCAGCAGATTGAGGTCGATGCGGTTCAGTTGCACGGGCGAGGCCTATTCATAGGGTAA
>JBGTGB010000249.1:0-6924 GCA_041746975.1 Haliea sp. | reverse complement strand
GGAGGTGGCGCGCTTCCTCGGGTGGTCGGCGGTGGCACTGAAGCGCACCCCCCAGGCGCGGGTGGCGTCCAGTGCCCACTGCGCATCCCGATCCCCATGACACTGGTTGCAGGCATTGGGCACACCCATGATCACGCTGAGATCCGGCCGTGGAATGCGCATGCTGTGGTCCCGGCGCGGATCGACCACCATGTAGGTCGTCGCCGGCATATGGCAGTTGGCGCAATCGGCGCCGGCGGAATCCTGGGCGTGGTGATGGTGATGGTGCTGCGGCTGATCATAGACCTCTGCCTTGTGACACTGGGCGCAGACGCCGTTGCCCGGTGCCCGCAGCTGCAGGCTGTGGGGCTCATGGCAGTTGCTGCAAACCACCCCGGCCTGATGCATCCGACTCTGGATAAAGGAGCCGTAGACGAAGACTTCGTCGCGAACCTGGCCGTCCGGGTAGTACAGCGGTTCCTCGGGCAGCGCCAGACGATGAGTGTCCAGCAGGGGTTTGCCGTAGTGGTAGGCGCCCAGATTGCCGCGTCTGGAATGGCAGCGGCCGCAGCTGTCGATCTGGGCGTTGGCTGTCAGCGGCGCCGTGCGCTGGGCTATCGCCGCCTGTTCGCTGAAGGCCCAGTCACCTCGCTGCGCCAATGCCGTCGGGAAGCCGCTGTTGGGCTCAGCGTCGGCGCGTTCATCCTGCACCAGTTGCAGGTGCCGCTCGCCGGGGCCGTGGCAGGCCTCGCAGCCCACATTGACCTCGCTGAACCGGGTGTCGAAGCTGCGGCTGTCGGCATCATAGCGCTTCTCCAGGTTGGTGCTGTGGCATTCGGCGCAACTGGTGTTCCAGTTCATGTAGGGCCCGGTCCAGTGCAGGGGGTCGCTGTGGTCAGTTACCTCTTCCGGGTTGAGATGGAACCAGCGCTGGCCGCCCTCCGCTGCGGGCCGCGTATCCCAGGCGATATCGAAGGCCTGGAGGCGACCGCGGGACAGCGGTAGCAGATACTGTTGCAGGGGCTCGACGCCGAACACGTAGCGCACCGGGAAGTCCTGCAGCTTGCCGTCTTCGCCAGCGGTGCGGATGATGAAACTGTCGCCGGCGCGGGTGAAAGTGGTAATTATCCCGCGGTGGCTGAAGGTGGCGCCGTCGAAATCCCCGAGTACCGTCTCTTCTGCGGGTTCCTGCATGGCCAGGTCGTGGTGTGAGTCCCGCCACCGGCTGTGCTCGGCCTGATGACAGTCGATGCAGCGCTCGGTACCGACGAATTGACCGGCATTGGCCCCGGCGGCAAGCAGGAACAGGAAAGCGAGGGGTAGCAAGCTGGTAGTGCCTCCACGATTGGAGGCGACAGGCTACCGCCCCCTGCCGTGTCCCGCCACAGTTTTTGCTGCAGCGATTCCAGGCCTGTGCCAGCGCCTGCGGCGAGCCAGCTGGCCAGCGCCCTGGATACATCAGGGTACCTCAGTACTGGCGGCGCCGGCCTCTGCAGCAGCCAGGACGACAGGGACTCCCGGTCCAGCCGGGCCACCACCGTGGCGTGGCCCAACTCCTCCAGGGCCCGGGCATTGGAAAGCTGCTCCATCTGCCCGGCCAGAGGCCTGGTGAGAACCGGCTTGTTCCATTGCAGGCATTCGCTGATCAGCTCAAAGCCACTGTTGCAGACCACCCCGGAGCAGCTGGCCAGGTCCCGCTTGAATGCCGCGACGCTGCTGGGACGCAGGCTGACGTTGCCCTGCTCGGCGGCGTCCAGCCCTGGCCCATAAAGCCGGAAGTGAATTGCGGGAAACTGCTGCAGCAGGGCGCTGACCGCAGCCGGGTCCTCGAAGGGCAGGTACACGAGCACGTGGTCACTGGCTCCATCAGCGCAATCCGGCAGGTCCAGTATCGGTGGCAGGACGTTGCGGTTGTAGGGGTGCCAGTGCAATCCCACCGGCAGGTCCACGGGGGCGAACCGGCGCATTATCTGCCGCGCCAGCCAGTGGCCCCCGGCGACCGGGGTCTCGGCGCCGAAGGCATACTGGTGGCCGATCCCGATGGTGGGCACCCTGGCGAGGCGGCCGGCCCAGGCGGTCACCGGCTCGAAGTCGGTGACCACGAGATCAAAGCCTGCCAGCGGCAGCGCCCTGACATCACGCAGGAACTGCGGCAGGCTGTTTTGTCGCAGCGTCTGCCAATAGCGAACCGAGCCTGCAAGGGTGGCGAAGGTCAGGCCCCGGCGGTGAAGAAAGTTCCCAAAGGCAGCCATATCGAAGAGCTGGCTGCGCTCGCGGCCGGAAAACAGCCAGGTGACCTCGATGGCGTGCTCACGAAAGGCGTCCGCCATCGCCCGGGCGCGGCTGATGTGGCCGTTGCCGGTAGCCTGGACGCCGTAGAGTATTTTCATCTACAGGCCCAGCAGGCCGGCACAGAGCAAAGCGATGCTGCTGCCCATGAGCGCGCCGGCGACGGTATCCCCCGGGAAGTGCACCCCCAGCAGCACCCGCGACAGGGCAACGCCGCTGGCCCACAGGAACATGGCGATAACCGGGCCGCCATAGACCACGAGGAGGGCTGTGGCGAGCAGGAACGCGGCGGAGCTGTGTCCGGAGGGGAAGCTGAATTGGTCGGCGGCGGCGACCAGGCTGCGGAAACCCGGTACGGACTCCTGGGGCCGGCGCCGCTTCAGGCTGTTCTTCAGACTCCAGTACAGCCCGCGCTCAAGTAGCAGGGCCAGAGCCAGCAGGCCGGCAAAGCGGGCGGCGTCGTCGACTACCAGCAGCAACAACAGTAGGGGCACCAGCAGGTGCAGGTAGCCGTCGCCAGAGCGGGAGAGTGCGCGTGCCAGGGGGCGCACCATCCTCCGCTCGCCCTGGGAAAATATGCGGGCCAGCAGTTGAAGGTCTAGCCTGTGGATGGCAAGGAGCATCTTCATAGTCGCCAGTGTGCAGAGCTTGCATGGCAATAAAATGACAGAAACATGTCATTTTCGTGACAATGCGCTCCGGGCAAGGGGCGCCCGGCCAGGACCCCCCACAGGGGTATGGACAGCTTGGAGTGCCTTACCTACCATGCTGTCTCTCGATCGGGCGCAAACCGGGGGCTTCTGGTGAAACTGGGTATTCTCAAGACTGATGCGGTGCGACCGGAGTGGGTGCCGGATTTCGGCGAGTACCCGGACATGTTCATCGCCCTGCTGGGCCGTCTGGATCCGTCTCTGGAATTCGCCATCTATGACGTTGAGGAGGGCGAGTACCCGCGGGATATCGACGAGGTTGATGCCTATCTGATCACGGGCAGCAAGAGCGGTGTCTACGACGACAAGCCCTGGATCGCTACCCTGATGGAATTTGTGCGCGAACTCGACCGCCGGCGTAAAAAGCTGGTGGGTATCTGCTTCGGGCACCAGCTGGTCGCCCATGCCCTCGGTGGCGAGGCAGGGAAATCCACGAAGGGCTGGGGCGTCGGGCTGCACCGGCACAGCTTCTCGCGCCTGCCCGCCTGGCACGACCAGGGCGAGGGCGAATTCGCCATCCTGGTCAGTCACCAGGACCAGGTCATCAGGAATGCCCCGGGCGCCGAGGTGCTTGCGAGCAGTGAGTTCTGTGAAAGTGCGGTTGTCCAGATTGGTGAGCACATACTCACATTTCAGGGGCACCCGGAGTTCGTGCCTGCTTATTCCAGAGAAATCATGGAATTCCGGCGCGAGATTATCGGTGAGCCCACCTACGCTACCGGCGTGGCGTCCCTGCAGGAGGCCCCGGAGAGCGGGCGCGTCGGGCGGTGGATCCTGAAGTTCCTCAAGGCCTGAGGCCGACCTTCAGCAGTATCGCTTACCAGCTGCCAGTGTTCGCCATTGATGCCCAGGGCTCCTGCGGCGGCAGCGAGTCGCCTGCCTGCAGTAGCTCAATGGAGATACCGTCCGGTGAGCGGATAAAGGCCATGTGCCCGTCCCGTGGAGGGCGGTTGATGATGACCCCCGCATCCAGCAGCTGCTGGCAGGTGGCGTAAATGTCCTCGACCCGGTAGGCCAGGTGGCCAAAGTTGCGGCCGCCGCTGTACTCCTCCGGATCCCAGTTCCAGGTTATCTCCACCAGCGGGCTGCTCTCCTCCCCGGCACGCGCCACGTCCCCGGGCGCAGCCAGGAAGACCAGGGTGAAGCGGCCACCTTCGCTGTCGTGGCGGTTCACTTCCACCAGTCCCAACTTGTTGCAGTAGAAGTCCAGGGAGGCGTCGAGATCGCTGGCGCGCACCATCGTGTGCAGGTATTTCATGGCTTAAGTTTCCCGGGCGGTGGAATGAGATAGCGCATTGTTGCATCTACCAGCGCGGCATTGCGAGACCCGACTCCACGATATCCGCGCTGCTTGGGCATGCCCGGCGATCAGGGTTGAGGTACAATCCCCGTCTTTTTGATCGGGCCGCGTAGGTCGGGCCGCGCAGGTCGGGCCGCGCAGGCCGGGTCACGGCCGCCAACGGAGTCTTCTATGTGGTTCAGGAATGTGCGGGCTTATCGCCTTACCACCCCCTTTAACGTAAGTGCAGAACAGTTGGAGCACCAACTGGCTCAACATGAATTCCAGCACTGCAGCGCGACCCAGCCGGTATCCGCGGGCTGGGTCCCGGCCCTCGGGGGCAGCACGAGCGCCCTGGTGCATCCGGCTGACGGCCGTTTCCTGCTGCGACTGCGGCGCGAGGAAAGACTGCTGCCGTCCACGGTAGTGCGGGAGCAACTCGCGGAAAAGGTGGCGGAAATTGAGGAGGCGCAGGGCCGCAAGGTTTACCGCAAGGAGCGCCTCAATCTTCAGGACGAGATCGTGCTTGATTTCCTGCCCCGGGCTTTTACCCGCTCTGCCTATCTTTACGCCTACATCGACACCCGCGCCAACTGGGTGTTTGTGGAAGCTACCAGCGCGGCCCGCGCCGAGGAACTGCTCAACGTGTTGCGGGAGTGCATCGGTAGCTTTCCGGTCGTGCTGCCACAGGTCAACAATGCACCCACCGCCACCATGACCGCCTGGTTGGCTCACCAGTCCCTGCCCAACGACTTTGCCCTCGGCGATGAATGCGAGCTGCGTGAGCCGGGAGAAGAGGGCGGCGTGGTGCGCTGCCGCGGGGTTGATCTGCTGGGGGAAGAGCTGGAAACCCACCTCAATGCCGGCAAGCAGGTCGCGCGCCTGTCCCTGAACTGGGAGGAGCGGGTCTCGCTGGTGCTGGCAGAAGATCTCTGCCTGCGGCGCCTGAAATTCTCCGATGAACTGATGAAGGAAAATGCAGACCTGCCCGAAGCTGATGAGGCGGCGCGTCTGGACGCTGACTTTGCCCTGATGTCAGACGTCGTCACCCGCCTGCAGGAACGTGTACTGGCCCTGTTCGGCGGCGAAGCCGAGTAGCTGCTTCCGGCCATGGCCGCGCTGCCGGAGACTTCAGACTACCGCCAGCTGTTTCTGGCCGACACCCCGTTTCTGGATCTGCGCTCGCCGGGTGAGTTCACTCACGGTGCCTTTCCCGGCGCCACCAATCTGCCGCTGATGAGCAACGAGGAGCGGGCCCAGGTCGGAATTTGCTACAAGCAGCAGGGCCAGGCCGCGGCGATCGAGCTGGGCCAGCAACTGGTATCCGGGGTGGAGCGGGAGCGGCGGCTGGCTGCATGGAGCGAATTTGCCCGCAACAATCCCGACGGTTGCCTGTACTGCTGGCGCGGCGGCCTGCGCTCGCAAACCGTGCAGCAGTGGCTGGCCGATGCCGGCATCGTCTATCCTCGGGTTAACGGCGGCTACAAGGCCCTGCGCCGGTTTCTGCTGGAAGAGCTGGAGTTGTCCCTGCAGCGGGCGCGGCTGGTGCTCATCAGCGGCCGCACCGGCACCGGCAAGACCCGGGTGATAGCGGCCCTGGATAGCGCCCTGGATCTGGAGGGGCTGGCGCGACACCGGGGCTCCACCTTCGGCCACCTGCCCGAAGTCCAGCCCAGCCAGATTGACTTTGAGAACGCGCTGAGTATTGGATTCCTGCAATTGCTGCAGCGTCGCGAAGGCCCGGTATTGCTGGAAGACGAGGGACGCCTGATCGGCCGCGTGGCGCTGCCGGAAAATCTGCGCCAGCGCATGGAGGACGCGCCCTTGCTGGTGGTGGAGGAGAGCCTGGCGGAGAGGGTGCAGGTGATCCTGGAGGACTATATCGTTGATCTCGGCCAACGTTACGTGGCCAGCGAAGGGCTCCTCGAGGGTCCCGCCCTCCATCGCAGCCGTCTGCTCGAGGGCCTGGATCGCATCCGCAAGCGTCTCGGCGGTGAGCGCCACCAGACCATTCGTACCCTCATGGAGCAGGCTTTTGTAAAGCAGCGCGCCAGCGGCGATATCGAAGAGCACCGGGCCTGGATCTGCGCCCTGCTGGAAACCTACTATGACCCTATGTACAGCTATCAGCTGTCCCAGCGCACGGGTGAAGTCCTTTATCAGGGCCGACGCGAGGAGGTGATCAGCTTTGCCCAGACGGGTTTGACGTGCTGAGGCAGGCACAGCTGGTCCGGGACCTGGTGCTGGTCGGTGGTGGTCACGCCCACGCCCTGGCACTGCGGATGCTGGCCATGCGGCCTGTTGCCGGGGTTCGGGTCACGCTGGTGTCTCCCGCCAGCCACAGTCCCTATTCTGGCATGCTGCCGGGATTGATCGCCGGTGACTACCGGTTTGAGGAAACTCACATCGACCTGGCGCGCCTGTGCCAGTGGGCCGGCGTGCGTTTTCTTGCCGCCGAGGTCAGCGGCCTGGATCCCCGGGCCCGAACCCTGACGCTACCGGGGCGGCCGCCCCTGGCCTACGATGTGCTGAGCCTGGATATCGGTTCCAGCCCGGAACTGGACAGCGTTCCCGGCGCGCGCGAGTACGCAGTCCCGGTCAAGCCGGTAGCGGAACTCTGGCAGCGTTGGCAGGAGCTTGAGGCCAGCCTGCCGGGGCGGCCCGGCC
>JBGTGB010000248.1:0-7881 GCA_041746975.1 Haliea sp. | reverse complement strand
CAGAATATGACCTACCGCCGGATTGATTCGCCCGGCCAGCATTGCCGCGTAAACCCCGGCAATGGCTTCCGGCCCCTGGCCGTGTTCGATGGCTATCCAGTCTGCTGCCGCAGCGGCAAAAGCGCGCCAACTTTCGCTGAGCCTGGCATCGAAGCCCTCCCTGCCCCACTCCTCCATGCGCTTACGCGCCTGATCGGGCGCGAAGAACAGGTGCGGGCTGGCGCCGGGCAGGTCCGCTGGTGGCCGCGGCGCATCCCAGTGTGACAGACCGACCTGGGTGCTCTCGACCAGCCTGTCCCCGAAATGCCGGTGCACAGACGCCAGAACATCGCCATCGCCGGCGAAGTCGACCACCAGGGTAGGCTGCCCGGAATCAACCGTCGCAATCCCGTCATAGGCAAGGAAAATGTCATAGCAACCGAGGCGCTCAACAAAGGCGATATTGCCCGGCGAGGTAAGGCCGAGGATCGCCGGCCCATTGGGCCGCCGCCGGGAAAGCGCAAAAGCCAGCCCGAACCCTGTCTTCGACGAGGCACTCAGCAGCAGGGCCTGGGTCGCGCCAAAAAAGTCGTTGTCGGCCAGCCAGTCGTCAATCAGGAATGAAGTGGTGTAGAGGGGGCTCAGAACTGGCCGCAAATCATCCAGTACTGACGTTACCGCACTACCCGCATGCAGCCGACTGTAGGTATTGTAGACCGGGTGCAACTCGCGCCGCTGCCTGTATTGGTCGAGGAAGGATCCCGGCGTCACCGACTCCGGCTGCATAATCAGGTGGGATGACATCGGGAAATAGCCGTAGAGCCTTTCCCCCTCTGCAATCGCGTCCGAGAGGGTGCGCACAACGGTCGCATAGCCCCAGACCGGAATGCGCCCCCAGCCGGTTTCAGCGGGGAAAAACGACCAGTAGTTCAGCAGATCGCCGGCCACGGCGTAGGTGATGTTGTTGGCGGTAAAGGCAAACTTCTCGATTGCAACCAGCACCTGGCCAGAGTCGAGCGGGACCTCGTCCGGTGGGGGTCCGCCTACCCATCGGGTCTGGGTGAGGTCGCTGCGGTTGACGATAAAATCCTGTGTAGTTTCGCTCATGGGGTCCTCAGTCGCAGGTGCGGGCGTTGCGCGCGTTCTCCATGATACGCCAGATCATCGGGGTAAAGATAAGCTGCATGGCCAGCGCCATCTTGCCGCCGGGGCAGACAATGGTATTGGCGCGGGACATGTGGGACCCCTCGAGCATGGACAGCAGATAGGGAAAGTCGATGCCACGCGGGTTGGCAAAGCGGATTACCAGCATGGATTCATCCGCTGTCGGAATACTGCGGGCAATAAAGGGGTTGGATGTATCCACCACTGGCACCCGCTGGAAATTCACGTGCGTGCGGGAAAACTGGGGGCAGATGTAGTGCACATAGTCGGGCATACGGCGGAGGATGGTGTCGGTGACGGCCTCAGTGGAGTAGCCGCGGGATTCCTTGTCGCGGCTCAGTTTCTGTATCCACTCCAGGTTGATAACCGGGACCACGCCGATCAGCAGGTCAACGTGACGGGCGATATCGACGGTATCGGTTGCAATCGCGCCGTGCAGGCCCTCGTAGAACAGCAGATCGGTGTCCTCCGGCAGATCTTCCCAGGCGCTGAAGGTGCCCGCGGCCTGGCCGTACTCCGCCGCCTCCACGTCATCATGCAGGTATTTGCGGCAACGACCGGAGCCGTTGGCGGCATAGCCGGCAAACAGTTGCTCCAGTTCGGCAAAGAGGTTGGCCTCGGGCCCAAAGTGACTGAAGCCGTGATTGCCCTGGGCCAGGGCCTCCTGCATTTTCTCCCGCATTGCCATGCGGCCATAGCGATGAAATGCGTCGCCCTCGAGAAAGGCGGCATTGACGCCCTCGCGGCGAAAGATCTCCTCAAAGGTGCGCATGACGGAGGTGGTGCCGGCGCCCGAAGGGCCGACGATGGCGATAATCGGATGCTTCTTTGACATGAGTTGCTCCCTGGATCAGTCCCGGAACAGGCCGCGTACGCCAAACAGCGGTGCGTTGTAATCTTCGGTGGTTTCCGTGTGGTAGCCCTGCAAGCGCTCCACCTCCTCGCTGGAGCCGAAGATCAGCCCGATCTCCTGGTGCGGCGCACGCGGCTCGATGTCGAGGATACGTCGGCGCCCGGTACTCGCGCTGCCCCCAGCCTGCTCCACGAGGAAAGCAACGGGATTGGCCGCGTACAACAGGCGCGCCTGGTCGTGACGCCCGCACTCGTCGAGCCCAGGGTTACGCGGGTTGAGGAATACTCCACCCCGCAGGAGGATGTTATGGGTTTCCGCGACCAGGGAGGCGACCCAGCGCATACTGAAATCCCGCCCGCGCGTACCGGCACTACCGGCGACACATTCATCGACATAGCGTTTTACCGCGGGCTCCCAGATGCGATGGTTGACGGCGTTGACGGCAAATTCGTCAGTGCGCGCCGGAATTTTCAAGCCTGGGTGGGTCAATACAAACTCTCCCAGAATAGGGTCCAGAGTGAAGCCATGGGTACCGGTTCCTACGCTAAGCACCAGCATGGTTGAAGGCCCATAGATCGCATAGCCAGCGCAGACCTGGCCGGATCCGGGAGCGAGGAAAGCGTCCTCCCCCGCGGGATGGCGCTCAGAGGTGGTACGCAGGATCGAGAAAATACTGCCGGCAGGAACATTGAAGGGCAGGTTGGCGACGCCCTCCAATGGGTTGAACAGGAACAGGTATTTCCCGGGAGGTGAATCAGCGCTCGGCGCTGGAATGTGCGCCTCCCGGGGAGAAAGGATACCGGCAAGACGGCCGCTGGTCTGGACCAGCCGGCGGAAAATGCCCTCCGCCAGGGTCTCGAGATCCCCCGGGTCCTCCAGGACTTCGCTCGCGTAGGGCGTGACCAGCTGGCCCGCCGCCACCTGGTGCGAGATCACCTTGCAGGCTCTCGCCGCGGCGATAATGAGGCCATTGAGATCGCCGCTGGCTTGCGCGTGTTTCTTGCGCTCCTCGATGAGAAACTCTTCCAGCGACAGACGTCCGCTCAACATGGTTTGCTTCCTGTTATTATCGTGGTTTTAGATTCGCAGATGCTCCAGGCTCGACAGCAGCATCTGCTCCGGCGGATCGCGCCCGGCGCCGGGATCCCCGTAGCCGTAGTCTACGCCAATCGCCAGTATCCCGGCGGCCTGTGCCGCGTGAATATCGTGAATGGAGTCCCCGATCATGGCGCAGCGCGCCGGCGCGATCTCCAGTTCCGCCAGGAGGCGCAGCAGCATAACAGGAGCAGGCTTGCGTTCCGCAGGGGTGTCGGCGCAGTACACCGCCTCGAAATAGCCGTCCAGGCCCGCGCCCTGCAGCAGCGGCAACGTCAGCTCCGAGGCCTTGTTGGTCACGCAGGCGAGCCGAATACCCCGCTCCCGCCACTGCTCCAGCGCCACCAGGACACCGGGATAAACCCGGCTGTGCTCAAAAACATGACTGCCGTAGAACTCCCGCATCTCAGGGATCGCAGCGACCAGTTCCGCGGTTTCGGGATCACGCCCCAGGGCGCGGTGCAGGCAGCGCAGCAGCAGCGTGTCGATACCATCGCCGATCATCCCGCGCACCGTGCTCTCGTCCAGAGGGGCAAGGCCGCGTTGTGCCAGCGTGTAGTTCGCCGCGCACGCCAGATCCGGCAGGGAATCCACCAGGGTGCCGTCGAGATCAATAGCGATGGCCTCCAGACCCAGACTCTGCGGTTCAGCCATGCTCCAGCGCCTCCGCGATGTGTTCCAGTTCCAGCCATGGGAAAGTCTGCCCTGCCTCTGAGGGCAGAGGTGCCTGAGGGTCGCCCAGGGAGGGCAGGACCATCAGCGCGCCGGAAAAATCCTGATGCTCCGTCCACTGGCACCAGGTGATCACCACGGGAATCCCGGCAGCCGCGGCCGCAAGGAGCCCGTTGCGGGAATCCTCGATGGCGACAGCGGCGCTGGCCTCGATGCCCAGTTCTGCAAGCGCTTCCAGGTAGGCGTCCGGCGCCGGCTTCTTCCGCGGCGCCCGTTCACCGGTAACCACGCTGTCGAACCAATCGGCGCTCAGGAGCGGATTTGCTGCCATCAGCGCCCGGACGTTGGCTGCGCTGGTTGTGGTCACGATAGCCACCTGCAGGCCCGCGCTGCGGGCGCTGTCGACCAGGCGCTGGACACCGGGCCGCAGCTGCACTTCTCCGGCGGCAACGGCGTGTGTGTAGAGCGATGTCTTGGTGCGATGGATCGCCGGGACGTCGGCAACGCACTCCCGCGCCCTGTCCTCTGACAGGCCGAGCCTGTTGATGAAATGAACCAGACGCTCACGCCCACCGGCGACACGCAGCAGGTCACGATAGGTATCCGGGTCCCAGTGCCAGTTATAGCCATGGCGCCCGAAAGCGCCATTGAAGGCCCGGCGGTGAGCCTCCTCGGTGTCGGCAAGGGTGCCGTCGACATCAAACAGCAGCGCCCGTAACTTCATGGCATAGCACCGCTGGCCTTGGCGAAGACCCGACTACCCTCGAAATCCGCGGCCTCCAGGGTCGCCAGGGTATTGATATCGAGCGCCTGACCCCGCGCTTCGAACAGTCGCCGGGCCTGGCGCAGGCGGGCCCGGTCCAGGGCGTTGCGGATGGAGCGAGCATTGGCAAAGTGAGCTTGTTCCCTGCGCAAACCAATGTAGTTTTTCAGCGTTTGCTGCGCGCCGTCGGACAGGCGGTACTGCATGTCCTCGAGCATGCCCTCGGCGATCTGGTAGAGTTCGTCGGGCGAATAATCCGGGAAGTCGATGTGATGCGCGACGCGTGAGCCCAGGCCCGGATTGGAACTGAAAAACTGCTGCATTTCCCGGGCATAGCCGGCGAAAATTACCGCGAAGTCATCGCGATGGTCCTCCATCGATTGCAGCAGAATTTCTATAGCCTCCTTGCCGTAGTCGCGCTCGTTTTCAGGCCGGTGCAGAAAATAAGCCTCGTCTACAAACAGTACGCCGCCCATGGCCTTCTTGATCATCTCCCGGGTCTTGGGCGCAGTGTGGCCAATGAACTCACCGACCAGATCATCCCGGGTGCAGGCGACCAGGTGACCCTTGCGCAGGTAGCCGAGGTCCTTGAGGATGGCAGCCATGCGCATCGCCACCGTGGTCTTGCCGGTGCCCGGGTTGCCGGTGAAGCTCATGTGCAGGGGCGGCGCATGGGCCTGCAGACCGACGCGGTTGCGGAGTTTTTCCACCAGCAGCAGGGCGGCGATTTCGCGCACCCGGTCCTTGACCGGCGCCAGGCCGACAAGCTCGCGGTCGAGAGTCTGCAGCGTTGCGTCGATGTTCGACTCGCGGTACAGCGCATCCAGGTCGAGGCTGGCTTCGGCAGCGATGGCGGGGCTGTCACTCACGCTCTTTCGTACCGTAGCGCGACCCGGAGCGGCGCTCGACGGCATAGGACCGGGTCGTGTAGCGCACATTGCGCCCCGCACATTCCTGCCGCTCCAGGGAAAAACCGGGTTCCTGCTCCGGGCGCTGGATAATGAAGGAAAGGCGGATGGTTTCCCAGCCAATGCTGGCGTCAAAGGCATTCACCTTGATGTAGTAATGCGGCAGGGCTTCCAGTGCCCGGTCGACTTCCAGCATAACGCCCTCCGCGTCCTGAATATCGAACATGGGGTGGCCGAACATCTCCCAATAGACATTGCGCGGATGCGGGTCGTCCGTATATTCGATGGATACCGCCCAGCCCTGGTCGAGGCAGTAACTGACCTGCGCCGCGATCTGTTCGCGGGTGAGCGGCGGCAGGAAGGAAAAGGTACCCTGGGTAATCATCATGGCTGCTTCCTCAGGACGGGGTGGCGGTGGGTACGAAGTCGAGGGTGTCGGTGGAGGTGTAGTTGAAGGTCACATCCCCCCAGGTTTGCAGTGCCGCTGCCAGCGGGCTGCAGGACTTGGCCGCCTGCTGCAGGATGTCCGGGCCCTCGTTCCACATGTCCTTCCCTTCATTGCGCGCCAGCACCATCGCTTCCAGCGCCACCCGGTTGGCCGTAGCGCCCGCGGCGATGCCCATCGGGTGGCCGATGGTGCCGCCGCCAAACTGCAGCACGGTATCCTCTCCAAGATAGTGCAGGAGCTGATGCATCTGCCCCGCGTGAATACCCCCGGAGGCCACCGGCATCACCTTGTTCATCCCCGCCCAGTCCTGTTCAAAGAAAATGCCGCGGGATAGGTCGACCGGGTTGTGGGTCTCGCGCAACACGTTGTAAAAGCCCTGAACGCTGTTGGGATCCCCCTCCAGCTTGCCGACTACGGTGCCGGCGTGGATATGGTCGACGCCGGCGAGACGCATCCACTTGGAAATGACGCGGAAGGACACCCCATGCGTCTTCTGCCGCGTGTAGGTGCTGTGCCCCGCCCGGTGCAGGTGCAGGATCATGTCGTTACGGCGGGCCCAGCGCGACATCGACTGGATCGCGGTGTAGCCAATGACCAGGTCGATCATCACGATACAGCTGCCAAGCTCCCGGGCGAATTCGGCACGCTCATACATGTCCTCCATGGTGGCGGCGGTGACATTGAGATAGTGGCCCTTGATCTCCCCGGAAACCGCCTGGGCCCGGTTCACCGCCTCCATGCAGTACTGGAAGCGCTCACGCCAGTGCATGAAGGGCTGGCTGTTGATGTTCTCGTCGTCCTTGGTGAAATCAAGCCCGCCGCGCAGGGCTTCGTAGACTACCCGGCCATAGTTCTTCCCCGAGAGCCCGAGCTTGGGCTTCACTGTCGCGCCCAACAGGGGCCGGCCAAACTTGTCCAGGCGCTCCCGTTCCACCACGATGCCGGTGGGCGGGCCATCGAAGGTTTTCACATAGGCGACAGGAATGCGCATGTCCTCCAGGCGCAGCGCCTTGAGCGGCTTGAACCCGAACACGTTGCCGATGATCGACGCCGTCAGGTTGGCGATGGAGCCGGGCTCGAACAGATCGAGGTCATAGGCGATGTAGGCGAAGTACTGCTCCGGTTCGCCGGGCACCGGGTCTACCCGGTACGCCTTGGCGCGGTAGCGCTCGCACGCGGTCAGCCGGTCGGTCCAGACCACCGTCCAGGTCGCGGTGGAGGATTCGCCGGCCACGGCTGCAGCGGCCTCGATCGGGTCGACTCCGTCCTGGGGGGTAATTCTGAACAGCGCGATAATATCCGTTTCGACAGGCTCGTAGTCCGGCTCCCAATAGCCCATTTCCGCGTACTTCATCACGCCTGCGCGGTAGCGTTCGGCGGCCTGGCTGCTCTGTGCTTTATTCATCGGGTGGGTCCCCACAGTGAAATCACCTCTGGAAAACCAAGCGTAGACGCGGTAAAACTCTTATTCCAATGATATGTTTTAGAGATAACTATAAGGAATGACTGATATATCGAGAACTCTGCGGGATGTGACGCTGCGCCAGTTGCGCACCTTCCGCACGGTGGCGGCCCGCGGCAACATCTCCGCCGCCGCCCGCGAGCTGCACCTGACCCAGCCGGCGGTATCGCTGCAATTGCGAGAATTGGAGGCGAGTTGCGGTCTGGCGCTCTATGAACGTCAGGGGCGGGGCATACAGCTCACAGCCGCCGGCGAGGAGCTGGCGCAGGCGGTGGATGGCATCCTCGATTCCCTGGCGGCGGTGCAGCAGTCCTTCGACGCCATGCGCGGCCTGCGCACCGGTCGCCTGCGGCTTTCCGTGGTCAGCACCGCCAAGTATTTCGCGCCAACGATGCTGGCGGCCTTTGCCCGATCGCACCCGGGGATTGCCGTTCAGCTACACGTCGGCAACCGCGCGGAAGTCGTTGCCGAGCTGGCGGAAAATCGCTGTGATCTGGCGATCATGGGCCGCCCCCCGGCCGAGCTGGCGACCGGCGG
>JBGTGB010000247.1:0-19195 GCA_041746975.1 Haliea sp. | reverse complement strand
TGGCGGCGGCGCAGGCAGCGTCGAACTGGCACTGGCCATGGCCCGGCGCTTGCACGGGAGGCCCGTGCAGCTGACCCTGTTTTGTGCAGCCCCAGACATTCTCCAGGATTACAACACGACGTCGCGGGCGGCGGTGCGACGTGCGTTGGCTGGCGCAGATATTGCCGTTCACTGCGGCCACCGTGTCATGAGCGTCAACGCTGGCAGTCTGCAGCTGGACGATGGTCGCACCGCTCCTTTTGATTCCCTGTTCTGGTGTACCGGCGCGGCGGCTGCGCCGTGGCTCGCGGCCAGCGGGCTGGACACTGTCGAAGGTGGCTTTCTGGCAGTGCGTGACACACTGCAAGCGGTGGCGGACGATGCGATATTCGCCGCCGGCGACATTGCCACGCAGCTGGCCCATCCCCGGCCCAAGGCGGGGGTGTATGCGGTGCGACAGGCGCCGGTGCTGGCCGCCAACCTGCGCAATTTTCTGCTCGACCTGCCGCTGCGCGAGCATCGGCCCCAGCATCGCTTCCTGTCCCTGCTGTCGCTGGGCGACCGTCGGGCAACCGCAGATCGCGGCCCCTTCGCCGCGACCGGGGCCTGGGTCTGGCGCTGGAAAGACCGCATTGATCGCGGCTTCATGGCCCGCTTTGAGGAGCTGCCCGAGCCCATGCCCGCGGCGCCGAGGGACAGCCTGCCCGAGAGCCTGGGGGCGGGGTTGCAGGCACCCTGTGGCGGCTGCGGCGCCAAGGTCAGTGGGGACAGTCTCGCAGCTGCCCTGGCCGAACTGCGTCGACTTTACCCCAGGCTGTGTCCGGAGCCCGGCGGCGCTGATGATGCGGCGGTGTTGGTAGCGCCGGCGGGAGGTATCCAGTTGCAGAGCCTCGATATCCTTCGCGGCCTGGTGTCCGACCCCTGGCTGATGGGGCGCATCGCCGCCAATCATGCCCTCTCGGACCTCTATGCCAGTGGTGCCCGGCCCCTGTCCGCGCTGGCGGCGGTGACCCTGCCCTTCTGCAGCCCGGCCCTGCAGCAGCGCGAACTGGTGCAGTTGCTGGCCGGCGCGCTGGCGGAATTCGAGCAGGTGAACTGCCCCCTGACAGGCGGGCACAGCATGCAGGGGCCAGAGCTGGCGCTGGGGTTTGCGGTGACAGGGGAGCCCCTCGTTGCCGGTCGCTTGTTGCCGAAACGGGCATTGCAGCCCGGCGATCAGCTCCTGCTGACCAAACCTCTGGGGACGGGCGCTCTATTTGCGGCGCATATGCAATTGCGGGCGGATGGACGCGACATTGGCGCGGCGATTGACGCCATGCTGCAGAGCAATTTCGCCGCGGCCCGGCTCGCACTGGAGCACGGCGCCGCCGCGGCCACGGACGTTACCGGTTTTGGACTCTGGGGACATCTGCTGGAGATGCTGCGCCCGGGCCAGTGCGCGGATCTGTGGCTGGATGCGGTGCCGGCTCTTCCCGGGGCCCTCGCCAGCCTGGAGGCAGGCATATATAGCACTATGCATCCCGCGAACGCGCGGCTGGCGGGCTGCGCATTGGCACCTGAGCCGCGACGGGATCTGTTGTTTGATCCCCAGACCAGTGGCGGCCTGCTGTTGGGGGTAGCGCGCGAGCAGGCCGGGGTGTTGCAAGAGGCGCTGCGCGCTGCCGGCTACGCCCGTGCTGTAATCATCGGTGAGGTGACCTCGCGGGAAGGCGAGCAGATTCGCTGTAACTGATCAGGCGCTGCGGCGCTCCAGCCAGCGCCAGACCAGCCCCTGTTGCCGGTCCTTGCCGGTCAGGATGTATTCCAGGCGCTCGTCATTTTCCAGCACCGCACTCATGCGCTCAGCTTCGCCGTCGCGTCCCGCCAGCAGCAACCTGTCACCCACCGCGAGGAGGAAGTCATCCGGGGGGAACAGGATGTCCTGCTGCTGCCTGCGGACCAACAGCACCTCCAGATGGAGCTTCTGTTGCCAGTCCCGGGGATCGGCCAACAGCCTGCCCACCGTGACCTCACGGCCGTCCTCGAGGGCGCGGGCGAGGGCGGGCGTGCGTCGGGCGCTGATCCGACCGGAGGAAAACTGTGGCGGGTGATCGCTCTGGTGGCGGAGGAAAGCAGCGAGGGCCTGGCGCGCGACATCGTTGTCCTGCAGCAGCAGCTGCTGGGTAAAGGGTTCCACCAGGTTGGAGCTGATGCGGCTGAGTATGGTGCCGGCGACGACGCTGCTGGGCTGGCCTAGAAAGTCTGGCTGCGCGGCACGGAACAGGGCGTGGCTGGAGAGCCCGTTCTCCAGCACCACATGGAACAGGCCCGGATTGAGTGCTCGCGCGGTGATCAGAATCGACAGGTTGTCGGCGTCGTCGCTGGTGGCAGCGACAATGCCCACTGCCGCTTCCACGCCGGCCGCGATCAACTCTTCAGCCTGGGTGCCGCGGCCAGCGATAGTCCCCGCCGGGCAACCGGAGTGTTCCGGATCCGGATGAATCACCACCACGTCCATATGCCGCTCCTGCAGCACTTTCCAGACTGCCCGACCGACCCGGCTGAAACCACAGACAATCCACTTGCCCCGGGGAATGGATACCGGTTTGCTGAGGCGCGCCCTGGGGCCGGAGTTGAGCCACTGGTAGAGGCGAAACAGGTCCGGTTTGTCGATCGCCAGTTGCAGACGCCGTTCATACTCCTCGACCGGGTTGACCACGTGGTCGGTGTCGAAGGAGCGCATGTTGTCCGCTTCGCTGCGGGTATTGGCACTGGCATACACCGCAACCTTGTGATTTAGCAGCGTGGCGCTGATGGCAATCTTCAGGTTGACATGACCCTCCCCGGTGACGGCGATCACCCCGCTGCACCAGCGGTTGCGCAACCCCGCCTCCACCAGGTTGTCCGGCAGGTTGGCGTTCATGCAGAAACTGGTGACCGGCACCCGGAAGTCCTCGACTTCCACCAGCTCGATCTTTTCCTGGTTGTGCTCCACGACCACCACCTGGTAGCCGCGATCCGTCAGCGCGCGGGTGAGTATGCGCCCGGTGTCGCCATAGCCGCAGATGAGGTAGAAAGGTTCGTTGAGGTTGCTTACCAGCCGCGCCAACCGCGTCCGGCGCAGGGCGCGCCGATAGGCGGGATCCTGCAGCAGGGAGACGATGGAGCCGATGGAGAACAGCCAGGCAATGACGGTCAGGTAGATACTGACCATGGTCCACAGGCGCTGGCCCTGGGAGAAGGCGTAGGGCACCTCACCGAAGCCAATGGTGCTACCGGTATAGCTGACTACGTAAAACGCCTCGAAGAAACTCATGCGCCAGGGGTTGCCCTGGTCGTCCACGCCCGGGATCAGGGTAAAGCCAACGGTGGCGATACTGTAGGCCAGGATCAGCACCGTCAGCGGCAAGCGCATGCGCCGCAGGAACAGGAATACCAGCGAGTTGTTGGCGGGGATGGGCATGACGGCTAGCGTCTGCTGAGACCCGCGGTATCCAGGGTCAGCAGCACCAGGGACACCAGGTTCGCCAGCAGGGCTCCCCCGGACAGGGACACGATCGAGGCCATGACTTTCGGGGTCAGGCCCACCTCCGTAACATGTACTGCAACGGCCCACACGACGACGGCCGCAATCAACTGCAGGTCCACTACCAGGCTGGATGCGAGCAGGATGGCCCCCATCTGCGAGCGTTCGCCGAACTTGAGCACCGTGGCGATAAGACCGACCACCAGGGCTGCGAACAGCTCATAGACGTCGTGGTGGTCCGGGTTGTCGATGTCACCGATGAAGAACCCAAAATTCAGCGTCACCGCCAGTAGCACGAAAAAGCCGAACACCACCTTACTCATGTTCATGGACACCACTCCCTGATAGGACCTCACACCATTATGCGCGACTGGCGCGCGGTTGCCAGCCCCGCGACGAAGTCACGCTATGGCTTCAGGCTTCCAGAAGAGTCCGCACCCGCTCGCGGTAGCCGCGGCTGACCTTGACCTGAGCACCGCTCTCAAGCTGCAGCAGGTACTCGCCGCTGTCCAGACTGCGGGCGCCGGTAATGCCGGTGGAGTTGACGATGGTGCTGCGATGGACTCGGAGGAAACGCGTCGGGTCCAGCATTGCCTCCAGCTCCTTCATGGTGACCCGCATGATGTGGGTCTTGCCCAGGGCGTGGATGCACATGTAGTCGCCCGCGGCATCTATCCATTCAATGTCCGCGACGCGAATGAAGCTGACAGAACCGCCGTCGCGGATCGACAGTCGTTCCGGCCAGGACAGACGGCCCTGGCCCGAAGCCATCGCCTCCACCGAGCGGGCGGTGGCGCCGGTCATGCCCATGACCAACTCCATCAGCCTGGACTTGCTCTCTGCCGATTGCTGTCGAGAGCGTTGTTCAAGTGCCCGCGTCACCGCGTCCTGCAGGCGCTGCTCTTCGACCGGCTTGAGGAGGTAGTCCACCGCATGCACCTTGAAAGCGTCTACCGCGTACTCGTCGTAGGCAGTGACAAAGACAATCATGGGCAGAGTGTCGGCCTGCAGCCGCGCCAGCACCTCGAAGCCGTCCATGCCGGGCATCTGGATATCCAGGAACACCATTTCCGGCTCATGCTCGGCGATGGCGGCGAGGGCCTCTTCACCATTGGCGCACTCGGCGACAATAGTCACCTCGGGAATCTTTTGCAGACGTAGCGCCAGGCCCCGCCGGGCAAGGCTTTCGTCATCAACTATGACCGCGGTCAGTGGGTTCATGAGCTCACCGTGGCTCTTTCCAGTGGCAGCCGGACGGTCGTCGTCAGGCCGTGGGGTTCGGTCGCGCCGAGGCGGAAGGATTGCCGCTCCCCGTACAGTTCCCGCAGGCGATCGCGGATATTGTTGAGGCCGACGCCGCCGCCCTTGGGATTGCGGCCGACGCGCATGTCCAGGCCGGGGCCGTCATCGGCTACCGCCAGCACCAGCTCGTCCTTCTCGACACAGGCGCTGACGCCAATACTGCCACCGCCCACCGCGTTGGCAATCGCATACTTGATGGAATTTTCCACCAGTGGTTGCAGCAACAGGGAGGGCACGAGGGCTTCCTTAGCCTCCGGTTCCAGGTGGAAGTGTAGCTGCAGGCGCTCGCCAAAACGCACTTTCTCGATGTCCAGGTACAGCGCCAGGGCCTCGAATTCCTCGGCCACGGTAACCTTGACCATCGGGTCGTTGTCCAGCGAGTAGCGCAGGAAGCGGCTCAGCCGGCTGACCATGGTGTTGGCCAGCTGCGTCTGCTGGTCGAGGATCAGAGTGGAGATGGCATTGAGGGTGTTGAACAGGAAATGTGGATTGAGCTGGTAGCGCAGCATCTTCAACTGCGCCTCCTGGGCCATGGACATGGCCTTGAGCAGGCGCTGGTTTTCCTCCTGCACCAGCAGGTAGTACTTGATGCCGAAGTACAGGGAGCTCCAAACCAGCATCACCCAGAACGCGGATACCGAGCCATCGAAATACCTGAACCATTCCGGAATAATCTTGGCGCTACGCCGGCCTATCTCTTCGGGAAACATCTGCGACGCAATACCCATGCGAACGTTCATCCAGACCAGTCCCGCCAGATAGGATCCGAGCAGAAGGGCGGCGATACGGCGCGCGATCGACATATCCCAGGTGTAGTGGTAGAGAGCGCGCAGCCCCAGGGTCAGGCCGCAACCGATCAGGCTAATCAGCAACAGGTACCAATGGTAATGCTTGGGTGCGGCCCCGATCAGAACTCCACCCCAGTAATGGGATACCCCCCAGCCGCTCCAGCCCGCGACCTGGAACACCCAGAACAGGTACTTTTTGTTTTCCAGCAATTCGTTGATGCGCATCGACGCAGTATACGGGCCTTTGCCCGCGCGGAAAGAGGCTTCGTCGCAGCGAAGCCGCGATTCATCTCATCCTGGCGGCAAAGTCTTCCAGCGCCCTGCCGGTGAGCCGATAGCCCACCCAATCACTCTGGGGACGGGCGCCAAACGACTCGTAGAACTGAATGGCGGGCTCGTTCCAATCCAGCACATTCCACTCGAAGCGGCCACAGCCCTCGGCCACCGCCTGCTGCGCCAGATATTGCAGCAGCGCCTTGCCGGCGCCCTTGCCGCGCTGTGCCGGGGCCACGTAGAGGTCTTCCAGATACAATCCCAGGCGGCCCAGCCAGGAGGAGAAGTTGTAGAAGTACAGGGCAAATCCGGCGGCCTCTCCGTCCACATCGCAGATCAGGGCAAAGACCCGGGGATGCTCGGCAAACAGCAGACCCTGGAGGTCGGCCTCGGTGGCCCTGACCTCGTCCAGCGCCTTCTCATAGAGGGCGAGGTCGCGGACGAAGCGCAGGATCAGGGCGCAGTCTTCAGGTCGGGCCTTGCGGATGGTGAGTTGGGACATGGTGGTTTACTTTTCACTCCAGTTGCGTTGCATTTCGTAGAACAGGAAAGAGGCGGTCCAGGTGATCAGTACCAGGCCGGTCAACGCCTCGATGCCCACCAGATAGCGGATTTCACCCTGAGGGAAAATGTCTCCGAAGCCCAATGTCGAAAATACGGTAAAGGAGAAGTACACGCAGTCCAATACGGTGCCATCGAAATTCCCTTCCAGGCTACCCCAGCCGAATCGGGTGGTCAGCGTGTAGTAGGCAAGCGCAAAAATCCACACTTCCACCGCGTGAGCCACCAGCGCGCCGAGCACCCCAATGGCGATGCGGGCGCGGTGCACGACCGGAATGCGGGGCAGGTACCGGGTCAGCCAGTGCAGGGCTTCATAGTGGATCATCACTACCAGGGCGACAATGACCGAGTTGACTAGAAAAACCAGCATCAAGTGGAGGGTCCCGGGGCGGAAACATCAATCTTAGCCTGTCCTGGCCGCTACGACACCCGACAGCTGCGTCTATGTGGGATGACGCACGGAAGCCGCATACCTGATCAGTGTTAGATCTCAGGCCAAGAATCTGACCTGCGGGAGGTATTGTGATGAGCAGTATCTGGCACACCCTCAAATCCGCGTTGGGGGCGGGCGGTGCTTCTGGGCGTGTGACGAGGCGCAGAGCGAAGCCCTACGCAAATGAGTATCAGTCCACCTCACGCTATCGCTGTTGCACTATCGAGCCGGGGCCAGGAGCCTGTGAGGCAGTGACCAGGCTGCAGGAGAAGCGGATTCTCCAGGTCGATGCTCCCATGCTGCCTCTACAGGAGTGCGGTCGGCTCCAGTGTGATTGTCGCTACAGACGCCACCAGGACAGGCGGGAGCCGGAGCCCGACCGGCGCTCCCTCGGTGCGATAAGCACCCATACCTACTCCCTCAAGGCAAAAGAACGACGCTATGCCTTTGGCCGGCGGAATGGCGACGATTGCACCACCGATGATCTAGTGCTCAGGTAGCAGGGCCCGCTGCTGTGCGCAGCGGGGAACTCCAGTGATTTTCCTGGCTCCAACGGTGATGGTGCTACGTCTTTCCGTCAGTGTTTTGCTCATTCTTGCCGCAGCTGCTGCAGCGGCAAGCTCCACTACCGTTTATAAGGTAGTTGGCAGCGATGGCGTGGTCGGATTTTCCGATACGCCGCCAGAGGACCCCGCGGCCGCGGAGCTTATCGCTATTGACACGCCGGAGGCGGCTTCCTCGCAGGAATCCCTGCAGAACCTCGAAGCCATGCGTGAGACCACCGAACGCATGGCGGCGGACCGGCGTGAGCGAGAAGCGCAGCGCGAGGTGGCGAGAGAGACGGTTGTGCTCGAGCCAGCAGCCGCCGGGATGCGCCAGGCGCAGCCCGAAGTGCACTACGAATACTTCTATGCACCGCTTCCGATCCCTTCTAGGCACGGGCGGCCCGGTTTCCATCCACCGCAGCGGCCGTATCCGGAGCGCGAACCTCGGGGCATTATCAGGGGACCAAATTCACAACTGATGCGCCCGATCCTGCCCCGCGATCGGGACTGACGGTTCCTGGTCAGCGGGCTTCCGCGGCCGGCTGACAGCTGGGCCAGTCGCCCGGTAGCGGCCCACGGCGCTGCATCGGGGTAGCGAGGCCGCGAATGTTGTGACTGAGCTGCTGCGCCACGCCGTCATCGCCAGTGGCAAATTCAAGCGCAAATTGCAGCGCACCCTGGCGAAAAGTGAAAGACTCCTCACCTTCCGAACGCAGGTTCCAGGGCGCGGTGTCCGCCCATAGGGGGCCGACGACGAGGAAACCGTCACAGGTCTGGGTGACAAACAGCTCCCGCCTGGATGCTTCTTCACGGGCAAAAATGCCGGTAAGCCGCTCAAGGTCCCCGCGGGCGGGGCCGCGATCTGCTGATGTTCGCTGTCCGACTTCGTCCCCGGGTGCCTCCATCTCCGCCACCAGTGCCGCCTGAGACTCCAGGGCCGAATCAAGCTCGGCCAGGCTGATGACGGACACCATTTCCATCACCACCATGCCGGCCTCGATGTTGCCCTCCTGCAGGTAGCGGCTGCCCAGACTGGCGAGGCCGTCCACATCCGGTTCATAGTCGGCGGACCCGCTTTCCCAAAGCTCGGCAAAACGCTCGCGGGCGGCACTGGCGCCCTCACCGTCGATCAGTCGCGCCATCTCGATGGAGAGGGGCGGCCTGGCAACGGCCAGGCCGGCGCAGAGCAGTGCGAACGCCAGTGCGAGACCCACCGCGCGCCGAGAGTTCCCAGTCAGCATTTTCCTGTCACTCTCCCTGTTCCGGTGCCGCCAGCGCATAGAGCATGTCGACGTAGCCTTTCTCGACGGCGGCGAGTCCAGCGGCGCCGACACCGGCCGCGGGTTCGATCAACATGAACTCGTTGGGCGCGTGGGCATCGGTGCCAAAACCGAAGCCCGTGGGCACCATGGGTAAGCCCAGTCGTTCCGTGAACTGGTAGAACGGCGCGCTGCCGGCAAGCCGTGGATTCACCGTCGGTGTGGCACCATGCTTGTTGAACACACCTATGACCGCCTGCACCAGCGGCGTGTGCACCGAGGTCTGGGAGGCCGGGTAGGAGGACAGTTTGCGGAGAACAATATCCTCGTAGCCATTGGCGTCCAGGTGGGCACGGATGCGGTCAAAGGCCTCATCCGGATCCAGACCCACGGGCAGCCGGGAATCCATCTTGGCCGTAGCCATGTGCGGCAATATCGTCTTGACCCCCTCACCGGTGTAGCCGCCGTAAATGCCGTCAATATTCAGGGTGGGGGTGTAGATCAGGTTGCGCAGCACCGCTTCGCCGCTCATGCCGTCGATCCAGCGGCCGACCTTGAATGTGTCCTTGAGGCGGGCGTCGTCGTGGCTCGCCAGCAGGCCTGCGATCAGCGACGCTTCCTCTGCGGTGGGTGGGCGTACGCCGTCGTAGTAGCCCGGCACCAGAATCGTGTTGCCGTCCTCCGATACCAGGGTCGACAGTGCCTGCACCAGGCGCCAGACGGGAGCGTCGACGATGGCTTTGTAGGAGCCGTGGATCTCCGCTTCCCGTGGGCCGCCCCAGTCACCGCCGCTGGCCTCGGCCTCGAAGTACAGAATGCCCTTCACCCCCAGGTTCAGGCTGACGCTGCCATCCGGCGCCTGGGAATTGAACGGGAAGATCACGCCGTCGGCCGTGCGCAGGCGTTCCTCATACTGGTCAACGATCTGTGGGTAATGCGGTGAGCCCAGCTCCTCCTCGCCCTCGGCGGTAACCATGAGGTTCACCGGCAGAGTACCGTCGACTGCGATAATGGATTCGATGGCATTCAACAGCGCGCGCTGGGGGCCTTTCTGGTTGGTGGCGCCGCGGGCCATCAGTATCTTGCCGAGCTCGTGGTCGATCAGGTTGGCGGCGAAGGGCGGGCTTAGCCAGTCCTCCTCGTCCACCGGCTGCACGTCATACATCAGGTAGAGCATCAGCGTGCGCTCGGCGCCGGCGTCGTAGTAGCCCCAGACTCCCGGGTGGCCGTCGGTCTCGACGATGGCTGCCTCCTGGAAGCCTATGCGCTCGAGGTCGCCGCGCACCATCTCTGCCATGTCGCGGACGCCGATGTCCAGAGCGCTGATGGAAGGCTGGCGCAGCCAGCGCTGGATGTTGGCCAGGTGCTCGTCCAGGTTGGCATCTATGTGGGCATAGACTGCGGCGTGGTCACCGCGGTAGGGCGGTACGGCGGCAGCATCGAAGGCTTCCGCGGATGGGAGGACATATTCCGGTCGGGCGGGCGCTGCCGGGCTGGCCTGCGCAGTAACAGCGGCAGGGGCTGCCGGAGTAGGGCTCGTGGCCTGGTCCCCCGGCGGGGAGCAGGCGGTCAGGGCGGCAAGTGCTGCCACCAACAGTGTTGCGGTCGCTACGCGTGCGGTTTGCTGCATGGGTGTTCCTCTGTTTTCGCTTGGCGCAACCATAGCCTCTGGGCGCTGGTGCGTCCATCGCCGCCACACGTCAGCTGCCCGGATCTCCCTCGTCGCGCACCCGCAGGACCAGGGCGCCAGCCTCCAGATGACCGGATTTCAGCGCAAAGCGGATGTCGTCACTGCGCGGGTGCCTGGTACCTGTGGCAGGAAGATCGGTATCCATTGCTGTCCAGCCGGCGCGAACCAGCCGACCCCTGCCGGCGTCGATATCACGGATGCCGACAGTCAGCGTCTGCTGGAACAGGTGCTCGCCAAAATAGTGCCGGTCGCGGAGTACCCGCCGGTGGCTCACATAGTGAGGCAGAAGCCGTAAACGAATCTGGAAATGGGAATAGCGCTCCCGGTTGCTGGGCCGGCCGGAGCGGGCGAGGTAGGTTCTGAACAGGGTTTCGTGACCTTCCTCCAGATCCCGGGCGCCTATGGTCAGTGCCGAACCGTGCTCCTCGCGCTGGTCGGTCATCACCACTTCTTCGCCGCGGATCAGCACGGTGGTTTCGACCAGAATGAACCGCAGATCCGCATCGTCGCGCAGGTAATCCTTCAGGCGCAGGCCCTCAAGTTCGATTTTCACGCTGGTATCACCAAACAGAAACCGCTGCAGGTTCTGATACCCCTCCTCGGAATTGACGATTCCCAGGGGCCCGCTGTGGGCGCGATAGACGAAGGCACGGCTGCTGCCGTGCACGTAGGCGTGATCCATCTGCACCAGGCCGTCGCTGCCGGGGCCCACCGCGAGGCGGGCGAGATTGTAGTCGGTGTGATTGGTACCGATCAGCGAGAACACCCGCTCCACCGGGAAATGGTCGCCGATCTCGTGTAGCCGCTGCTCATCCCAGTCATCTGGAAAATCCAGGTACTGGCGCATGCGCCCGGGGCCGAAGGTGTCGGAATCGTTCAGGCCCAGCAGATCACGCACACTGGTGAGAAAGCCCAGGCCGCGCCTGAAGTGGATCCCGCGGTGCGGGGTGGCATAGGTGAACAGGCGTGCCACGCGCTCGGCGGCACGTTCCTTCAGCACCCGCTGGATGAGGGAGCGGCATACCAGCCCGCCCATGGAGTGCGCGACGAGGTGCACCTGTTGCGCCCCGGTTTCCCTGAGTACGAAATCGAGCAGCAGCCCGAGGTTGTCCCCCAGGATCTCTATGTTGTCACGGTTGCCATCGCCGACCCGTTCCGAAGTGCGGTCGTAGTAGCGATAGACCCAGAGGGAACGCTGCGGAAAACCGTCACTCCCGTAGCGTTCCTCCTCGCCGTTGAGGAGTCGCACGGCGCCATCGTCGTCGATCCGGGCAAAGATATCGGTATAGCCGTGATCTTTCATCAGGCGTACCAGCGGACTCTCGAAGATAAAGAAGTCGGGATCGCCGTCCGGCCCGGTCCGCACCTGGGTGCTGCCCAGGTTGAAGCCGTAGTAGGGCAGGTTCACCGTGGCCTCGACGGCCCCTTCGCTGCCCGCATATCCCCGAACGTAAATGATTGGCAAATGCCGGTTCATTCAGCCCCCCATGTTAGCGGCGTTGCGTACGGCCGCCAGGTCCTCCGGTAATTTCAGCGCCAGTCTCGAACGCTCCAATGCCAGGCCCCGGTGGTGATTGGCGGCCTCTCGCATCTTCTCATCGCCTATCGACGCCAGGGTAGCCAGCGCCTTCTGCAAGCGAACTGCAACCTCGACTTGCCCGGCACCGTCCCGGGCAATTACGGTAAAGGCGTCATCGAACATATCATGCACGGAAATCTCGGGCACCTCCACGCGCTTGTACACCGTCCGGTTATCATCCTCAGCCGTTGCCGGCTCAGACCACAGATGAAAGAGTCGCACCAATCTTCCGACGACGTCAATCGCCGTGCCTGGATCGTTCACCGCGGGCGACAGGGACCTTCCGGCGATTTCCGCAAGCACGATCAGACCAAACCTTGGGTCGTCGTCGAAGCGACGGTCGGTAGCGATCTTGAACGTTTCCACCGCGCACGCGCAGTCGGGCACGGGGTCATCCTCGCGGTCAGTGACCACGTAAGCCAGTGGCCGCTCCGGCGTGGCGAAGGTGCCCGGGAGGGCAGTTACGATCACCCGCAGGCTGGTCTCCTCTGCCCAGGTGTGTAGCGTCTCGACATCGATGTGTTGTACGTAGCCGACCTTCGTCGCGAAAATCGCCTGTCCTTCTGGGTGGGCGCGTGCCGAGCAACCCTGAAGGGTTGGTGCATTCCGCCGCCGCGTCAGAGCTTCGCAAGCTGCCTCCTCCACCTTGTCCAACGTTGACCCAATCCGGCCGAGGCGGGCAATGCCATCAACCCAGCGCACAAAGGTAAAGATAACCATGGCGAATACGAGCGCTGTAAGCACAAATAGAATGAAAATGCCTGCAGTGCCGTAATAGCTGTTCTTGACCGCAGTCAGCGCCACGATCGAGAAGATGAAGGCACCGACGAAAGCCGAGAGAGCATTCTGGGAAGCATCGTCGGCAACGATCAGGGTGAATGAACGCGGCGTGGCCGTGTTGCTTGCCGCCGCATAGGCCGAGACCATTGACGCTACAGAAAAGGTTGCGATGACCATCATGCTGGCGGCCATGACGGAAAGCAGCATCTCGACTGATTCCGTTGTCACTTCCGGCGCATATCGTCCCAACCCGACGTCATCAAAGAGCTTGGCGACAAAGGCCGCGCCAATCGATAGCAGGCAAACCACGAGCGGTCTGACCCACAGCCGCTCGCGGAATTGACTGACCAGAAATCTCAGCCGTTCCGTTGAAATTGTGGAAGCCATATCACACCTCTGGCTCATGCAGGCGCAAGCGCCCTCTGCATGGCGACACGCTGTCGCAGCCCCTGCGCATACTCGGCGTGCAGGTGCTCAATCAGTTCCTGTGGGAGTTCGTCCTCTGCAAGTATCCGGAAGCCGAGCTTGCCATAGAAAGGCGCGTTCCACGGTACGGTCTCGAACGTTGTGAGGGTTACACTGGAAAGCTTCTGTACTCGGGCCCAGTTGATGACGCGGTGAACCAATCGCCGCCCCAGCCCCTTGTTCTGATGATCCGGATGCACATCCATCTCACCCTGAGGGCGCAGGTGAGGTATCCGCACTACCGTGAAAGAAGTTGAGCACTGCGCGGGCTGACTCATCGGGAAAGTCCAGGAACATTTCGTGGCTCGCATTCGGAATAACCACGCGCTCCGCGCCCGGCGCGAGGCGCTCGATGTAGCTGTCGATAAGGTCATTGAAACCGCCTGCGTTGTTTCCTGCGGAAAGGAGCAGGATCGGGACCTTGAGTGCACGAATGCGGTCGGCTTTGACCTGCGGAAAAGCGGATGCTGACTGCGTCAGCTCACGCCATTCCCGCACATTGCGGCTAAACAAAGTCTGCCATTCCGGCTCGACCTCCGCGAAAGGAACCCCGAAGTACCACTGGGCGGTGAGTTCCAGCCCGGCCTCATCGCCCTTATCCCGGAAAGCTTTCCCTATTGGCTCCCATACATTGGCCATGAAGCCTTCCATGATGCCCTCACCCCCAGGAATATCCGGCAGCCATGGGAGGATCGGCGGCTCGGCCAGCACCAGGCTCAGCACTTGATCCGGGTACTCGAGAGCAAAAAGCAGGGCGGTATACGCGCCGTATGAGTGGCCGACGAGGTGCACAGGGCCAGTGTCCAGTGCGTCGAGAAGTCTCGCCAGATCCTGCGCCTCGACAACGGCGGAGTGATCGCCACCAGGCTCATTGCTATTTGGAAAGTTGTATCGTCGGCTATAAGCGATTACGCGGTACTCGGTCGCCAGTAAGGCAATTTGATTGGAATCTTCCCAATAACTCAAATCCGCGAGGCTGCCATGGACAAGTACCAGAGGCGCTCCGCTTCCCTGCTCCACATAGTGCAATTCAGTGCCGTCGATGATGACCCTTGTAGATGCATGGGCAAACGCCGTATAGGTGCAAAGTAGTGCGAGGACAATACGCCGCATAGTGTGCCTCCAGTCCAGCGAATACCGGACGGCATCATTCTGCCACAGCGGTTTAGTAAATTGAACTGGTGTTCCTGCTCAATTGGGGTTCCCGCCCTGGAGCTTAACCGACGGGCCAATCGCCGCAAAGAGCGCGGAGTCCTTGTTGCCTGAATTGCCTACCGCCCGATTGACCGGGTAGAGCTCGAGATCGAACTTCAGCACCGGCGCCAGGATCATGTCCCCGGGTTCGATCGCCTGCTCATTGTCCAGCCAGCGGCGGCACTCCTCTCGGGTGAGCATCACGGGCATACGATTGTGCCAGGGGCGGAAGGCTTCGGCCGCTGCCGTTGTCACCAGGGTGCAGGACAGCAATGGGGTATCACCTCCCTCCCAGACATCCCATAGTGCGGCCACCGTCATGGTGTGCTCCCCGTTGCCGACGACCCAGGGCTGCTTCTGTCCGTCCTCCATGCGCCACTCGATGAAATTGGACATCGGCACCACGCCGCGCTGGCGCCGGAAAGGCCCGCGGAAGGCGGGGCTCTTGGTCAGGGATTCAGCGCGAGCGTTGAACATGCTGTATTTGGTGCCGACCTCCTTCGCCCAGGAGGGCACCAGCCACCACCGGGCCATCTCCCCACCATCAGGGCGAAGGAGCAGGATGTTTTCGGTTGGGGCGATGTTCAACCGTGCTTCGGGCAATGGAGAGTCTATTCCCAGGAAGTCCAGAAGGTCCTGAAGCCCGGGGAGACTGGTGATGTTGAAGCGGCCGCACATGGGGATAGCGTAGCCGACGGTCTAGAGGAGGCGGGTTTTACTCTTTGTAGCCACCCAGCTTCCAGAAGTCAGTACAGGTCTTGACGTACTGTGGTGTCAATTTCGAGAGAGTATTGTCAAGGCTCGCCAGCTTTTTGCAATCGAGCGGTTTGCCGAACCTGGCTTCATAGATGACTTTCAGGGCTGCATGATGTGGATCGCTTTCGTCAGTGCACATCTGGGAGAAGGCACGTTCAAAGAACAGCTCTGCGAGTTGTGAGTCGACGATATCGAAGTAGCCCTCGGCTGCCTCGGCATATGGGAAATCCAGCTCGCGTTCGGTGCCCAGGTGCAGAGCTACCCAACTTGCCTGCTCCCAGAAAACCCGCACGGAGGCACGAAAATTGCCCTTCATCTTGTCATATTGCGACGCAGCTTCAGCAGGGAGTTCACTGAGAACTGTGTCTGCTAGTTGGTGCCTGAGAATTTCGGCGAACGCGTGCCTGAAATCAAGCTCGGACCAATGCTGGGTTACGAGTGAGCCGCTTATCGGCGTGCGTTTCCTGTAGACCCCGGTATCTGGATCTACCATGCTGTCCGTTATGCATTTCTGCAAGTCAGATCTAAGTGGAATAGCGTGCTTCTCGATGAATTCGCACCATTTAGTGCGGTCGCTACCGGTGGAGGCGCCTGCAACGTCAGGCGGAATGGCAGACATGAAAGCCACGCTGTCCGGTAAAAGTTGCTCTACCTTTGGCATGTGATTTACCTCAAATTAGTGAAAGTTATATTAACGGTTGTTGTTTCACAACTGACAACTGGAAGATTTACTCAGATATCAGCTATTCAATCTGTCCATGTTTTGCCCATTTTCTGTCGAGGTAACAGCTGTGGCGAATAGCCCACACGGCTGCACGCGGCTTGCACGGTTGCAGCGACGATATCGCAGGCACGTGGGTCAACGCACGGACCGAGGCGCCCATAGCGCCTAGATTGGCCATTCTGATTCAGCCGCGCAACCCGTGCACGCTGAATCCCGCAACCCGTCGACGGCAGGTGTGTCGGCAAGGAGGTTTCCATGAACGAGATTTTTTCGCAGGGTGTCCTCATCCCTCTTTGGATCCTGGGCGCAGGCTTGGTCTGGGGCATAGTCATGTCATTCACAGCTCCAGAGCCTGTTCAGGACCGAGACCGTGCAAACGCCTATGGCGTGGACTACACAACCGCTCGCGACAGAACCGAGCCGGCTCGACAACCAATCTGAGGAGGCCGCCTTCGCCATCACTGGTATGGGCCCTCGCGGACCAGATCAGACATGCGGATTGGGAGCCGACGCAGGCGCCTGCCTGTGGCATGGTGCACTGCGTTGGCGATCGCTGCCGCCGTGCCAACAATCCCCAGCTCGCCAATACCCTTGACGCCCAGCGGATTAACGTAGTCGTCGCGCTCCTCCAGCATTTCAACCCGAACCTCGCGCACATCAGCGTTCACCGGGATCAGGTATTCCGCAATGTTGGTATTCAGGAAGCGCGACCGGGGCTTGTCGATCTCGGTCACCTCGTGAAGAGCCGAGCCAATGCCCCAGATCATTCCACCCATCAACTGTGAGTGGGCCGTCTTGCGGTTGAGGATGGTTCCGGCCGCAAAGGCGCCGTGGAGACGAGGCACACGGATCTCATGAGTCCAGCGGTGCACCCGCACCTCTACCATCTCTGCGCCGAAGGCGAACATCGCCATTTCGGGGGTCACAGGGCCAGCGGAGCCATAGCCACCCTTGAAAGTGGTCTTGATCATCTTGTCGGTCATCGCCTTGTGGCGGAACTCGCCGATCATCTCAATTTCGCCCGCGGGGGTCGAGGCCAACGCCTCGACCAGCGGCTGGCTGCGGCCATCGGGCGCCTTCAGCACGCCATTTTCCAGCGTGATCCCTGCCGGATCCGCGCCGGACAGCGGCCCCTCGGACATCGCCGAGACCTGCGCTGCGATCTGCCGACCGATTTTCAGGCAGGCGTCGTGGACAGCGGACCCGGCCGAAGCAGCCGTCGTCGAACCACCCGAAATCGGCGCGACGGGCAGGTCGGCTTCGCCCATCACCACGTCGCAGGCGCCGACAGGCAGGCCCAGGCGCGCTGCCGCGATCTGCGCCATGATGGTGTAGGTGCCGGTGCCTACGTCGTGTGCCGCCAACTCGATGTAGGCCTGACCAGTGCCCTGCATCCGCACCCGCGCGTTTGAGGCCAGGATGTTCGTCGGATAGGTCGCCGTGGCGCATCCGTATCCCACCAGCCAGTCGCCGTCGATCATCGACCCGACCCCGGGTGTGCGGTCCGCCCAGCCAAAGCTGTCGGCCACCGCAGCGTAGCTCTCCATCAGCGAACGAGACGAAAACGGCACATCTTCGACGGGATGCCTGCCTGTATCGTTGACGCGCCGCAGCGCGACCGGATCCATTCCGAGCTTGATCGCCAGTTCGTCCATCGCCGATTCAAGGCCGAAGAAAGTCTGCATCTCGCTCGGCGCCCGCATGAAGCCGCCGCTGTTGGTGTCGGACCGGGAGAGGCGCTGTTCAGTGTGTATGTTCGGGCAGGCGTACATCGCGCGGGTCATGTGGGTGCCGGGGTTGACCACCTGGTCGAACTGCGAGGTCTGGGCGATTTCGATATGTTCGAAGGCAGTCAGCCTGCCCGCGGCATCCGCGCCGAGGCGAAACCGCTGCACCGACTCGGGGCGGAAGGTGGCCACCGTGTACATCTGTGGCCGCGTCACGATCAGGCGCACTGGCGCGCCCACTGCCTTGGCCGCGGCGATGGTCAGCATCGCGTATGGCGTGACGCCTGCCTTCGAGCCGAACGCCCCTCCGACGAAGGGCGAGATCACGCGAACGCTGGTTTCCGGCAGACCGTAAGCCTGGGCGATGCCGGCTCGCAGGGTCCTGACCGACTGTGAAGGCATCCAGACGGTCAGCCGATCACCGCGCCATTCAGCGGTGGCCGAGAACATCTCCATCGGATTGTGGTGCTGGAACGGGGTGATGTATTCCGCCTCTACAATCTGCGCTGCGGAGGACAGACCCCGGGCCAGATCGCCCTTGGTGACCACCATGCCCTTGCTGTCTTCCCGCGCGTCGACGACGAAGCTCTGTTCGGGATCCATGGCGATGTGGCTCTCGGTGACGTCGTACGTCGCCTCTATCAGCTGCGCCCCGCGGCGCGCCGCCGCGGCGGTTTGCGCAACGACATAGGCGATGGGTTGCCCGGCGTAGCGAATACGCGCATCTTCCATCGGCCAGAAGCTGGCGGAGCCGGCACCGCCCGAATAAAAGCCCTTGACCGGCTTGTAATCCGGCAGGGTGTCGTGGGTGAACACGGCCAGGACGCCCGGCTCGGCCTCGGCCTTGGAGATGTCCATCCCGGTCAGCGTTCCGACGGCCACGGATGATGTCGCCAGTGCGCCATGCAGCATGCCGGCGGGCATCACATCGGCGGCGTAGGTCGCTGTGCCGGTGACCTTGCGGGGGGCATCGGTGCGGGTGACCGCGGTATTGATCGTCTGGGCCATCAGTCGCCTCCGTTCGCCCGCGACTTCGCGGTCATGAGTGCCCCGGCAATCACATCGGCGCCGAGCTTGATCTTGTAGGTGGAGCCTTCCAGCTCGCGGGCTTCGGCAAAAGCGATCCGTCCGGCGGCGCGTGCGGACTCCTCGGTCAGCGGCTTGCCCATCAGGCTTTTTTCCGCTGCACGGGCGCGCCAGGGAATTGCGGCGACGCCGCCCAGGGCGATGCGCACGTCGCGCACGGCATCGCCATCCAGTTCGACCCCGACAGCAGCCGAGGCGCTGGCGAAGGCGTAACTTTCACGGTCGCGGGCCTTGAGGTAATGGCTCGCTTTCAGGGCGGGCACGACGGGCACGATTATCTCGGTCACGATCTCGCCCCGCTGCAGGATCGTCTCGATATCAGGTGTGTCACCGGGCAGGACATGCAGATCAGCGAAGGGAATCTTGCGCCGTCCGCCAGGGCCTTGTATGTGAATCTCGGCATCAAAAGCGATCAGCGCCTGCGCCCAGTCACCGGGATACATCGCAACGCACGCGGACGAACCACCGAGGACGGCATGGTGGCTGGTCTCACCGCCGTCCAGCGCCGCACACCCCGATCCTGGGTTGCGCTTGTTACACTGGGCATAG